>NZ_JAKLJH010000195.1 GCF_023151265.1 Flavobacterium sp.
GCCAAAAGTATTTTTCAATTTATTGATCGGTACAATTCAATCAGACCTCATTCAGCTTTAGGAGGACTATCTCCTCTGCAATTTAAAAATAAACAAAAAATATGATTTTTTTCTTTACAGTTTTAGGGGGGCACTTCAAAAACAAAGCAATGAATAAAAGTTTTCTCATAGTATTTCACGGACAAATTGTTAATGGTAAAATCATTGACATTGGTAACGACCCATGTTTTGACAATCCACCAAGTTGGGGCATTTGCAGACCACCGACAAGACGAGCAGTAAAAATTGGCGACACATTAATTTTCATCGCAAAAGTTGGCAATGAGTATTTTCTCAAAGGTTGGTTTCAAGTTGGACTATGTTTCTGCTCTCAATAAATTTCCTTCAAGACAAAATGTGATTATTTCTACGACACCTTCGACACATCCAATCAAATGGCGTTACAAGGATTTGCAAAACAATTATTCTAAAACTCACGGACAAAAAACACCAAACTTTCTTATTGACCTTAATTCAATCATCGGGACTTTCTATCATAGCCAAACTGACGACCACGAAACGGACAATTGGAAGTGCAGAAGAATTTTCCATTGCACATCCAAGCAATTTGAAAAATGTATCACGACAAACAGTTGTTTAAAAAGCAGTTCATCACTCACTGCTGACGAATACAAAAACTATATTGTTGCAGAGCCAAATCAATGGGCTGACTTAGATAGTTTAAGAATTACGTTCGAAGAGATAGTTAAAGCAACAAAATTTCCAACTCCAATTAGGACACCAAAAGGGCAACATAATGTTTTGCGGTTTGACGACTATCTACAAAAATTATTTACATTTATTGACACTAAAAAAAGTAATGCTAAGAACTAACCTACACAGCTACGGACAGAAAGAAGCCCGTACCGCTAACAGCACCTACCCAAAAGGCGGGGTTTCGTGCTCCGCAGACAGTTTTGTGGTAGCCGAAAGTTCAGTTCTCCGAATTAAGTTTAGTGGTAAAAATCCCGCCCTTCGGGTAGCTGCAAAACGTTGTAGGCAATGCTAAAAAGACGGACACCTAAAGATTTAACAACAATTTTAACGACATTTGAGCTATGCAGATAAACATATTTGGTGAAGTAGAAACATTCGGAGTTACAATAGAACAAGCGGCAAAAACCGCTAATGTATCAACTGCAACAATTAGGAATTGGATTAAGACAGGTTACTTAATTCAATCTAGCAAGGGAGTTATTTCTCAAGAGTCTTTAGAGAAATTCATAAGTGAGATAGCTGGCAAAGAAAAATTAAATTCAAGGGCTAATAAGTTACTGAAAGACGAACACGACCATAAAGAGGTATCTGATAAAGTAAGCGAACTGATAAAAAAGTTCAAAGGAGAAAGAATAGGTATTGAATACGAAAGCTCACTCTCAGATTCACATCGAAACAAAGTAGGGGTATATTACACACCATCTTGGATTGTGAAAGATTTGTTTAAGAACATAAAAGTTACCCCCAATTTAAGATTTTTAGACCCTTGCTGCGGTTCAGGTAATTTTCTAATTGAAGCAATCAAACAAGGGGTTGCACCTGAAAATGTGTATGGGTTTGACATAGATGAAAATGCTGTTTTAATCGCTAAGCAGAGAATAAAAGATGAGTTCAGCTATGAAACAGAAAATGTAAAGGTTGGCGACTTTTTGCAAGAAGCAATCAAAATGAGCAGGGAAAATAATTCCTTTGATCTGATATTCACTAATCCACCCTGGGGCAAGAAAATTGAAAAAACCACCAAAGAGAAGTATTCCACATTATACGAATGTGGAAACAGTTTAGATACAACCTCTTTATTTTTGGGGGCAAGTTTATCTATACTTAAACCCAATGGATTCTTAGGCTTCTTGATTCAAGAAGCATTTTTCAACATCACTACTTTTGAAGACATCCGAAGGAAAGTATTGTCAAAAAGAATTTTACGTTTTGTAGATTATGGTAAAGCATTCAAAGGGTTGGTAACCAGGGCACAGGCTATTGTGATAGAGAACCAATCCTCAAATTCACTTGACCTCATAGAATGTTGTTTACAAGATAAAACATTCAATAGAACCTTAGAATCATTTACCGAGAACCCCAAAAGCATATTCAACTTTTGGACTAATGAAGCAGAAGCACAGGTAATCAATCGCCTCTATGCAATACCGCATATTACGCTCAAAGATAGGGCGAATTGGGCATTAGGAATTGTAACTGGCAATAACGATAGATATTGTATTGATACACCTAAAGAAGGATATATTCCGATTTATAAAGGTTCAGATATAACTAAATCGGGATTGAAAGAACCAAGCACATTCATACTTGATGATTTTTCAAATTTTCAACAGGTAGCACCCTTAGAAATGTATCTTTCAAAAGAGAAACTCATATACAAATTTATCTCTACTGATCTATGCTTTTTTTACGACACCCAACAACGATACATATTAAATAGTGCCAACCTTCTCATTCCAATAAACCTTGAAATAACTTCCGAACAGCTAACATTGCTGTTAAATAGTGAAATCATTAACTGGCTTTTCAAAAAATTATTTTCAACTCATAAGGTTCTTAGAGGAGACCTTGAGTTAATTCCTATTCACATTGATTACTTTTCAAGTAAGCAAGAATTTACTGAAACGGACTACTTAAACTATTTACAAATAATCAAAACAAACGATGGAACTTACAGAATTAAAAACTAAAATTATTGAATCATTTTCTGGTTCAGCAAGTGACCTTGAAGAAGTTCTTCAAATGGTTGATGACGACCAATCCATTTTCCCTTTTAATGAATATGAACATTTGATTTGTAATTTAATAGAAAGAGGTGGGTTAACCTACGAACAATACATAGATATTAGAACCGAATACATAAGTGCAAATCCAAATCTTTGGGTCTTTGAAATATCGGCTCCAAGAGGATTTGGAGAAAAATTTGCTCAAACTTATGTTCAAGGAAAATGCTCAAAGCTAAAAAGTCCGAATAAAAAACTTGATCCAAGCTATTCAGGAGACTGAACTGTACCCGAAAAAGTGTAGAAATTTTAGCCTTTAAAAGAGGATAAAAATGACCAAGGGACCAAAAACAAGGGAAACATATACAGAGGAATTCAAAAAGGATGCAGTAAATCATTTTATTTCATCCGGCAAATCAG
>NZ_JAKLJH010000196.1 GCF_023151265.1 Flavobacterium sp.
ATTTTTATTAGTGGTGATTTCATTTTCTAATCGTCTAAATTTATAATTCCCAAGAATTTAATTGTTGCATCGCATGATGTGCTGTTAAATCAAATTGCACTGGTACAATCGAAATGTAACCGTTTTCTAAAGCCCATTCATCCGTATCAGTTCCTTTATCTAAATTGACAAATTTTCCGGTTAACCAATAATATTCTTTCCCTTGTGGATTTGTTCTTTTGTCAAATTCTTCTTGCCACATGGCTTTCGCTTGGCGACAAATTTTCACTCCTTTTATTTCTTCTTTGCTTAATTTTGGGAAATTCACATTCAAAATCACACCTTCGGGCAAACCATTTTTTAAAACTTCTGAAGCTATTTGTTTTACATGACTTTTTATTGGTTCAAAGTCTGCATCCCAACTATAATCTAATAACGAAAATCCGATAGCGGGAATTCCTTCGATTCCAGCTTCAACTGCAGCACTCATCGTTCCTGAATAAATTACATTAATCGATGAATTTGAACCATGATTAATTCCAGAAACACATAAATCGGGTTTTCTTTTTAGAATTTCGTTTACAGCAATTTTTACACAATCTACTGGTGTTCCGCTGCAACTGTATTCTTGTTCAAGGTCTTTGTCTAAATGTACTTTTTCTAGTTTTAATGTGTTGTTGATTGTGATGGCGTGACCCATGGCGCTTTGTGGGCTATCAGGAGCTACAACTACCACATCGCCAAGTTCTTTCATAACTTCAATTAAAGCGCGAATTCCTGGTGCAACAATACTATCGTCGTTGGTTACTAATATAAGTGGTTTTGACATTCTTCGTACATTTTTTGCTAAATTAAATAATTTATGCCGAAACCTTTTTTTTGAATGACAATTTTTATTGGTTTAACAAAAAATTATAGTATTTTGCATACTTATGGCATGATTTTTTGTGTAATTTAGTTGAAAATTTTTCAATGAAACGAATAGTGGAATTTATGAAAAGAAATTATAAGGTTATATTGTTGGTAACTGCTTTATCAGCAATACTGTGGAGTTTTATTCCTAGAGAAAAAAAAGATGATCCAGAGAAAGACAAACTTTTATTGGAGTTGTTGTCTTTTGTTTTAGAAAAAGGACATTATAGTCCGGTTGAGTTAAACGATGATTTTTCTAAAAAAGTGTACAGTAAATATTTAAATAATATTGATCCTACAAAACGATTTTTTCTTCAAAGTGACATTGATGAGTTCAGTAAATATGAAACTCAAATTGATGACATGATTAAAAATAAAGATTTAACTTTCTTTAACTTAACAAATGCTCGTTTGTTAAAAAGAATGAAAGAATCTAGAGAAATTTATGAGTCTATCTTAGAGAAACCTTTTGATTTTAATGCAAAAGAGAGCATCAATGTAGATTACGAAAAATTACCTTTCAGTAAAAACAAATCTGAATTAGTAGACAGATGGAGAAAGCAATTGAAATTATCTGCTCTTTCTTCGATTACAGATAAGCAAAAACTTGAAGAAGATAAAAAGAAAGATGACGCTAATTACAAAGTAAAATCTTTTGAAACTATTGAAAAAGAAGCTCGTGAAAATTCATTGAAATCATTAAATGAATATTTTGATTTTATTGAGAAAGAATTGGAAAGAGATGATTGGTTTGCAATTTTTTTAAATTCAATTGTAGAACGTTTTGATCCACACACATTCTATTTTTCACCAGATGATAAAGAAAAATTTGATGTAAGTATGAGCGGAACTTTCCAAGGAATTGGAGCTCGATTACAAAAGAAAGAATCTGGAGTTGAAGTATCGGAATTAATTTCGGGTGGTCCAGCTTGGAGAGGAAAAGAATTAGAAGCTGGGGATTTAATTTTAAAAGTAGGTCAAGGTAAAGAAGAACCTCTTGATATTGCTGGAATGCGTTTAGATGATGTAGTGAAGAAAATTAAAGGTCCAAAAGGAACTGAAGTGCGTTTAACAGTTAAAAAAGTTGATGGTACTATAAAAGTGATTACGATAATTAGAGATGAAGTAGAAACAGAAGAAACCTTTGCTAAATCGAGTATTGTAGAGAAAGATGGAAAGAAATTTGGGATTATTTATTTACCTAAATTTTATATTAGTTTTGAAAATAAAGAAAATCGTGACGCTTTTAAAGATGTTGCGGCTGAAATTGAAAAATTGAAAGCACAAAACATTGATGGACTTATCATGGATTTACGCGATAATGGTGGTGGTTCTTTAGAAACTGTGGTTAAAATGGTTGGGTTGTTTATTCCTGAAGGACCAGTTGTTCAAGTAAAAGCGCCTAATAAAAATCCAGAAATTCTGCCAGACCCAGACAAAAAAGTACAATATGATGGCCCACTTGTTGTAATGATTAATAATTTTTCGGCATCAGCTTCTGAAATTTTTGCTGCAGCTATTCAAGATTATAAACGCGGTATTGTTGTAGGAAGTAAACATTCTTATGGAAAAGGAACGGTTCAAAATATGATTGATTTGAATCAATTTATCAGAGGAAATTCTTATGGTGACTTAGGTGCGTTAAAAACAACTATTCAGAAATTCTATAGAATTAATGGAGGTTCAACACAACGCGAAGGTGTAAAAAGTGATATTGTATTTCCAGATCGTTTTGCCTATTTAGATATGGGAGAGCGTGATGAAGAAAGTGCTTTGCCGTGGGATAAAATTGCACCTGCAAAATATCAACCACTTAACATTAACTATGATAATGTAATTGCAAATAGTAAGAGAAGAATTGCCGCTAATTCAACTTTCAATCTTATTGATGAAAATGCAAAATGGATTTTTGAACGTAAAGATGAAAACGATTTTAGCTTGAATTTGAATGAATTCAATAGAGAAATTGAAACAGCCGATGCAAAAATTAAGAAGTTTAAAGCAATTACCGATTATAAAAATAATTTTGTGTTTACCTCTTTGCCAGACGAAGTTGCTTTGTTTGAGAAAGATACTTTACTAAAACAAAAAAGAGAGCGTTGGCACGAAGACATGCAAAAAGATATTTACATTGAAGAAACTTTAAATGTTATTTCTGATATGAAATTATTAACTAAAGGAAAAGGATTAACTCAGAAATTGAGTTTGAATTAATCATAAAAAAAAACCGATTCGTGAGAATCGGGTTTTTTTTATTCTAGTTTTTTCAA
>NZ_JAKLJH010000197.1 GCF_023151265.1 Flavobacterium sp.
AGGAACAAAAGCTAAATTGAATGATTTTGTGACGATGATTAAGAGTTTCCAAGTTATCAATGAAAATCAAGATGCGTTTTTCTTAACCGATCATGTTACGAAGAAAACCGGATTAGTTCAAGAACTTAAGAAAGACGGAACTCCAGAAGGAATTGCGAAAATTGAAAATATTGAAGAATTACTAAACGGTATCAAAGACTTCACCGAAGGGCAAAAAGAAATTGATGGAGCAAGAGGTGCGTTAGCTGAATTTTTAGAAGATGTAGCTTTAGCCACCGATTTAGATAAAGACACAGGCGATGACGATAGAGTAGCGCTAATGACGATTCACTTGGCCAAAGGATTAGAGTTTCCACATGTGTTTATTGTGGGATTAGAAGAAGATTTGTTTCCAAGTGCGATGAGTTTGAACACCCGAAGCGAATTAGAAGAAGAACGTCGTTTGTTTTATGTAGCCTTAACTCGTGCCGAACATCAAGCGTATTTGACGTATGCGCAATCGCGTTACCGCTGGGGAAAATTAGTAGATAGTGAACCTTCGCGTTTTATTGAAGAAATTAATGACCAATATTTAGAATATTTGAATCCAGTAGATTCGGGTTATCGTTACAAACCAGTTATGGATATTGATGTTTTTGGCGATATTGATAAATCTAAATTAAGATTAGCAAAACCAACTGCAGGAACACCGCCAAAATATTTAACACAAGACCAACCAAGTCCCACAGCAAATATTAGACGTTTAAAACCTGTTTCAAGTAATTCAGGGAGTTCTAATGTTGTCGATGCAAATTTAAACGTTGGAAATATCGTAATGCACGAACGTTTTGGAAAAGGACAAATCGTAAACATTGAAGGAATAGGAGCAGACAAAAAAGCAGAAATTCGCTTTGATGTTGGCGGATTAAAGAAGTTGTTGTTGCGATTTGCGAAGTTGGAGGTTATAGGATAGAAGTTTTTAGATTAACTTGAAACAAAAATAAGATGTCAGAAATAATTAAAATATACGAAGACAAACCCAGCGAAGCCGCAATTAAAAAAGTGGTTGAGGTTTTAAAAAACGGAGGTTTAGTCATTTATCCAACCGATACCGTTTATGGTTTAGGTTGTGATATTACCAATTCTCGTGCGTTAGAGAAAATTGCAAAAATCAAAGGAATTAAGTTAGAAAAAGCCAATTTTTCTTTCGTTTGTTCCGATTTAAGTAATCTTTCTGATTATGTGAAACAAATTGATACTTCCACATTTAAAATTTTAAAACGCGCTTTACCTGGACCATACACGTTTATTTTGCCGGGGAATAACGATTTACCAAAAGAATTTAGAAAAAAGAAAACCGTTGGTATTCGTGTTCCTGACAACAACATTGCTCGTGAAATTGTAAAACTATTAGGAAATCCTATTGTTTCAACCTCAATTCACGATGAAGATGAGGTAATTGAATATTCAACCGATCCAGAATTAATCTTTGAAAAATGGAATAACAAAGTAGATTTAGTTATCGATGGTGGTTATGGTGACAACGTTGCTTCAACTATTATAGATTTAACAGGCTACGAACCGGAAGTAATTCGTGAAGGAAAAGGAAGTTTAGATATATTATAAAATAAAAAACGCCTCAATCACTTGAGGCGTTTTTTATATTTTAAAGGTAAATTATTTCCCTTCTAAATTCTTCATTTCCTTTTCTAACATATCGTAGAATTGGTCAATTTTTGGCATAATGATAATGCGTGTCCTTCTGTTTTTAGCTCTGTTTGCTGGAGAATCATTTTCCACTAAAGGAATATACGAACTTCTTCCTGCTGGAATTAATTGTTTTGGACTAACACCTAATTCTTTATGTAAAACTCTTACGATTGAAGTAGCTCTTTTCACTGATAAATCCCAGTTGTCTAATAATACAGCATTTTTAATCGGCACATTGTCTGTATGACCTTCTACCATACATTCGAAGTCCGGTTTGCTATTGATTACTTTAGCTACTTTAGCTAGAACACCTTTTGCTTTATCACTTACTTCGTAACTTCCCGATTTGAATAATAAATTATCAGCAATCGAAATCATCACAACTCCTTTTTCAACATTGATGTTAATGTCTGGATCGTCGATTCCTACTTCGCGTTTTAAACTTGTAACTAAAGCCAATGTTACACTGTCTTTTTTAGTTAAAGCGTCTTGTAAACGTGTGATTTTTAAATCTTTTTCTTTTAAACTTTCTAATGATTTTTCCAGATTTTCAGCACCTTTGGTAGTTAACGTAGTTAAATTACCCATATTGTTGATTAAATCGGTATTGTTTTTCTTTAAGAAGTCAACTTGTTGTGCTAAAGCTTCTCTTTCAGTCAAACAAGTGTTTAATTTAACCGTTGCCGTGTTTAATAAATCTTGAATTTCTTTGTTTTTAGCTTCTAATTCAGTGTATTTCTTTTTTGAAACACATGAACTTAATGAAATAGCAGCTACTGTGGCGAATAACATTACTCTTCTCATACGATAATTATTTTTTTTACAAAATTAAATGGAAATTGTTAAAAAATAGCTTTTTTAAACCTAAACTATTGTTAAAAAAGGTCAGCAAAGACCTTGCCATTCTTGATAAAGTAACGATAAACGATGCTGTTTATTTTGTGGTAATTTGATTTTTGAATTGTACCTCTTTTTTTATAGAATTGATTCACAACACCATAAAATGCAAAATGAGCCTGAATAATTGCGAGACAATGTTTAAATTTTCCTTTCAAAATAAATTGAATTCCTGCAAGTCCATCTAAGCACAAACGCATAAAAATGATTGAGAACAATTGATTTTTAGGTAAATTCTTGGTTAACATCAACAATGAATTTCTAAAATTCAAAAACGTTTTTCTTGGATTTCCTTCGTTTAGAGTTGCACCACCAACATGATACACTATTGACTTTGAAGTATATTTTATTTTGTAGCCCAAATTAAAAGCTCGCCAACACAAATCAATTTCTTCTTGGTGGGCAAAGAAATCATCATCAAAACCGTTTAGTTTTTGGTAGACTTCTTTTCGGATAAAGAAACAAGCTCCTGTTGCCCAAAAGATTTCAATTTCATCATCGTATTGATTATTATCTTCTTCAATCGTATCGAAAATTCGTCCACGGCAAAAAGGATAACCAAATTTATCAAT
>NZ_JAKLJH010000198.1 GCF_023151265.1 Flavobacterium sp.
CGTTTGAATAATTCGGATAATCAATTCTTGAAGCGTTAAATCGGCAAGAGCGTCTTTGGTTAGCGAATTGCCCATGCATTCCTTAATCAGTTTGTTGATGGTTCCTGCTAATTCTACGTTATTATAAAAGAAATAGTTCTCGTGGTCTAATTTCCACAAATTACTTTTTCCTTCTTTCGGATATTTCTCGTTTAAAAAATCCAAAGTATTGGTAATAATTTGATTATCGATTGCCAAAGCAATACACTGTGTAGGATTGTCTTTTGATGCTTCGGGAAAATCGATTTTCATTTCGGCATTGGAAGGTACAATTACGGTTTCGCCGGGTAAATATTCAAAACTTGGATCTTCAAATAAATGCATCACTTTTTTTCCACGCAACATGCTTGTTACTACCAAATCATTAAATTTCAAAGGAACTAAATCGGATTTTTGATAGGTTTCAAAAATATTCAATTCACAATGGTCTAAAGAAAAAATGGTACGATTTTCCACCAAAGTTTTTAACGACTTTTCGTGGGTTAAAGCAGGAGTAAAAAGTAACGCTTTGTTCGCCATTTTAAATTTTGAAATAGAAAACTAATATACAAAAAAAGCAACTACTAAGAGTTGCTTTTAGGTTATTTTTTCAAGAACGAAATCAATCCACTAAAATAGGTTTTTTGATCGTCGTAAAATGCCATGTGACTTCCTTTTGGACAGAATAAATACGAGCCATTTGGTAAGATTTTCGAAATCTCTTCCATGTGTTTTGGATCCATTGTATCGTGTTTTGCTCCGATTACTAAGGTTGGGATTTTTACATTTTTCAAATCGGCTTTTCTATCCCATTTTTCTAATTTTCCTGAAATTCCAAATTCACTCGGACCTTGCATGGTTACGTAAAGCGACTGATTCATCTTAGCAAACGAACGATTTACCGGTTCTGGCCAGTCTTTTGCAGGGAAACGAAGAATGTGTTTTTCATAGAAATTTGGAAGTAATAATTCCATGTATCTTGGATTAGAAAAATCGTTATTGGCTTCCATTTTCATTAATTCTGCCAAAACTTCTGGATTCATTTGTTTGGCTAATACTTCATTGGCATATTTATCATATTCTGGGCAACTTGCCATCATATTAGAAATGATTAAGCCTTTCATGTTGTTTTGATATTTCAAGCTGTATTCCATAGCTAAAATGCCGCCCCAAGAATGTCCTAACAAGTAAAAATTGGTATTGTCTAACTTTAAAGCTTTACGAACTTGTTCTACTTCTTCCACATATCTTGGTAAATCCCACATCGAAGTATCGTTTGGATTATCGGCATTTCCGCAACCTAATTGGTCGTAATAAATGAACTCTATGCCTTCTGCAGGTAAGAAGTTTTCGTAACATTCAAAATATTCATGCGTTGCGCCTGGACCACCATTTAAAAGCAATACTTTAATTTTTGGATTGTTCCCAATACGCTTCGTCCAAACATTAAAAGTGCCTTTTGGAGTTGAAATAGGAATGACTTTTACACCACCATTTTGAATACTATCAGCCGATTGTGCAAAATACTCGTTTTGAATGGTTACGGTTTCTTGTTTACAGCTTGTGAATAAAGTTATGGATAAGAGTAGGAGTGTTGTGTGGAATAGGTTTTTCATGGTATAATTTTTTTAAAGAATAGTAAAAGTATTATTTCCAAATATACCAAATTTCCTCCAAACCCTTACAAAATCTCTTCTACATGCTTCTTAATATTCGAAGCAATTTTCGTCATCGGTAAATCGTTGGCGTCAGTGCCAAATGGGTCTTCGATTTCTTCGGCGATTAATTCTAAACTCGCTAAAACATAAAAGATGAAAATCACAACCGGAATTACGTAGTAACCCAAACTAAATACAAATCCGAAAGGCAATGTCATCACAAAAAAGAAGATGAATTTTTTGATAAACGAACTGTAGGAGTAGGGAATAGGCGTGTTTTTAATACGTTCGCAAGCGCCACAAATATCAGTAAACGATTGCAACTCGGAATTGATGATGTAAAATTGGTCACCCGTAATTTTTCCTGATTTGTACAAATCATTTGCTTTTTGAAACAACATTTTTGCCACTTGATTCGGGCGGTGTTTGTGATGATCCATTTCTAAATCTAAACCTTCAAATAACATTTTGCTCACTTCTTCATTCAATAAATGTTTCGAAAGCACCGAAGCATAAGCCGGAATCACTTTTCTGTAGAAATTTCTATCATTCTCATCAGACAAATAAGCGGAAAGTTTTAAGGCTAAATTTCGACTATTATTGACTAATGAACCCCATTGTTTTCTTCCTTCCCACCAACGGTCGTAAGCCGTATTGGTTCTGTATGCCAATAATAACGACAATACAAAACCAACAGTTGTGTGCATTACGTTAAGATTTTTTACATGACTTGTTTCGGAAAGTTTCCAATATTCTAATTCCAAATAGGCAATTCCGTAGGCATAAAATCCAATGAAAATCATCATCGGAATTAGTTGACGAAAGGTGTCCGATTCGTGAAAACGAAAAATAAAAGTAATCCAGTCTTTTGGGTTGTATTGAACCATTTATTAGTGTTTAAAAGTTTAGATGTTTAAGAGTTTAAAAGTTATGAAAACTCATCATCACTTTCACAAATCTAAAAATATTAATTCAATTTTAAAGTACCAGCTAATTCTTTTAGGTTAATTTCTGAAAGTTTGGTTACATATTGCGCATTCGAATAACGAACCGATGCATCTACAAAGTTTTGTTGAGCAGTTCTAAATTCGATAGTGGTAATGGTTCCAATTTTGAATTTCGCTAAAGTAATATCTAAGTTTTGTTTGGCTATTTCTAAGTTTTTTTCTTCCACTTTTACCAACTCTAAATTGGTTTGATAGCTCGCAAATAAAGACGATAATTGTGAAGTTAGCGATAATTTTTGTTGTTCCAAAAGGAATCCTGCATTCTCCACTTGATATTTCGCTACTTTTTCGTTTCTGTTTTGAAGAAATCCATTAAAAATAGGCACGGTAGCTGTTACTCCATACACAAAACCTTGTCCAGAAGATTGCGTGATGAATCCCAAAGAAGCTTCTGAACGTGTGAAATTATAGCCTGAAGTAAGGCGAACCGTTGGATAGCGATTGCCTTTGACTTGTTTTAAATTCAAAT
>NZ_JAKLJH010000004.1 GCF_023151265.1 Flavobacterium sp.
AACAATCATAACAATAGCACCTGCTAAACAAAATAAAGTTAAGATTACAACTAATGTGCTGAATAAATAAATAAATAAGTTTTCAGATTGAAGCATCTTGTAAAGCGAATCGTTAAGTTGCGCTCTGTTTTTTATTTTGATGGATTTACCTAAAATAGAAGTTAGTTCTTCTCTAACCTGATTTTCGTTTGCACTTGGTTTTAATTTGATTTCAAGATTAGTAATTTCGTTTTCTTTTAACCCAAGAAAATGTTGTGCTAAATCAATAGAGCAGAAGACATATTTCCCATCTAATTCTTCGTTAACAGAATAAATTCCAGAAGGAAATAATAGCACTTTATTAAAAGCTTCATTCAGATTTTCAATATCTCCTTTTCCAGGTTTTGGTGCGAATGCTTCTAAACCATTGTTGTAATCAAATAATCCTAAGCCAAGCTTTCTGCTAATATCAGCTCCTACAACTACATGCTCAGAATCAGTTTCAAACCATTCTCCAGCATATAAATGTTTTTTAAAATCGGTTACTTGTATAAAATGATTGTCAACCCCTTTTATGTGAGCTACTAATTCTTTGTTGTCATACATAAAGTAAACACGCTCTTCGATAATTTTACTGTAGGAAGAAATATGGGAGGTTTTTTTTAGTATTTCCTCTTGTTTTGGACTTATAAAAAAAGTTTTACCTTTAGTATTTTCAATACGTAAATCAGGATCCGAAACGTTTGCGAAATTTAAACTAAATTCTTTTAATCCGCTGAAAACAGATAAAAAAACAAAAAGCGCCATTGTGCTAGCTATAATTCCAACAGAAGCAATTCCTGTAATGATGTTTATTGCTTTGTTCTTGCTGAAACTTACAGCATATCTTTTTGCTATGTAAAAGGAAAGGTTCAAATTATGATTTCTTTCTTTTTTCTAATAAGTCTGGGTTTTCAATTGGGTTCTCTTCTCCTGTTAAAGCCTTATCAATTTTTTCAATGTAATCTAAACTGTCGTCAATATAAAAAATTAAATTAGGAACTTTTCGCAATTGATTTTTTACACGTTGTGCTAAATCGTGTTTAATAAGTGGTGCGTTGCTTTTAACTGCTGCTAAAATTTCGGGTGCTTTATCTGTAGGAAATACACTTAAATGCACTTTTGCAATTGATAAATCTGATGTTACATTTACTTTTGATACAGAGATTACCAAATTGTTGATATTGTTTTTACGAATTTCACCTTGTAGTATTGAAACTAAGTCGTTTTGTAAAAGTGCTCCTATTTTTTTTTGTCTATTTGTTTCCATGATGCAAAAATACAAAAAAATAAACAAGCGGAATTCTTTTGTTGCCAATACAGTATTTATACTAGCTGTTCTTGTTTTTTGTTAACTTTGTTTTAAATATAAAAGTTTTGAAAATATGAGAAAAATAGAGCATATAGGAATTGCGGTAAAAAGTTTGAAAGAATCAAATTTATTATTTGAAAAATTATTCGGTCAACCACCATACAAAGAAGAAGAAGTGGCTAGTGAAGGAGTTAAAACTTCTTTTTTTATGAATGGGCCAAATAAAATCGAATTATTAGAAGCAACTAATCCAGATAGTCCCATTGCTAAATTTTTAGAAAAAAAAGGAGAAGGAATCCATCACATAGCTTTTGACGTAAATGATATTAATGAAGAAGTTATTAGACTAAAAAACGAAGGTTTTGTGATTTTAAATGAGATTCCTAAGAAAGGAGCTGATAATAAATTGGTTGTGTTTTTACATCCAAAAGGCACGAATGGCGTACTAGTAGAGCTTTGTCAAGAAATTAAATAAAGTTTTAAAAAAGATTTGCGTGCCATAAAAATTAGTCTTAATATTGCAACTTCAATACTGGTCCTATAGCTCAGTTGGTTAGAGCACCTGACTCATAATCAGGTGGTCCCTGGTTCGAGCCCAGGTGGGACCACTTTTATTGTTAAGATTTAAGAAGAAAATACTTATAAATCACAAAAATTAAGTTTTTTTTAAGTTTTTTTCTGAAAATAACTTGTAAAGTATAAAAATATTTATATTTTCGTGTTTCATAATAAGTTTGTGTTACAGAATATTAACTTATTATTAAATAATTTCTTTTATTAGTAAGAGAATGATATAAATTATACTTTTGCGCCCAATGAGAACAATTATGAATAAAATTATAACAATTTTAGTAGTGCTTTTTAGTATCCAAGGTGTTTTGGCTGCAGATCCAACACCACCGCCGCCAACGCCTCCAGTTCCACCTGGGTTGCCTATTGATGGAGGATTGGTGATACTATTCTTTTTGGCATTAGTTTCGGGTTATTATTTATCTAAGAAATATATATCTATTAAAAAAGGCTCTTTATAAGAGCCTTTTTTATTGTTTCTATTTTCTTAATTCGTTCAATCTACTTACGTATTTCCCAATTACGTCAAATTCTAAATTTACTTTAGTGCCAATTTTAAAAGTGTTAAAATTAGTATGATCAAATGTATAAGGGATAATTGCTACACTAAAGGTATTTAATCCCGAATTAACAACGGTTAAGCTGGTTCCGTTTACGGTAATCGAACCTTTTTCAATAGTAATATTGTTTAAAGATGCATCGTATTCAAATGTAAAAACCCAACTTCCATTTGCTTCTTTTATATTAGTACACGTTCCTGTTTGGTCAACATGACCTTGTACAATGTGTCCGTCTAATCTATCGCCAAGTTTCATGGCGCGTTCTAAATTTATGACATCTCCAACTTTCCAAGTCCCAATAGAAGTCTTATCAATCGTTTCTTTAATAGCCGTTACGGTGTAGTTTTTGTTTTCAATTTTTACCACTGTTAAACAAATGCCATTATGCGCTACGCTTTGGTCAATTTTTAATTCATGGGTAATGTCAGATTCTACCGTTACATGCAGGTTTTCCTGATCTTTTTCGATTTCTTTTATAATTCCGAGGGTTTCTATAATTCCGGTAAACATAACTGATTTAATTTTACTAAATTTGCACATCAAAAGTAAGCAATAAATCACATTTGTTATGGTTAAAAAAGCAGAAAATATAATTGTTGGAATTTCGATTGGAGATTTAAATGGTATTGGAAGCGAAGTTATTTTGAAAACATTTGAAGATACTCGAATGTTAGAATTGTGTACGCCAGTAATTTTTGCAAATGCTAAGATTGTTTCTTTTTTAAGAAAAGAACTGAACATCGATATTGCCATTCATGGAATTGATAAAATCGAACAATTGGTTGTTGGAAAAATAAACGTGCTGAATGTTTGGCGCGAAGGAGTGAATCTTGAATTAGGGAAAAATGATGATGTAGTAGGAAGTTATGCTATAAAATCTTTTGTGGCAGCAACAAAAGCTCTGAAGGAAGGTTTGGTAGATGTTTTAGTAACAGCTCCTATTAATAAGTATAATATTCAATCAGAAGAATTCAAATTTCCAGGACATACTGATTATTTAGATAAAGAATTAGAAGGAGATGCCTTAATGTTAATGGTTCACGATGATTTACGTGTTGGATTACTTACCGATCATGTCCCTGTGAATGAAGTAGCAAAACATTTGAACGAAAAATTAATTTCGAGTAAAATCAAAACGATTATTCAAACGTTAAAACAAGATTTTGAAATTGAGAAACCAAAAGTGGCAGTTTTAGGATTGAATCCACATTCGGGTGATAATGGTGTAATTGGTCAAGAAGAGGAAAAAATTATCAAACCTGCCTTGAAAAAATTATTTGAAGCAGGGAATATGGTTTTCGGACCTTTTCCAGCAGATGGATTTTTTGGTTCGGCACAATATGAGAAATATGATGCGGTAATTGCAACCTATCACGATCAAGGATTAATTCCATTTAAAACATTGTCGTTTGGTAACGGAGTTAATTATACAGCTGGATTAAATAAAATTAGAACTTCTCCCGATCATGGCACTGCTTATGAAATTGCGGGTAAAGGAGTGGCTAATCACGAGTCATTTAAAGAGGCGGTTTATTTAGCAATTGATATTTATAACAAAAGAAATGACTATCAAGAGCTGATTAAAAACCCTTTAAAAACAAAAGAAAAGCAGTTATAAACAAAAAAATGTTTACAACTAGTTTGAATTTATAAATATTTTATATCTTTGCACACCTTTTAAAAAGGTAAAACTGTTGTTATGAACAATTTAAAAGAATATTTGATTCCATTCGTGGGATTAAAAATAGGGAAGCATCAGTTTGATTATCAAATAGATAATACGTTCTTTAAAAGCTTTGATTACGACGAATTTAATGACGTTTCGGTTAAAGTTGATATTGTTTTAGAGAAGAAAAGCACCATGCTTGAACTCGATTTTAAGCACAAAGGAACTGTTAATGTGCCATGTGATGTATCGGGTGAAGAGTTTGATTTGCCAATTAAAGGAAAATTAAAACTTTTAGTGAAGTTTGGAGATGCCTTTAATGATGAAAATGAGGAGTTGCTCGTTTTACCTCATGGCGAATTTCAAGTAAATGTAGCGCAGTATATTTATGAGTCAATCATATTATCAGTGCCATTACGAAGAATACATCCAGGTGTTAAAGATGGTTCGCTGTCTGATGTAATTGAAAAATTAGAATCGCTTTCTCCAAAAGAAAACAAACAAGAAGAACAACAAAATAATGATATTGACCCTAGGTGGGAGAATTTAAAAAAACTATTAACGGATAAATAAAATAGAACAATGGCACATCCTAAGAGAAGACAGTCGTCTACAAGAAGAGATAAGAGAAGAACACATTACAAAGCGACAGTTGCTCAAATCGCAACATGTCCAATTACTGGTGAAGCACACTTATACCACAGAGCTTATTGGCATGAAGGTAAAATGTACTACAGAGGTCAAGTTGTAATTGATAAAAATGAAGCAGTAGCTTAATTGCATCAACAAAAAAATAGAGAAAACTCTCACATTGTGAGAGTTTTTTTGTTAAGTACCCATTCGTTTTAAATTAATAAAAACGAATAGGATTCGTTTGAAATTTTTTTTGTAATTTCCACCACTTTTTGAATCCTAAAAATTCAGAAGGAAAAATTAATCGAAGATGAATAAAATAACAGCAGCAATTACGGCAGTAGGTTCTTATGTTCCCGACTTTGTTTTGTCGAATCAAGTATTGGAAACATTAGTAGATACTAATGACGAATGGATTACCACTCGTACCGGAATTAAAGAAAGAAGATTGTTAAAAGAAGAAGGACAAGGAACTTCTTTCATGGCGATTAAAGCCGCTCAAAACTTATTAGAAAAGGCCAATTTAGATCCTAAAGATATCGATTTAGTGATTATGGCAACGGCAACTCCAGATATGCCAGTAGCTTCAACGGGAGTTTATGTAGCTACGCAAATTGGTGCAACGAATGCTTTTGCATTTGATTTACAAGCTGCTTGTTCGAGTTTTCTTTACGGAATGTCAACAGCATCAGCTTATATCGCATCTGGAAAATACAAAAAAGTCTTATTGATTGGTGCCGATAAAATGTCGTCAATTATTGATTATACAGACAGAGCTACTTGTATCATATTTGGTGATGGAGCAGGAGCTGTATTGTTTGAACCGAATACAGATGGTTTAGGATTACAAGATGAAATCTTAAAAAGTGATGGAATCGGAAGAGAATTCTTAAAAATTGAAGCTGGTGGTTCTATTTTGCCTCCTTCAGAAGAAACCGTTAAAAACAAACAACATTTTGTTTTCCAAGACGGAAAAACCGTTTTCAAATATGCCGTTTCTGGAATGGCCGATGTAAGCGAAAAAATCATGCAACGTAACAATTTATCGCACGACGATATCAATTGGTTAGTAGCACATCAGGCAAACAGAAGAATTATTGACGCAACTGCAAACCGTATGGGATTAGACGAATCTAAAGTCTTAATCAACATTCAAAAATACGGGAATACCACATCAGCAACCCTACCATTATTATTATCAGATTTCGAAAACCAATTGAAAAAAGGAGATAACATTATCTTTGCAGCTTTTGGTGGCGGATTCACATGGGGTGCTATCTATTTAAAATGGGCTTACACTAAATAAAAACAAAACTAAACTAAATCAAATATTATGGATATTAGAGAGATTCAAAACCTAATCAAATTTGTAGCTAAATCAGGTGCTACAGAAGTAAAATTAGAAATGGACGATTTTAAAATCACCATAAAAACAACAACTGAAGGAGCTGAAAGCACTACAACTTACGTGCAACAAATGCCTATGCATGCAGCACCTCAAATGGCCGCTCCACAAGTAGCAGCAGCACCAGCAGTGACAGAGGCACCAGCAGCAACTCCTGCAGCTGATGATAATTCAAAATATATTACAGTAAAATCGCCAATTATTGGTACTTTCTATAGAAAACCAGCTCCAGACAAACCAATGTTTGTAGAAGTAGGTTCAACTATTGGAAAAGGAGATGTTCTTTGTGTAATTGAAGCAATGAAATTATTCAACGAAATCGAATCTGAAGTTTCTGGTAAAATTGTAAAAGTTTTAGTAGATGATTCATCTCCAGTTGAATTTGATCAACCATTATTCTTAGTTGATCCGTCTTAATAAAGTTAGAAGTTAGAAGTTGGAAGTTAGAAGTTTTCTTTCTTCATAATTGTCTAATTGACACATTGTCTAATTATCTAATTAAAAAAACATGTTTAAAAAAATATTAATTGCCAATAGAGGTGAAATTGCACTACGTGTAATTAGAACTTGTAGAGAAATGGGCATTAAAACGGTTGCGGTTTATTCAACTGTTGATGCCGAAAGTTTACACGTAAAATTTGCTGATGAAGCGGTTTGTATTGGACCTGCACCAAGTAAAGATTCTTACTTAAAAATGTCAAATATTATAGCTGCTGCCGAAATTACAAATGCAGACGCTATTCACCCAGGATACGGATTCTTATCTGAGAATGCTAAGTTTTCAAAAATTTGTCAAGAGCATGGTATCAAGTTTATTGGTGCTTCTCCAGAAATGATTGAAAAAATGGGAGATAAAGCTACAGCAAAATCAACTATGATTGAAGCTGGAGTTCCTTGTGTTCCTGGTTCTGAAGGGATTTTAGAAGATTTCGAACAAGCTAAAAAAGTAGCAAAAGAAATTGGATATCCTGTAATGATGAAAGCTACCGCCGGTGGTGGTGGTAAAGGAATGCGTGCTATTTGGAAAGAAGAAGATTTATTGAAAGCATGGGAAAGTGCGCGTCAAGAAGCAGCTGCAGCTTTCGGAAATGATGGTATGTACATGGAAAAACTAATTGAAGAACCACGTCATATCGAAATTCAAGTAGTTGGAGATTCTTACGGAAAAGCATGTCACTTATCAGAAAGAGATTGTTCAGTACAACGTCGTCACCAAAAATTAACTGAGGAAACTCCATCGCCTTTCATGACAGATGAATTGCGTGAAAAAATGGGTACGGCGGCAGTTAAAGCAGCAGAATATATCAAATATGAAGGTGCTGGAACAGTTGAATTCTTAGTTGACAAACACAGAAATTTCTACTTCATGGAAATGAACACACGTATCCAAGTAGAGCACCCTATTACAGAACAAGTAATTGATTACGATTTAATTCGTGAGCAAATCATGGTAGCGGCTGGAATTCCAATTTCAGGGAAAAACTACTATCCACAATTACACTCAATAGAATGTCGTATTAACGCTGAAGATCCTTATAACGATTTCCGTCCTTCGCCAGGTAAAATTACGGTTTTACATGCGCCAGGAGGTCACGGAGTACGTTTAGATACGCACGTTTACGCTGGATATACAATTCCACCAAATTATGACTCTATGATTGCTAAGTTGATTACAACAGCACAATCGAGAGAAGAAGCTATCAATAAAATGAAGCGTGCTTTAGATGAGTTCGTAATCGAAGGAATCAAAACTACCATTCCATTCCACAGACAATTAATGGACGAACCAGATTATGTGGCTGGAAATTACACTACAAAATTCATGGAATCTTTTGTAATGAAAGACCCTCAAGAATAAAAAGCAAAAAGCGATTTCAATTGAAATCGCTTTTTTTATGTTTGTTACTTTTAATTTCTAAAGATTACTTTTAAGTTTTTTTTCTTCAATAATTAATTTATTGAAAAACAAGAATAGCCAAAAGTGAATAAAATTAAATCCAAACATAAAATTATTATCAACTTCAAATGAGTCTATATCGAATATGATGTTATAAGGTATTGCTGTAAGTCTAGTTGATAAATCACCATCATCAAATACAAAGAAAGAAATATCTGGTCCAAGTAAAAACTTATATGAAAACCCCAAGAATACAAACGTAAATACCTGAATTAAGTTTGTTAGCGCAAGAAAATACAAAGAAGGTTTTACCACTCGATTAAGATAAATAGATGAAATGGCTATAACATTTAATAAACTGAAAGTGAAGAAAAACAAGGTATTAAATTTAAAATCAAATTGAATAAATACACTTATGATACTTGGAATTAAACAGATTAGATTAATGATTATATAATAGATTATTATGTGTTTTTTCATTTTTGATTTTCATTTTTTTAGTTGAATCTTCTCAAATTTGAATTCAGATTTTTATCCTAAACTTTTAATTAATTCCTCAATCTCTATTTTCTGATTTTCATATTTCAATCGCAACGGATTGGCTTCTTTTTCAGAACGGTTGTAATAAATCATCGCTTTTTCAGCAAAAAACTTTTGATGATGTACTGAAGCTTTTGGAATTAAAGGAAACTCTTTGTGAAACAACATTTCATAATAGGCTTGCCATTCGCGCTCATTTTTGTCTTGCATGGCAACTTCTGGTGCTTTTTGTTTTACGTGCATCATTTCATGAGCCAATAAATTCAAAACCAACACCAAAGAAAATGAAAACGTGTTTTTAGGAATTCTAATAATCTGCGGTCCACCAATAATACCTTCAGCTGTCATTAAAATAGCATCAGGCTGAATTTCATCTCTAAATTCAAAACCAGCAAAATTTGGATGTTCTAATTCATATACTTTTAAAAGCCATAGCGCTGCCTCTTTCGTTAAGCCATGCTTATGAAAGGTTTTGATGGTGAGTTCTATGTTTTCGAATGGCATCATTTTCAAAGTCAAAAATCAAATTCAAGAACAAGAACAATTTGAAAATTGAACTTGCTCTTGCCCTTGAACTTTTAAAGCGTTTCTTTCAACCAACCAAAAAATTCTCTTTGCCAAACCAGCGCATTTTGAGGTTTTAATACCCAATGATTTTCATCTGGGAACAATAAGAATTTACTTTTAATTCCTTTTAATTGCGCCGCTTGAAAAGCTTCTTGTCCTTGTCCAATTGGTACACGGTAATCTTTTCCACCTTGAATAATTAAAATAGGGGTGTTCCAGTTGTTGATTAACTTAATTGGATTGAATTCGTTATATGTTTTTTGAGCAGTAGCATTATCTTTTTCCCAATAAGCGCCACCAGAATCCCAATTCGTAAAGAAAACTTCTTCTGTAGTTCCATACATACTTTCTGTATTGAAAATACCACAGTGCGAAATGAAGGTTTTGAAACGATTTTTATGAATTCCAGCTAATTGAAATACAGAATAACCTCCATAACTTGCTCCTACAGCACCTAAACGAGTTTTATCTACATAAGACTCTTTTGCTACATCGTCAATTGCAGCTAGGTAATCGTCCATAACTTGTCCGCCCCAATCTCCTGAAATTTGTTCGTTCCAAGCCGTTCCGTGTCCTGGCATTCCTCTACGATTTGGCGCTACAATTACATAACCTTGCGAAGCCATTAGTTGGAAATTCCAACGGAAAGAATACGATTGTGTCAACGCACTTTGTGGTCCGCCTTGGCAGTATAAAAGAGCTGGATATTTTTTTGTTTTATCGAAATTTGGAGGTAAAATTACCCAAACCAACATCTTTTTGCCATCGGTAGTCGTAACCCAACGTTTTTCTGTTTTACAAGAAGCGATTTTAGCGTAAGCTTCATCGTTTACTTTCGTAATTTGTTTCCAAGTTTTCTTAGCTAAATCATAAGAATATACTTCTGGAGCGTGATTCATATCATTTCTAGTTACTAAAACCGAAGTTTTTGAGAAACCAACAATTCCATTCACATCAAAATCGCCATCAGTTAATTGAGTTAAACGAACAGCAATTTTTGTTAAACCTGGAAAATTAACTTCAAAAAGTTGCTTCGTTCCTTTAATTGGAGCAATGAAATATACTTTTTTTCCATCGGCACTCCAAGTAAAACTATCAACTGTTCCGTCCCAACCAGCAGTTAAATTGATGTCTAATCCTCTATGACGAACGATAATATCGTTTTTATCGGCTTCATAACCATCGCGTTTCATTTGTAACCAAGACAAATCACCTTTTGGAGAAAAAATCGGATGCGTATCGTAACCTAAATTGCTTTCGGTAAGATTTTTTGTGGTTTTGGTTGCTAAATCGTATTCGTATAAATCAGTGTTAGTGCTTGTTGCATAAGCAGTTCCGGCTTTCTTTTTACAAACGTAGATGATTTTGGTTCCATCAGGTGACCAAATGTAATCTTCATCACCTCCAAAAGGCTTTTGAGGTGCATCATAAGGTTCGTTTGGCATAATGTCAATTCCAACTGCATCTTTTTTGTTCTCTGAATAGAAAACATGGTTGTGTGTTCCGTCGTTCCAAGTGTCCCAATGGCGATAATCTAAACCTGTGTAAACTTGAGCTGTAGTTTTTGATAATTCTGGATAAATGTCTTTTCCTAATAATTTCTCTACTTTCACCTCTTTTGAAGATAATAGTAACTTCCCATCAGGAGATATATTTTTATCAACTAATAATGATTTATAATCTTCCACCAAAGTAGCATTTCCACCCTGAACTGGAATCGTATAATATTTTGAATTGATTTTATTTTCTTCAATGGAAGGCGTTCCGACTTTATAAACCAAAAGTTTTCCATCTTTTGAAATTCCTAAAGGTGTTACTCTTCCTAATTGCCATAAGGTTTCTGGAGTTAGGTTTTGCTGTGCTAATGTACTCATGCTTATCATGCTGAAAATGAGAAAAATGTAATTTTTCATATCTGTTATTTTTAAAACGAAGCTAAATGTAGCAATTTTTTCAAAAAATATCCCTATTTTCACAATCTTAAAAGTAAACTTGATAATGAAAAAATTAGCACTACACTGGCAAATATTACTTGGAATGGTTTTCGGGGTTTTATTCGCTTTTATATTGATTCAATTTACATGGGGAAAAGACGTTATTGTGGATTGGGTAAAACCATTCGGAACCATATTTATTAATTTATTAAAGTTAATTGCAGTTCCATTGATTTTAGCTTCATTAATTAAAGGGATTTCTGACTTAAAAGATATTTCCAAATTATCTAAAATGGGAGGAAGAACAATTGGATTATATGTGCTAACAACGGTTATTGCGGTTTCAATTGGATTAGTAATTGTTAATATTATTAAACCTGGAAGTTTTATCTCTGAACAAACCAGAACCGAATTAGTTTCAAGTTATACTGCTGATGCTAATTCAAAAATTGAAGCAGCAAATAAGCAAAGTGAAGTCGGACCATTACAATCATTGATTGATATTGTTCCTGATAATATTATTAAAGCTTCTGCTGATAACGGAAATATGTTGCAGGTAATTTTCTTTGCAGTAATTTTTGGAATTGCTATGATTTTATTGCCTGAAGATAAATCAAAGCCCGTTAAAGATTTTTTCGATAGTTTCAATGAAATTATTTTGAAAATGATTGATATTATCATGTTGTTTTCGCCTATTGGTGTTTTTGCATTACTAGCTGCTATTGTAGCCGAATCACCAAGTTTAGATTTATTTAAAGCACTTGGGATGTATGGCTTAACCGTGATTATAGGATTAATTTTAGTAATGTCTTTCTATTTATTTTTGGTTAAAGTATTCGCTAAGAAAAGTCCAAAATTCTTTATCAACGGAATTTCTCCAGCTCAATTATTAGCTTTTTCAACGAGTTCAAGTGCTGCAACTTTACCAGTTACTATGGAAAGAACCGTAGATAATTTAGGAGTTGATGATGAAGTAGCTAGTTTTGTTTTGCCTATTGGTGCCACAATCAACATGGATGGTACTAGTTTATATCAAGCGGTTGCAGCTGTTTTTATTGCACAATCTTTTGGTATGGATTTATCTTTAGCTACTCAATTAGGAATTATTGTAACCGCAACTTTAGCTTCTATCGGAAGTGCTGCTGTTCCTGGTGCCGGAATGGTAATGTTGGTGATTGTATTAGCGCAAGCGGGAATTCCTGAAGCAGGTTTAGCTTTAATTTTTGCCATTGACCGTCCTTTAGATATGTGTAGAACCACTGTTAATGTTACAGGAGACGCTGCAGTTTCTATGATTGTAGCTAAATCTGTAAATAAATTGGCATAGCTATGAACGATTTTCATTGGACCAAACTTTTTAATCCCGAGTTCTACATTACTATGGAAGTCGGCGGAATTCCTATTGGAATCTACATGGTTTTATTCATCGTTTTTGCAGAAACAGGTTTATTTGCAGGATTCTTTTTACCAGGAGATAGTCTTTTGTTTCTTTCTGGAATTTATAGTCGTGAGTTGGTTGAAACTTTTTTCATGATTCCAAGCGATTTGTCTAATGTTACGATTTTGGCTTTGTTGATTGCTACAGCGGCAACTTTAGGAAATATTTTTGGGTATTGGTTTGGTGCAAAAAGTGGTCAGTTTTTATACAATAAAGAAGATAGTTTCTTTTTCAAAAAGAAATATTTATACGAATCTCAAGCCTTTTTTGAAAAACATGGAGGGAAAGCTATCATTTTTGCTCGTTTTCTTCCAATTGTTAGAACTTTTGTGCCTATTATCGCAGGAATTGTTCACATGGAAAAAAGCAAATTCATGTTTTATAACGTGTTGAGTTCGCTTTTATGGTCGTTTCTTTTGGTTTTTGCGGGTCATTATTTATACGGATTCTTTAACGAAGAATTTGGCATCGATTTAAAGAAACACATCGAAAAAATAATCCTAATTTTAATTGCAGTAACTACTTTTCCATTGGTTATGAAAGCAATTAAAGCTAGAAAAAATACAACGGATTAATTATTTACTTTGTAATAAGTTATTCAACTCTTGCTTGATTTTATCAGAATCAGGAGAAGGTGCTTTTGGATTTGAAATTTCTCCGTTTGAGTTAATTAAAACATATCTTGGAATAAAATCTATTGCTAGTTTTTTTAAGTATTCTGAGGTTTTTGGATTAATGATGAAATAACTATTTTCGGTTAGTTTCTCAAATTGATTTGCTTTTTTCCAAGCTTCAAAGTTGGCATCTGTTGATAAGTATAAAAACACAATTTCTTTTTCTTTGAATTCTTCGTGTAATTTTCTCGAACTTGGAAATGCAGCTCTACATGGCGCACACCAACTCGCCCAAAAATCTATATAGATTATTTTACCTTTATTAGCTTCAATAAAAGCCGATAATGTAGTCGTTTTTTTGTTTTCGTCATACAAAACAACTTCAGAAGTGTTTTGTTTTAAGGCTTCAATATCTACTAAAAAGGCACTTTCAAAACCTTCGATTAATTTTTTATCGTTTGAATATTTTTTAAAAATTGAGATATAAGTTGACAGCTTTTGAGAATCTGTTTTTGCAATTCGATTCAAATAAACATAAAGTAAATATTCTTTTGCTTTTGCAGAAAATAAGTCCGATTTCTCAATTTGAAGGAAACTATTTTCGCTATCTTCATACTGAATGCTAACATCTTTAGTTTTGGTTTTGTTGTTAGCGGTTTTAAGTTCAAAATCTTTAATTTCTTTTTCGTATTTCTTAATTTTAAGCTCGTTTTTTACATATAATTCCAAAAAATAGCGATACGATTTTAACCAAATTAATTCTTCGTTTTTAAGTTTGTTTTTATAATCAGAAAAATTTGTTTTTGTATCCGTATTTAACGTGTAAAAAGTGATATAATTCAATTGTGAATCATACGTTTCTTGTGAAATTTTATCTGAATTTAAAAGTTCATCTAATGCTACTTTAGAACTTTGAATAAAGTTAGCTAATTCCGCTTTATATTCTTTTTCTTCTTTTGAATTTCGACTTCTTTTGTTGGTTTGAAAAAAGACAAAATTATCAATTGGAAAACTCAAATTTAGTTGGTGTTCTAAATTCAAATCAAATGGTTTTGCTTCTCTGTTTTGAATTTTGAAATTAGGAAATCCTTTTTCGTAATCAATTTCAACTACATCATTTGCATGTAAAATAACTCTTGAGCTTTTATTCAATTCTTTCCAATTGTGGATTAAAAAAATCTTATCCGATTCAATATTCAATTGTATCGTGTCGTTTTTTTCTTTGTTATTTGGTGAAAGATAAGTTTCTCTATACGAATTGTGTTCCGAATAATTTATTAACGAATTCATTCTTTTAAATCCTGAAGTTTCTTCAAAATGGTAATTGCTTTTTTTGAAAACTAGGGTTATACTTTTTGAGGAATTTTGGGCAGAAATAATTTGGCTAAAAAACAGCGTTGTAAAAAGTAAATAAATTCTCATTTTTTCGGATTTTTATATCATAACGCAAATAACGAGATTTAGTGTGTAACTAAAAACAAATTCTTACATTTACTTTTTAAATTTAGAACAATGCAACTCAGTTATTGGGAAATAAAAAATTGGTTTTCTAATGTCGATTTTACTATCGTGGGTAGTGGAATTGTAGGTTTACATTCAGCATTAGCTTTGCGTGAGCGATTTCCTTCAGCAAAAATTTTAATTCTTGAAAAAGGCATTTTGCCACAAGGTGCGAGTACAAAAAATGCAGGTTTTGCTTGCTTTGGAAGTATTTCCGAAATCATCGACGATTTAAAAACCCATACCGAAGAAGAAGTCATTCAACTCATTCAAAAACGATATGCAGGATTGCAATTGCTTAGAAAAAATCTCGGTGATTCTGTAATTGATTTAAAACCTTATGGTGGTTACGAATTATTTTTGAAAGAAGACGAATCGTTCTATAACGAATGCATTCAGAAGATTTCTTTCGTTAACGATATCATTAAGCCACTTTTTAAAACCGATGTTTTTTCAAAAGAAGTAGATCGTTTTAATTTTGGAGGTGTTTTTGAACATTTGATTTTCAATCCATTCGAAGCACAAATTGATACCGGAAATATGATACAAGCGTTATTAAAAAAAGCACATCAAAATGACTTCCTGATTTTAAACTCTCAAACGGTAACAAGTTTTCAAGAACTAAACGATGGTGTTGAGGTGGAAACGAATGGAATTACATTTAAAACCAATAAATTATTATTCACTACAAACGGTTTTGCATCGCAACTAACAAATAATCAAGTAAAACCAGCTCGTGCTCAAGTTTTAATTACAAAACCAATTCCGAATTTAGATATTAAAGGTACTTTTCATTTAGATAAAGGGTATTTTTATTTCAGAAATATAAACGATAGAATTCTTTTTGGTGGCGGAAGAAATTTAGATTTCGAAGGCGAAACTACCACTTCACACGATACCACAGAATTGATTCAAAATCGTTTGGAAGAGTTATTAAAAACAGTAATTTTGCCACATCAATCGTTCGAAATCGAACACCGATGGAGCGGCACTATGGGCGTAGGAACACATAAAAAACCAATCGTTGAACAACTTTCAAACCATGTCTATTGTGGAGTTCGCATGGGCGGAATGGGAGTTGCCATAGGCAGTTTAGTCGGACAAGAATTAGCAGATTTAGTATAATTTGTTTCAGTCTTTAACTTGAAACTTTAAACCTGAAACTAAAAAGCAAAGCTTTTATATATGGCAAAAAAAATTACTCCAAAAAGTAAATCACCAAAATCACCCACAAAGAAAAGAACCACTGGTCAAAAGATTTTCCGTTTCTTTTGGTTGCTTTTTTTATGGTTTAATATCATCAGTTTTTCAGTTGTTTTGTTGTTTAAGTTTGTTCCCGTTCCGTTTACGCCTTTAATGGGAATAAGAGCCTTAGAGCATAATAGTGCAGGAAAAGATATGGTTTGTAGTCATGAATGGGTGCCAATTGACGAAATTTCATTAAACCTTCAAAAAGCGGTTATTGCTAGTGAAGATGGTCGCTTTTTACAACATTGGGGTTTCGATTTTGAAGCCATGCAAAAAGCTTTCAAGAATAATTCAAAAGGAAAACGATTAAAAGGCGGAAGTACTATTTCGCAACAAACCGCAAAAAACGTTTTCTTATGGCAGGGAAGAAGCTATGTCCGTAAAGGTTTAGAAGCATATTATACGGTTTTAATTGAACTAATATGGGGTAAAAAACGTATTATGGAGGTTTATCTTAATAGTATCGAAATGGGAGATGGCGTTTATGGCGCTGAAGCCGCAGCAAAACATTGGTACAGAAAAGACGCGTCTAGTTTAACACGTTATGAAGCTGCTGGAATTGCCGCAATTTTACCAAATCCAAGAAAATACAAAGCATCCAATTCTTCATCCTATATCAACAGAAGAAAAGCCAAAATCAGTAGAGAAATTGGTTACGTGAAATTGGATTATTAAAAATAAAAATTTGAAAAAAACAATATTAATCACAGGTGCTTCAAGCGGAATTGGTAAAGAAACTACCTTATATTTTGCAAAAAATAATTGGAACGTTATCGCTACGATGATTTCAATTGATTTGGCTGAAGATTTGGCAACAACTGCAAATGTATTTTGCTACGAGCTTGATGTAACTTCATCGGATAGTATTACAAAAGCAAAAGATAAAATTTTAAACAATCACAAAACCATTAATGTTGTTCTAAACAATGCGGGCTTGGGTTACAGAAGTTTTGTAGAGTTGTCTGAAGACAATAAAATTGATAACATTGTTAATGTTAATTGGTTGGGCGCTGTTAAAGTGTGTAGAGCCTTTATACCCGTTTTTAGAGAACAAAATTTCGGGCAATTCATTACAATTTCTTCCATTGCGGGATTGGTTAATTTACCGTTAGGGAGTTTTTATCACTCTACAAAGCAAGCAGTAGAAAGTTTTTCGGAATGTATGGCGTATGAACTTCTTGATTTTAATATTAGCGTTAGTACAGTTCAATTTGGAAATGCACCAACTTCTTTTCAATTAAATGTTACAAAATGTAATGCCACAGAAATTGATTCCTACAATAAATTAATGGATAAAGTGACAGCGATTTTACACAAAAAAACTAAGAAAAACACCAATCTTACTCCTATAATTACTAAAACACTATTCAATATTGCTGAAAATCCAAAGAAAAAATTTAAACGTTATACGATTGGTTTCGATGCTAATTTTATGAGTTTTATTAGACGTTTATTAGGATATAAATTATTTAATTCGTTAATTCGAAAATCGGTTTTAGGTCATTTTTAATTTTATATCATCTAGTAATCAATAATTTAAAAACGTAATACTATGAAATTAGTCATTTTAGCTTTAAGCTTTGTAATGTTAACCGCTTTTGGAACAGTAGAAAAAGTAAGTTTAAACAAAACATCAAATTCTGAAATTGTAATTGGCGAAAGTTTTTCCCTTATAAACGATTCAAAAGATAAAATTTCGATTCACACCGGAACTGGCTTTGTGTCTTTGAATAAAGGTTCGAAAACAAGTATTGGATGTAATGTAGGAAAAGAAGTGCGTTGGGCAAATGAAGGTAAAAAAGGAGATGTGATTTTTAAAATTACTGCCGATATGTGCGGAAAAACCTTAAAATTATCAGAATTGACGAAGTAAGATATTTCTAATTATAATTTAAATCCGAAAGCAATATTGCTTTCAGATTTTTGTTTTTACAGTAACATTTTATTTATCTGTTCGACTAATTAAGAAAACTAAAAATTATGAGAGCACACGAAATAGACTACCATATTTATGGTGAAGAAATGCAATATGTGGAAATCGAATTAGATCCTCAAGAAGTAGTTGTTGCCGAAGCCGGAAGTTTTATGATGATGGAAAACGGCATCAAAATGGAAACTATTTTTGGAGACGGAAGTCAAGACCAACAACAAGGTGTTTTCGGGAAACTGTTATCAGCTGGGAAACGCGTTTTAACTGGAGAAAGTTTATTCATGACGGCTTACCAAAACCAAGACATGGGAAAACGAAAAGTTTCTTTTGCATCACCATATCCAGGAAAAATTGTGCCAATAGATTTACAACAATTTGGTGGAAAATTCATTTGTCAGAAAGACTCGTTCTTATGTGCAGCAAAAGGCGTTTCTGTTGGAATTGAGTTTTCTAAAAAATTAGGAACAGGATTGTTTGGAGGTGAAGGCTTCATCATGCAAAAAATAGAAGGAGATGGAATGGCATTTGTCCATTCAGGTGGAACTTTAGCTAGAAAGGAATTAAAATCTGGAGAATTACTTCGAGTTGATACTGGTTGTTTAGTAGGTTTTACCAAAGACGTAGATTACGATATTGAATTTGTTGGAGGTGTTAAAAACACTATTTTTGGAGGTGAAGGGATTTTCTTTGCAACACTTCGCGGACCTGGAACCGTTTATATTCAATCGTTACCATTTACACGTTTAGCCGATAGAATTATTGCGTCGGCACCAAAAGCAGGTGGAAGCAGTAGAGAAGAAGGTAGCTTACTTGGAGGTTTAGGAAGAATGCTTGACGGTGACAATCGTTTTTAATTTAACGTATTTTTATATATTGATTTTCAGCAGTTTAGATTAAAATTTGTAACTTTATTAATCTAAACTCTGGAAATCATGAAAAATAAAACAGTGTTACAAAATGGATTTCTAATCTTCTTAGGAATCGGTTTGTTTTTCCTATTAATGGATTTTTTAGGATTGGCAAGTAAAAATTATCTACGCTCGTTAAATGCTTTTATTGTATTATACGGAATTCATAAAACTATTAAGTATAATTACGATAAAGGGAAAATGGATTATTTTGAAAATCTATTTTCAGGATTTATAACAGGAGTACTAGGTGTTTTTTTAGGAATAATTGGTTTAATTGCATTCATCTACATTAAAGGAGGAGAAAGCTACTTAACAACATTATCAGATACTTTCTTTTTTGTTGGAAAAATAAATATCATTCAATATTGTGGTGTTTTATTTTTTGAAGGCGTTGCTTCTAGTTTAATTGGTGCTTTTGTATTGATGCAATTTTACGGAGATGTTGCAATTAGTCACAAGTACTAAATAGGTCTAAGCGTATTGCTATACGTAATGATAAATTGAAATTTCCCTTTAGTTACTTTTTTCATCAAGTAAACATATTTGTGTTTGCTCGACTTTTTAGTGGGAATTAAGATTTCTTTTTTAGAGCTTACATCTTTAATTACCAAATCTTGTTGGTTGTTAAAACTTAAATAAGAAGCAATTCTATTGTTTAAATTAGTGATGGGATATTCAGAGTAAATCGTTTTTCCATTTTGTGAAATGATGATTTTTTCCCCTTTGTACACTTGAGTCAGGAATAAAATACTTTTGTTACTGCTTTTAGCATTTGCTTCTTTCTGAATATTCTCGATTTCTGTTTTGGAAGCACTTCTAAAGTCATCACGATACACACTTTTTACTGTCGAATTACAACTTTGTAATCCAATGGAAATGATTAAAACGAATATAAAAACTAGAATTCTCATAATTAGAAAACCCATTTTTTGAAGTTTTATTGCATAAAAAAAAAGCCCGAAGGCTCTTTTATCAGTTTTTTAACTTTTCTATTTTAATTTTTTAACACCCATATTGTAAAGTGTAAATACTTGCATATCTACATTTTCTTGAATGGTAGCCGCAACCGATTTTCCAGCTCCATGACCCGCATTTACATCAATACGAATTAAAACTGGATTGTCTCCCGCTTGTTTCGCTTGTAATTCTGCTGCGAATTTGAAACTATGCGCAGGAACTACTCGGTCATCATGATCGCCTGTGGTTACCATAGTTGCTGGATATTTTGTACCTGCTTTTACATTATGAACTGGAGAATATCCTTTAATGTATTCAAACATTTCTTTGCTTTGCTCCGATGTTCCGTAATCGTAAGCCCAACCTGCTCCAGCGGTAAACGTGTGGTAACGCAACATATCTAAAACTCCAACTGCAGGTAATGCCACTTTTACTAAATCCGGGCGTTGTGTCATCACTGCACCCACTAATAATCCTCCGTTTGAACCACCTTTTATCGCTAAATAATCTGAAGAAGTGTAGTTTTCTTTGATTAAATATTCAGCTGCCGCAATGAAATCATCAAAAACGTTTTGCTTTTTCAATTGTGTTCCAGCATCATGCCATTTTTTACCGTATTCTCCACCACCGCGTAAATTCGCAACAGCGTAAACGCCTCCATTTTCTAACCAAACCGCATTTGCAATACTGAAAGCTGGAGTTAAACTCACATTAAATCCTCCGTAACCGTATAAAACAGTTGGATTTTTCCCATTTAATTTTGTTCCTTTTTTATACGTAATAATCATCGGTACTTTTGTGCCATCTTTTGAAGTATAAAACACTTGTTTTGATTCGTAATCAGCCGAATTAAAATCTACTTTAGGTTTTTGATAAACTGCTGATTTTCCTGTTTTTGGATCAAAAGTGTAGATAGTTCCTGGAGTCACATAATTCGTAAACGAAAAATACAAAGTAGTTTCTTTTTCTTTTCCACCAAAACCTCCAGCTGTTCCAACACCTGGTAATTGAATATCACGCACTAATTTTCCGTTGTAATCATATTGTTTGATGAATGAAACGGCATCTTTCATATAACTTGCGAAAATATAACCGCTTCCTGTGTTTGGCGACAATACATTTTCGGTTTCAGCGATGCAATCTTTCCAGTTTTCTTTTGCAGGATTTGATAAATCAAAAGTTACTACGCGTTTGTTTGGCGCTTTGTAATTGGTAACCAAATAAATTTTAGAGCCTTTATTGTCTAAAACATCGTTGTCGTTTTCGTAATTGTCAATTAAAGTGACGATTTTAGCATCTGGTTTGGATAAATCTAAATAGTATAATTCGTTTCCAGAAGTTGAATTCGCAGCAGAAATAAACAAATATTTCTCATCTTCCGAAACATAACCACCAACATATCTTCTTTTTACATCGCCACCAAAAACCAATTTATCTGTTTTTTGAGAAGTATTTAATTTGTGATAATACAATTTGTGTTGGTCTGTTTTTGCTGATAATTCGCTTCCAACAGGTTTGTCGTAGCTTGAATAATAGAAACCTTCGTTTTTGTACCAAGAAACGCCACTGAATTTCACATCTACAATCGTATCGCCAATGATTTTCTTAGTTTTAGCTTCCATTACAATTACTTTTCTCCAATCGCTTCCACCTTCTGAAATAGCATAAGCAACCAAACTTCCATCTTTTGAAAAGTTAATTCCACCTAATGAAGTCGTACCGTCTTTTGAAAAGGTATTTGGATCTAAAAAGATTTCTTCTTTACCGGCTTTATCTTTTCGGTATAAAACCGATTGATTTTGAAGTCCATTGTTTTTGTAATAATACGTAAAATCACCTTCTTTGAATGGAGCCGAAATTTTCTCGTAATTCCATAATTTTTCCATTCTAGATTTAAGCTGATTTCTGTATGGAATTTGCTCTAAGTAACCATACGTTACCACGTTTTGAGCTTTTACCCAAGCTTCCGTTTCTGCACTTCGGTCGTCTTCTAACCAACGGTAAGGGTCGTTGATTTTTTCGCCAAAATACGTGTCAACATGGTCGATTTTTTTTGTTTCAGGATAATTGATTTTTGTTTGTGCGTTCATAACAAGTGTACAAACAATAGCGGTTATTGTTATTGTTTTTTTCATATTGTGTTTGTTGATTGAAACAAAGATATTCATTTGAATTCTAAAGATTTGTTAATTATAAATCAAAATTTAAACTCATGATTATATTTCGCCCCATATTGTTGATTCCGTCAGCTTTTAAACGCGATAAATGATTAACATAGTTTTTGTTCAAAAGATTGTTTGCGTTTACATTCCAACGAAATTCCGTTTTAGCTATTTTAATAGTACTACCAATTGCAAAATTGACTAATAAATAATCAGAAGTTTTGGTTTCAAATTCACCTAAATTATTTTGGGCGAAAGTATAATTTAAAAACAACGAAGTAAATCCTTTTTTCAACCAATTGCGGTATTCAAATTCTGCTCTAATGTTGTTTTTCCATTGATTGGCTGGAATTAATGGTAAATAATTGCCACCCTGTTTACCTGTTACGCTTTCAAAACTACTGGTAAAATGCAACCAATCATAAGGATGAGGATGAAAGTGAATTCCAGCTTCTCCACCAAATAAATACGCATTGTTTTGCACATAATTGTAAACATCATTTCCGTCAATTTCAGCACCAGTTGGCGTAATGTAAATGTAATTGTTTACGAGATTGTAAAATCCGTTGATGAACCATTCAAAGTGTTCGCTTTTGTATTCCAAATTCAAATCCACTTGAAAATTTTGTTCGTTTTCTAAATCAGAATTTCCAATTTCATAACGATTACTTCCTTCGTGAACGCCATTTGAAGTTAATTCTGATAAATTCGGTGCTCTAAATCCAGAAGCAATGTTAATTCGGGTTGAAATATGGTTTGATAAATCGGTTTTGTAGCCTAATGACGCATTAAAACTGTTGAATTGTTTGTCTATGGCTTCAAAATAGCCTTCTTCGCCTTCGATTCCGTGAGTGGAAGTGTTTATTTTTCTATTGTCGTAACGAATTCCCGCTTGTAAAACGTTAGAATTCCAACTGTAATTTGTAGTAGCAAAAGCGCCAAAATCTTTCACATTTGCATCTGGAATTAGTAATTCTTCTCCAAAATTAGTATTGGTTTGATCCATTCCTTGAATTCCGATAATGCTTTCTAAACGATTCATTTTTGGGAAAAAGTATTTTACATTGTAACTCGCAGTTTTCAATTTCATAGATAACGCAATTTCATCGGGCGCTTCTAATTCTTTTCTGTCGTTTAATGAGTAACCAAAATCACCTTCAATTTTTGAGTTTTTGAAGTACACTTTTTGATTCAAACTCAATACATGATTGTCGACTTCTTGTTTTGGATAAAGTGGATTTCTGAATCCTGAATTTTCTAAATCTTCTTCAGGTAAACCCAAGTTTAAGTTGTTGTAATTGTATCTAAAATCGGTTGAAAATTTAGAGTTTGAATACCCAATTCCCGATTTAAAATCTTTCTCGATGAAACGTGTATTGATGATTCTGTCACCATTCGAAACTTTATAATCGGCATGCGATGTGTAATTTCCTCTAACCAAAAACTTAAAATTTGATGGCGAAGCTTTAAATCCGAAAGTAGTGGAAGTTCCTTGCGTATTGGTAAAATATTGTTGCTCAAAATCGGCTGATTTTTCTTGAAAAGGCGCATATTTTTCAGGATTAAAATAAATAACACCGCCCAATGCATCGGAACCATACAATAACGAAGCTGGCCCTTTGATAACTTCGACACTTTCAATTCCGGCAGCGTTTAAACCTAAACCATGTTCTTCGCCAAATTGTTGATTTTCCATACGAACTCCTTGCGAATACACCAAAACACGATTGCCACTTAAACCACGAATCACAGGCTTTCCAATCGAATTTCCTGTTGAAATTTGAGAAACCCCAGGAATCGTTGCAATTCCATCAATTAGTGAAGTTGCACCGTTTTCTTTCAGCGTATTTATAGAAGCATGTTCTACTTTCATCACGTTTTGCGATTGTATTTTGTTGTATAAAGTAGAAATAATGATTTCATCTAAATGTTGTTCTTTTTCGGTTAGAATTACGTTCAACTTGATTTCGGTCCCATTATTGGTTACAATTTCTGTTTTAGTTTCAAAACCTGCTAAATGAAAAATAAGTTTATTAGTTCCTTTTGGTAATGATAAAAATTGATAAAAACCATTTTCATCGGTTGTGGTTTCAGAATTATTTTCTTCGATATGAACGATAACTCCGGCAAGTTTTTGATTGTTGCTATCAGTAACATAACCGCTTATTTTGAATTGCGAAAAGCCTGCTATCGAAGACAATAGCAGTAGTATATTGAAAAGACATTTCATTTTTTAATTTATTTTTATTAGATAAATAATACAGCAAAGTGTTGTACATCATTTTGATATACAGCAGCAGAAGCTTTGTTTAGGAAACAAAGCGAAATTATTTAAGCCATAAAAACGGGCGGACCGCGAAGATGGAACGAATTTCCTTCAAACGTAACGCAAGATTCCTTACTGTTAAATTGATACGGAATTTCGTAAAACGAAGGAATAAAATCAAAATGGAATACTTCTGGTGAAAGGAAAGCCGCAAATTTGAAATCACAAACAGGACAATCTTCACTTTCGGTAAACGTTTTTTCAGAAGTCTTAAAAGTCAAATGATGCGAATCGTCACAACATTCCGATTTTAAATGATGATCGTGCGAAAAAGTATGAATAGACTGATAACTCACAGCAAATAATACTGCAAGCATCAAAAACAAATTCATATGTAATAATTTCTTTTTCACCATCACAAATATACTGCTTTTAGAATAAAGCCAAAAAACAAACCACGAATTAACGAATTTTTAAGTTTTGATGACTTATTTCGCTAGTTCGTGGTTATGTTTGAAACACATAGAAACATAGAATTTAAGCTTGATGTGGACTCAAAAAAAGTGTAACATACTTATCTATAAAAACAAACTATGTGGCTATGTGTTTAAAATTACACTAAGTTATTCGCAACCAAATATTCCGCAATTTGAATTGTATTTGTTGCTGCTCCTTTTCTTAAGTTATCGGCTACAATCCACATGTTAATTGTGTTTGGTTGGCTTTCATCTCTTCTAATTCTACCTACAAAAACATCATCTTTTCCTTGTGCGTAAATCGGCATTGGATAAGTAAACGTATCTAAATTATCTTGAACCGTTACGCCAGGTGTGTTGTGTAAAATTTCACGTACTTCGTTCACATCAAAATCATTCTCAAACTGAATGTTTACCGCTTCACTATGTCCGCCAACCACTGGAATACGAATTGCAGTTGCTGTAACCGCAATAGTTTTGTCATTTAAGATTTTTTGTGTTTCACGTACTAATTTCATTTCTTCTTTGGTGTAACCGTTTTCTTCGAAACTATCACATTGTGGAATCGCATTTCTATGAATTGGATATTTATACGCCATTTCATCTTGAATTCCAGCGTATTCATTTTCTAATTGACGTACGGCTTTCACTCCAGTTCCTGTAATGGATTGGTAAGTTGAAACTACAATACGTTTGATATCATATTTAGCATGTAAAGGTGCTAAAGCCATTACCATTTGAATCGTAGAACAGTTTGGATTTGCAATAATTTTGTCTTCTTTAGTTAAAACCGATGCATTGATTTCTGGAACGACTAATTTCTTAGTAGCATCCATACGCCAAGCGGAAGAATTATCGATTACAGTTGTTCCAACAGCAGCAAATTTTGGAGCCCATTCTAAAGAAGTTTCTCCACCTGCCGAAAACAAAGCAATCTCAGGTTTCATATCTACAGCGGTTTGTAAACCTACTACTTTGTAGGTGTTGCCTTTCCATTCGATTTCTTTCCCAACTGATTTTTCAGAAGCAACTGGAATTAACTCCGTTACAGGAAAATTACGTTCTGCTAATACTTGAAGCATTATTTCGCCTACCATACCGGTAGCGCCAACTACGGCTACTCTCATTGTGTGTGTTATTTAATGATGCAAAAATATAGAATATTCAAACGACTTAGCAAATATTGATGAAATTATAACAAAAGTTTTGATTTGTAACGGGATTTTAAAAATTTTACATGTTGAGGTAAAATGTAAAAATACAGAGAAACATGAATAGCAAAGCAATAAAATATTTATGAAACCAACTTAGCCATATAGCTATTAGAACGAGAACAAATCCTTCAAAATAATATTCACTAATTGAGTTTCTTAAAACTACTGAGAATATAAAATTAAAGGTTATTAATAGTCTAACAATCCATTTGGTGATGATTGAATCGTTGATTTTTTGATACATTTTTAATTTTTAATTGAAAGTTACTACTAAATTTGAAATATTACCTGCAACAAATTATTGGTGATCTTTAATAAATTAAGCCATCATCTAATTCAACGGCATCAAAAAACAAATCTTCGGCACTTATTTTAGTATCTTTCCACTCAGAGTTATTCATTAGATTTGCGATTTCTGAATTTTCAAACCCTAATTTATCCAATACTTTAATTGTAATAGAGTATGCTAACTCTTGTTTGTTATTGTTCATTTCTTTATGAAGTGAATTAACAATATCGAATCCTGTAAAATTTTGTGATTTTAGTCTTTTTGCAATGTTATAATATTTTAATACTCTTTCTTGCATATAAGTTAGAATTAAAAGGTTTTATAATCTTTATTAATTATCAATGCTTTACTAAATTTACTTTCCGAAAAAGTGGAATTGCATTCAATGTTTATAACAAATCTAATCAATTTCTAAAAAAATACCCCGACGAATCGGGGTTTAATTAGAATATATAGTATAGCGGTATCGACTATTTTTTTAATAAATCTCTAATTTCAGCTAACAATTGCTCTTGTGTTGGTCCTGCTGGAGCCGCTGGAGCTGGTTCTTCTTTTTTCTTCATGCTGTTGATTCCTTTTATCATGATAAAAATAACAAAAGCAATAACTAAGAAACTGATTACAGCTGCTAAAAATTTACCGTATAAAATGCCGCCATCGGTTTTTAATCCGGCTAAATCTTCTACTTGAGCTGCTTTTAATGCTGGGTTTAATAAAGCCGGAGTTATTACATCGGAAACCAAAGAGTTCACAATCGCTCCAAATGAAGCTCCAATAATTACTCCAACAGCTAAATCCATAGCGTTGCCTTTTGCAATAAAATCTTTAAATTCTGAAATCATTCCCATAGGTTTTAAATTTTAAGAGTTAGTTTTTGTTTTAGTATAACGAATATACAAAATTTAAAACAAAATGTTAATTTTTGAAGAAAATTCGCTTCACGCGTTGCGAAATCCCAGTCAGAATTTCATATGGAATCGTTCCAATTACGCTTGCCATCTCCGTTACTTTCGGGTTTTTACCAAACACAATCACTTCATCGCCTGCTTTACAGGAAATATTAGAAACATCCACCATCATCATGTCCATACAAATCGAACCTAAAATGGTAGCTTTTTGGTTGTTGATGGTAACAAAACCTTTTTCATTGCCCCAAGCTCTTCGAATGCCATCCGCATAACCAATCGGAATCGTAGCGACTTTCATTTTTTGAGTTACTCGAAATCTTCGGCTGTAACCAATGCTTTCTTCGGCTGAAACTTCTCTGATTTGGGAAATAATGGTTTTTAATGTGCTCACATTTTCCAACACTTTTAATTCCTGTTCCGAATTTCCAATGCCATACAAACCAATACCTAATCGCACCATTTCCATCTGTTTTTCGGTATAATTGAAAATTCCAGACGTGTTTAAAATATGACGAATTGGTTTTGAAGGTAGTACTTTTTCTAATTCGGAATGCATCGCATCAAAACGTTGAAATTGTAATTTCGTGAAATCGTCTAGTTGCAAGTCGTCACTCGCAGCTAAATGCGAAAACACACTTTTCACCTTAACAAAATTGTTGTTTTTTAGTAAAGAACACAATTCGGAAATCAAATGTGGTTCAAATCCTAATCGATGCATTCCGGTATCCAACTTAATATGAATTGGATAATGGGAAATATTTTGGTGTTGGGCAATCTTTAAAAATGCCTGTAAACCTGTAATCGAATAAATTTCGGGTTCTAAATTATAGGCAATCATGGCTCTAAAACTACTGTTTTCTGGATTTAAAACCATAATTGGAGTCGTAATTCCGGCTTTTCGCAATTCGATGCCTTCATCGGCAAACGCTACTCCTAAATAATCGACTTTATGATGTTCGAGTAATTTAGCTATTTCGTAACCGCCATTTCCGTAACCAAAAGCTTTTACCATCACCATAATTTTGGTTTCAGGTTTTAATTTGGATTTGTAGAAATTTAGGTTGTGACTAATTGCATCGAGATTGATTTCTAAAATGGTTTCGTGATTTTTCTCTTCCAATAAAACCACAATTTCATGGAAGTTAAAACCACGCGCGCCTTTCACAAGAATGGTTTCGTTTTGAAACGATTGCGTATTAAATTGCTGTAAAAATTCTTGCGTAGTGGCAAACGAAATCACATTCGGTAAATCGTTCAATTGTTTTCCGATGGTTTCGCCAATGGTAATAATGCGTTCGATTTTATTTTTCGAAAGCAATTGTTTTACCTGATTGTAAAGCGTTTCCGCAGCAATGCCACTCGTGAAAATATCAGATAAAATAATCGTTTTTTTATCGTGTAATTTTTGTTGTTCTAAGAAATCCAACGCAATTTTCAACGATTGATAATCTACCGAATAACTATCGTCGATGACCAAGCAATTGTTGATCCCTTTTTTAGCTTGAAGTCTTAATTCTATTGGATATAATTCGGAAACTCGATTTTGGATAAACGCAATTTCTTCGCCTAAAAACAGCATGAAATTCACGCAAGTAATTACATTTTCAATCGAATTTTCGTCTGAAAACGGAATATTTACACTAAAAGTGTTGGTTGCGTTTTTGAAGTTTAATTCTGTTTTACCATTTTCAATTTTCTTCGAAACGAAAAGATTCGCGCTATCATCCGAAAAACTCCAAGTGTATTTTTGACTGTTTTCTGGAAGTAAAACTTCAATTTCAGAATTCTTTTCCAAGAAAATATCGGAACAATTTTCAAAAAGTTTGATTTTCTCTTTGATTTTGGCTTCGCGATTTGCAAAACCTTCATCATGAACCGAACCAATATTCGTTAAAATGCCATATTTCGGTTGAATGATGTGTTCCAAATTCGACATTTCATTGGGTAACGAAATTCCAGCTTCAAAAATTCCCAAATCATAATTCCCTTCAATCGCTAAAATTGATAACGGAACTCCGACTTGCGAATTATAACTTTTCGGATTTCGAACAATCAAATGATTTGGACTTAATAAGAAATTCAACCATTCTTTTACGATGGTTTTCCCGTTACTTCCGGTAATTCCCACAAATGGGAAATCGAATTGTTTTCGATAGCCAATCGCGGTTTTTTGCAACGCTTTCAACGAATTTTCAACGATAATGAAATTCGCTTTTTCGTATACATGTTCTGGAATATATTCGACTACAAAATAGCGAACGCCTTTTGCAATCAACTCTTCCAAATACAAATGTGCATCGTGATTTTGTCCTTTGATAGCAAAAAACAAAGTGTTATTTCCATTTTGTAACGAACGGCTGTCAATCGAAATATGACTTGCGGTAAACTCAGTCGAATTTCCATGAAAAACGCCTTTACAAAACGAAATAATATGAGTTAAGTTGAGGTTCAATTTATTGATTATCGTCTTTTTGCTTGTTTACAATTTCAACATCTTTCACTTCCATGTTTTCTCGTATAGCTTTAAAATAAGCAGCACGACTTAATGGTTCGTATTCTTCGGTTTCACCAAGCATTACCAGTCTTTTATCATCTGATTTTCTAAAACTATAATGGGCTAAATTTCCGGTACGCGTACAAACCGCGTGAACTTTAGTAACATATTCGGCTGTAGCCATTAGCGCCGGCATCGGTCCGAACGGATTTCCTTTAAAATCCATATCCAATCCAGCCACAATAACTCGAATTCCCGAATTAGCTAAGTCATTACAAACGGCAACAATTTCCTCGTCGAAAAATTGCGCTTCGTCAATACCCACGACATCACAACCTTGCGCTAAAATTCGAATATTTTCAGCAACAGGAACAGGAGTAGAACGAATTTCATTGCGATTGTGCGAAACCACCATTTCGTCGTCATATCTTGTATCGACAGCCGGTTTGAAGATTTCTACTTTTTGTTTAGCAAACTGAGCACGTTTTAAGCGGCGAATTAATTCTTCGGTTTTACCCGAAAACATGGAGCCACAAATTACTTCAATCCAGCCAAATTGTTCTTGTTGATTTACGGTATTTTCGAGAAACATTTTGTATCTTTCGTACGTTAAAAATTATTTTCTGTTACATTTGTAATCAAAACAAAATTATTAAAAAAGTATCGATATATTCAATTCCATCCAATAAAGTTATGAAGAAAAGAGTAAGCGCTGAATTAATCAGTATTGCCCACAGAATTTTAAAGTTGAAAAACCATTCAGAAACGGTTCAATTGCAGCAAGAAGCTAAAAATTTGTATGATCAATTAACGATTTTACGCTTTTATGAAGAGAATTTCGAATTGGTAAAAAACGAAATTTCAGAAGAAGTTTTGGAAGCAAAATTAGAAGGAAAGCAAGCCGATGTTTTTGAACAACCAATTGCGGTTGTGGAAGAAATTTCGCCTGAAAAGGAAGTTGAGGTTAATTCCGAAGTTTCAGAACCTATTGAAGAAGAAAAAGTGGACGAAACTCCAATGGAAGAAGAGAAAATTGTGGTGGCGGAGTTAATTATAGATGATGAAGACGAAGAGGAAGAAGTATTGATTACTTCAATGGAAGAAAAACCAATTGAAGAGGAAATTATCGAAGAAGAATCAGTTGCCGCTTCCGAAGTTTCGGAACCAAAAGCAGAAGAACCAGCGAAACAAATTTCGTTTGAAGATTTATTGGTGCACGATTACCAAGAATTGGATTTTGTGAAGGTTGAAGATGTTCCAGCTGAGGTGGCTAATGTTGTGGAAGCTACTTTTGAAGCGCCAACTCCTATTGTAGAAGAAGTTATTGCAGAAGTTCAACCAGAACCTGTTGTAGAAACTCCAAAAGTATTAGAGGAAGAAGTCAAAGCAACTTTTGAAAAAGTAAGCCAAGAACCAAGAATCAGTTCGTTAAATGATAGACTAAACAAAGCCATTACTTTCGGTTTGAACGATAGAATCGGATTTGAAAAGAAATTATTTGGTGGTAGTTCAGATGATTTTAACCGTGTGGTTTCGCAATTGAATACGTTTGATAGTTTTGAAGAAGCAAAAGCTTTCGTAGATGATTTCGTAAAACCGGATTATAACAATTGGGAAGGTGCTGAAGAATTCGAAACGCGTTTTATGGAAATTGTAGAGAAGAAGTTTAGTTAATTTTTAGTCGCAGTCACAGTTTTCAGTCGCAGATTCCTTTTGGTGAATTTGTGCTAATTTGTGAAATTCGAGTTTTAACACAGAGATTCACCGAGTTTTTTTGTTTTAGAGAGATACACAGAGCGTTTTAGTTTTTACATTCTTATATGAACTTTTCATTTACTGTATTCGCTAAAAAACTTACATGACTTATATGTTTAAAAATCCATGCTAATTCGTGAAATTCGTGTTTATAAATAGTTTTAAATGAGTAAATTATATATCGTTCCAACGCCGATTGGCAATTTAGAAGACATGACTTTTCGTGCGATTAAAGTGCTGAAAGAAGTCGATTTAATTTTAGCAGAAGACACGCGTACCAGCGGAAAATTGCTAAAACACTTTGAAATTGCTACGCACATGCACAGCCACCACATGCACAACGAACACAAAACCGTTGAAAATTTGGTGAAGCGCTTACAAGCGGGCGAAACCATTGCTTTAATCAGCGATGCGGGAACTCCAGCGATTTCTGACCCAGGATTTTTGCTTACGCGCGCTTGTGTGGAAAATGGAATTGCTGTGGAATGTTTGCCAGGAGCAACTGCTTTTGTGCCGGCTTTAGTGAATAGCGGTTTGCCAAATGATAAATTCGTTTTCGAAGGATTTTTACCCGATAAAAAAGGAAGACAAACCCGATTTTTAGCGTTACAAGAAGAATATCGTACGATGATTTTCTACGTATCGCCACACAAATTAAATAAAACCTTAGCCGAATTTGTACAATATTTTGGAGTTGATAGACCCGTTTCTGTTTCTCGAGAATTATCCAAGTTACACGAGGAAACTGTAAGAGGAACTGCTGAAGAAGTCTTAAAACACTTTGAAGCAAAACCAGCGAAAGGGGAGATTGTTGTGGTTGTGGGTGGGAAGAGTTTGAAGTAAGTTAATATGAAAGGAATTTTAGCAATATTATTTATTGTTTTTTATAGTTGTAAATCAAAACCTGTTGAACAGGTTGAAAAAGTAAATGTATTATTTATTGGTAATAGTTTGACTTACTATCATGATATGCCAAAGATGGTAGAAGAAATGTTAAACGAGAAGGTCCTAAATTATAATGTTGAACAAGCGGCTTTTCCAGGTATGACATTAAATAGTCATCTCAATAACATTATTTACAAAAGAGAAGGTGATAATATTTTCACAATACGTAAAAGTGAGTTCGAGATAACTGAAACAGAAAAAATAATTTCTTCTCGAAGTTGGGATTTGATTATTATTCAGGAAGCGCCTGATATGTTACTTTCAAAAGAGTTAGTTAATGAATTGGTTCAGTCAGATATTGAAAAAATAAGATTATTAAATCCTAATAAAAATTGTAAATATATATTTTTCAATACTTGGATTCCAAAAGTTGCAAGTTATCCAATTAAGAGTATTTGTTTGCCCAAGTCTGATTTTGATTCGGTAAAGTTTCCTGTTAATAAGTTAAATCCTGATGAAAAGTTTTGTTCAGAAGAAGTTTTAAATGAAAAAGAACATCTCAGAATTTTGAATGAAGCGTTAAATCAAATAAATTTAAAACAAAAGATGATAATTTCTAATCATCCAAATATTCATTTTAACACTAGAAATAAATATCTAGAAATTCAGTTGTATGATGATGATTATCATCCTTCAAAAACAGGTTCATTTTTAAATGCTTGTATTTTTTATAAAATAATTGCAGATAAAAGTCCAACGAGATTGAATTTTAATGCTAGTTTAGATGAAAAAACAGCATCTCTGTTAAAGAGAATCGCAAATAGTAATTAATTAAATCAATTTGTTCTTAGCAAGAAAACTATGGAAACACACAACATAACTACCACATGGAAAGGTAACATGCAATTTGAGTCCACTAACCCAAGTGGCGATGTCATTTCAATTGATGCTGGTCCAGAAAACGGAGGCGAAGGAAAAGGCTTGCGTCCAAAAGCGTTGATGTTATCGGCTTTAGCGGGTTGCACAGGTTTAGACGTCGCTTCGTTAATGGAAAAAATGAAGTTAGAAGTAGCCGATTTCAAAATTGAAACTTCGGGTGAATTAACGGAAGAACATCCTAAAACGTATCACAAAGTAAAAGTGGATTACCATTTTTATGGCAATAATTTAGACGAGAAAAAGCTAGAAAAAGCCGTTAATTTATCCGTAGAAAAATATTGTGGCGTGATGGAAATGTTTCGTCAATTTGCAAAAGTTGAGGTAACGATTTTTTATCATAAAGAGTAAAATTAAACCTGACAGGTTTCGAAAACCTGTCAGGTTTAAAAAATATTTATACCTTTGTCATTCAATTATATAAGCCAAAATAAATAATTCATAATTTTTAATTCGTAATTAAACTATGCGTTGGAATCCAAAATCTAAGCCAAATCCAGAAAAAGTACAAACCATTCAGAGCGCCCTTCAAGTCGATGAAATTATTGCGACACTTTTAGTTCAACGAGGAATCGAAACCTTCGAACAAGCTAAAACCTTTTTTCGTCCCACTTTAGCCGATTTGCACAATCCGTATCTCATGAAAGATATGGACAAAGCTGTGGCACGAATCGAAAAAGCCATTGCGAACAACGAAAATATCTTAGTTTTCGGTGATTACGATGTCGATGGAACAACCGCGGTTTCCTTAGTTTCAAGTTATTTACGAAGTTTTTATCCGAATGTTGCGACTTACATTCCCGACAGATATGCAGAAGGTTACGGCATTTCCTATATGGGAATTGACTATGCCGAAGACAACGATATTTCCTTAATTATTGCTTTGGATTGTGGTATCAAATCAATTGACCACGTGAATTATGCCAAAGCCAAAAATATTGATTTTATTATTTGCGACCATCACCGACCAGGCGATGTTTTACCCGATGCCGTTGCGGTTTTAGACCCAAAACGTGAAGATTGTTCGTATCCGTACGACGAATTATGTGGTTGTGGTGTCGGATTCAAATTAATTCAAGCTTTAGCTGAAAATCGAAATCAAACTATTGATGATTTAGTGGAATATTTAGATTTAGTTGCGACTGCAATTGCGGCTGATATTGTTCCGATTAATGGCGAAAATCGAGTGTTAGCGAAATTTGGTTTAGAAGTGATAAATTCGAATCCGCGACCTGGAATAAAAGCGCTAATTCAAAATGTAAAGAAGAAAGTCTTAACGATTACGGATGTGGTTTTCATCGTAGCACCAAGAATCAATGCTGCAGGAAGAATCAAACACGGAAACGAAGCTGTTGCTTTATTAACCGAATACGATTTAGACCAAGCGGAGCAATTTGCCTCCGAAATCGAGCAGCATAATTCCGATAGAAAAGAATTAGACAAACAAATTACGAAAGAAGCCTTACTTCAAATCGAAGAAAACAACGAGCAAACCCGATTTTCAACTGTCGTTTACCAAGAAAACTGGCACAAAGGTGTTATCGGAATCGTAGCTTCAAGATTGGTGGAAAATTATTGAGGTCATATGTATGCCGCTGGAATGACGCTTTTGGAAGAAAACTACGAAAATTTCAAAAATACTTTCGAAAAAGTCGTGCAAGAAACCATTCATCCCGATTTGTTGACACCCGAAATTTCATACGATGCCGAAATCGAGTTATCAGAGATCAATCCGAAATTAATGCGATTATTAAAACAATTCGAACCTTTCGGTCCTGAAAATATGACACCGTTATTTCTAGCGAAAGGATTAACCGATTCAGGTTATGCGAAAACTTTAGGTTCGGATAACGAACATTTGAAAGCATTTGTAAAACAAGGAAATTCGGAGAGTTTTGGAGCAATTGGTTTTGGATTGGGAATTAAATTAGACTTGGTAACCAACAAAAATAAATTTGATGCAATTTTCTCTTTAGAAGAAAATGAATGGAAAGATACTGTAACTTTGCAATTGCAATTACGCGATATCAATACTTCAAATGGCTAAAAAAGATCCATTTTCATCTTTACGAATACCCGAATTTCGCTGGTTTTTAGCCATGCGATTGTTTATTGTTTTGGCTTGGTCAATGCAATTTGTATTGATTGAGTGGGAAGTGTATCGCATCACAAAAGACCCGTTATCATTGGGATTAATTGGTTTAATGGAAATTATACCAGCAATTAGTATGGCGTTGTTTGCCGGACACATTGTAGATCAAAATGAAAAGAAAGGTTTGTTGATCAAATGTTTTTCTGGATTAGCAACAATCAGCGCTTTGTTGTGTTTATCAGTGCATCCGAATTTCATCGAATCTTTTTCAAAAAACACCATTTTATACGGAATTTACGCTTTAGTTTTCGTGGGCGGAATCATACGCGCGTTTTTAATTCCGTCTGTTTTTAGTCTATTGGGATTGATTATTCCGAAAAAAGAGCAACCTAACGCAGCGACATGGAGTAGTTCTACTTGGCAAGTGGCGGCTGTAATTGGACCTGCTTTGGCGGGATTTTCAATTGGTTGGTTTGGCGCATTTTGGTCGTTGATTTTTGTGGTTTTTTGTGTGATTATGGCTTTAGCCGTATTGACACAAATTGAAAGAAAACCAATTTTAAATCCAAAATTAGGCGAACCGATTTTCAAAAGTTTGAAAGAAGGATTGTCTTTTGTATTTAGTTCAAAACCTATTTTGAATGCTATTTCTTTAGATATGTTTGCGGTTTTATTTGGTGGAGCCGTTGCTTTATTACCCATTTTTGCACAAGATATTTTAAAAGTAGGTTCGGAAGGATTCGGAATTTTAAGAGCAGCTCCAGCTATTGGTGGATTGCTTACGATGTTAATTGCAACATCCATTCCATTACATCAAAAAGCAGGTAAAAAGCTATTGTTGGCTGTTTTTGGATTTGGAGTTTGTATTATCGTTTTTGGTTTATCGACTAACTTTTGGTTATCTGTAGTAGCTTTATTTTTAAGTGGTGTTACTGATGGAATTTCAGTAGTTATTCGTCAAACAATCCTTCAAATTTACACGCCTGATCATATGCGAGGACGAGTTTCTTCTGTGAATTCAATTTTTGTAGGTTCTTCTAATGAATTAGGTGCTTTTGAAAGCGGTTTGGCTTCCAAAATTATGGGAGTCGTTCCAGCGGTGGTTTTTGGTGGTATGATGACCTTAGGAATTGTTGGAGTTACAGCTGTAGCTTCACCAAAATTCAGAGAATTAGATATCGAAAAAGATTTGGAGAAAATTTAGTTTTTGAATTCTTTCAATTCCATTTTTTCACCATCAAAAACGCCATAGGTGAAATAACCAATCCAATCGCCTAAATTTACATATTTAGAATTTTCGGTTAATTCTATTTCTAATGGTAAATGACGATGACCAAAAACGAAGAAATTATATTCTTTAGTTTCTAACTTTCGTTTACAATATTGTACTAGCCATTCGTTATCTTCTCCTAAATATTTTACATCTTCTGCACCAGAAATCAGTTTATTTTTTACGGATAAATATTGGGCTAATTTCACACCAATATCTGGATGTAACCAACGGAATAACCATTTTGAAAACGGATTGGTAAACACTTTCTTCATTCGTTTGTAACCCATGTCACCAGGACCTTTTCCATCACCATGACCAATTAAGAATGTTTTTCCGTTAAATGTGAATTCTTGATTATCGTGATAAACAGGAATGTTTAACTCTTTTTGAAAGTAATCGCTCATCCATAAATCGTGGTTTCCAACAAAGAAATAAATAGGAATGCCAGAATCTTTAATTTCGGCTAATTTTCCTAATACTCTTACGAATCCTTTTGGAACAACGGTTTTATATTCGAACCAAAAGTCGAATAAATCACCTAACAGGAAAATGGCATCAGCATCTTGCTTAACAATATCAAGCCATTGAATGAATTTTTGTTCTCTTGGAAAACTTAATTCTGGGGTTGGTGCTCCAAAGTGCTGATCGGATGTAAAGTAAATTTTCAAGTTGTTTTGTGTTAAATTTATGTTAATCATCGATTATTTTCACATTTCATCGATTTAATACTCATTGTGTTAACAAGTTATGAAAAAACAAATATTTTTAACAAATTATTTATTAATTGTTAATATTAACATTATGAAAAAAATTTGTTTAATAATTTCTTTTTTAAGTTCTGTTATAGCTTTTTCGCAAGACAAAGTTAAAAATTTAGAAGTTGTAAAAGGGACTTTTCAGTTAGAAATTCTAAAAATGGATGTTGAACCAGTTTCAATTACTTCTGAATTATTAGAAAAAATTGATGATTTAAGAAAGGATTCCGAATTAGTTTATCTTCAAATTGATGATAAAAGAAGAATTAAAATTTTTTCACGTCAAGATTTAATTTCTGGAAAAAATAAAAATATTGAGGATTATGTAGTAGTAAACTCTTTTACAACTAATACTAAGTAATATGAAAAAAGTTATACTACTATTGTTTTTTTTTACAGGGTTTAATGTTTTTTCTCAAGCAGGAAGTAGTCCTTGTGATGCTTTACAATTATATCCTTACACCAGTTGCGGAAATCAATCTGGGCCGCAATATGCAGGACACTATCAAACAGAAGAAGCTTCAGGTAATAATGTTCCGATGACAGGAACAAGTACAATAAATCCTGCATGTACTACTGATAATGAAACAGCACAATCAGTTAGATGGATTGAAGTGGTTGCAACAACGACTTCTTTTACAATTACAAATTTAACAGATTATTCAGGTGCGGGTGCTGCGACTGCTGAGCAAAGAGATTATGTGGTTTTTTCAGGAACATGTTCTAGTTTAACTCAGATTGCTTGTGGAGCTTCAATTCCTATTAATGGGACTTTAAATGTGACAGGTTTGACTACAGGACAGACTTATTATATAATGGTTTCACAATCTGCTGCAGCTTTTAGTGGGTATCCAACAGCAAATGCTGCTGCAACCTGTATAACGAGTACAGTGCCACACGTAGCTTCTAATGATGCATGTTCTAATGCTTTTGTGTTGCAAAATAATGTTTCATATACATCTACAAATGCAGATAGTACAGCTGATGGTCCGAGTGTTTGTCAAAATCCAGCTTCGGGTTCTGTAGAAAATAATGTTTGGTACCAATGGTGTGCGCCTGCAAACTGGCCAGTAGGTCAGTTGGCATATTTAAATGTAAATAATCAGGTTTGTAATAGCACACAAGGTCTTCAGTTGTCTATTTATGGACCAGGAACTACTTGTGCGCAAATTACTGCAGGAACAGCTACTTCGGTAGTTTGTCAAAATCCGGGATCAACAACGGATTATAACTATACCTTTACAGCTACAGCTAATCAATGTTACTTAATTGTTTTAGACGGTTTTGCAGGAACTTCTTGTACTTATGATATACAAGTTTCAGCTAGTTTGATTTGTGATACACCACCTGTAGCTCCAACAGTTACAGTTACACAGCCAACATGTGCTATTACTACAGGAACTATTGTTGTAACAGCGCCATTAGGAGCTACATTAGAATATAGTATAAATGATGTGGTTTATCAATCAGGAACCACTTTTTCAGGTTTAGTTCCTGGGTCATATAATGTTACTGTTAGAAATACCACAACTGACTGTGTGTCAACTGCGACAGTGGTTGTGATTAATCCTCCAGCTGGAGCACCACCGGTTCCAACGATTACTACTACTGCACCAACATGTGTAGCAAATGGATTTAGTCAAATTTCGAATTATGTAGGAGGAACTACATATACGTTTACCCCTGCAGGTCCAACAGTTGATGGAACAGGATTAATCTCGGGTATGATTCTTGGTACGAGTTATACGGTAACGGCTACAGTTGGATCATGTACATCGGCAGCATCAGCATCGTTTACGAATTTGGCTACTTTAACAGTTCCATCGCAACCAACGATTTCAACAACAGCTCCAACATGTTCATCAGATGGAATATCAACGATAACGAATTACAACGGAGCGTTAATTTACACATTCACACCAGCGGGTCCTACAGCAGGAGCAGGCGGATTGATAAGTGGCATGACAGTTGGTACAAGTTATACCGTAACAGCATCTAATGGAAGTTGTTCATCAGTAGCATCAGCATCGTTTAGCAATGCAGCTATGCTAGTTACTCCAGCGGTTCCAACGATTACTACTACAGCACCAACGTGTGTTGCAGATGGAACATCAACGATAACGAATTACAATGCAGCAAATACTTACACATTCACACCAGCAGGTCCTACAGTAGGCGCAGGCGGATTGATAAGTGGAATGGTAGTTAGTACAAGTTATACTGTTACATCAGGTAATGGAAGTTGTACTTCTGTAGCATCAGCATCGTTTACGAATTTGGCTACTTTAGCAGTTCCATCGCAACCAACAATTTCAACAACAGCTCCAACATGTTCATCAGATGGAATATCTACTATCACGAATTACAACGGAGCGTTAATTTATACATTCATACCAGCGGGTCCTACAGCAGGAGCAGGCGGATTGATAAGTGGTATGACGGTTGGGACAAGTTATACCGTAACAGCATCAAATGGAAGTTGTTCATCAGTAGCGTCGGCATCGTTTAGTAATGCAGCTATGCTAGTTACTCCAGCGGTTCCAACGATTACTACTACAGCACCAACGTGTGTTGCAGATGGAACATCAACGAT
>NZ_JAKLJH010000199.1 GCF_023151265.1 Flavobacterium sp.
AGCTTACACCTGAGCAATATGAAGTTTTAAGAAACAAAGGAACCGAAAGAGCCTTTACGGGAGAATATTGGGATCATTTTGAAAAAGGAAAATACGTTTGTGCTGCTTGTGGAAATGATTTATTTACTTCTGACACTAAATTTGATTCGCACTGTGGTTGGCCATCATTTGATAAATCAATAAAAGGCTCAGTTGTATACAAACAAGATTTGAGCTACGGAATGGTTAGAACGGAAGTCTTATGTGCCAAATGTGATGGCCATTTAGGTCATATTTTTGATGATGGACCAAAAGAAACTACTGGTCAACGCTATTGTATGAATTCGGTTTCTATAAAATTTGTTCCAGAAACAAAGTAAAGGCATGCTGATACAAAGTTTAAGAAATAATCTCTCTGAAAACATTAACCTTCTTCATCAATTAACTAATGAAGAAATAACATTGTCGTTCCCAGAATTGGGCAATGCTACGATTGGTGAGCACATGCGCCATAGTATTGAACTTTTGGGTTCACTCTTGGATAATTATGAAAATGGTCTTATCAATTATGATAAACGAAAAAGAGATATAATGCTTCAAACCGATAAAACAGAAGCCATAAAAATCTTAGAAAAATATTGTTTTGAACTTGATAAACCAAACAAACAATTATCACTAGTACACAATTGTTTCAGTGATAAAGAAATGCTTGAAACCAACTACTTTAGAGAATTACTTTACAATTTAGAACACTGCATTCATCATCAAGCTTTGATAAAAGTAGCGTTACATAGTTTGCCTCACATTAGAATATCCGATTCTTTCGGAGTAGCGCCTTCAACACTAGAATATCGCAAACAATGTGCACAGTAACGTATATTCCAACTCCTGAAGGTTGTATAATTACATCCAACAGAGATGAAAAAATTACTCGCGAAAAAGCACTTTCGCCACAAGAATATTTAATTGATGGAAAAAAGATAATCTTCCCAAAAGATCCAAAAGCTGGTGGAACTTGGGTAGCGCACAATGATACTAAAATAATTGTTCTTCTTAACGGAGCACAAAAAAAACACATTCCAAAATTAAAATACAGAAAAAGTAGAGGTTTGATTGTCTTAGATTTGATGACAGCCGAAAACACTGTCGATTATTGGAAAACAATTGATTTATCAGATATTGAACCGTTCACAATTGTATTAGTTGAAAATAATAAACTGACGCAATTGCAATGGAATGAAGTTGAAAAAAGTACAACAGAATTCGATACGAAGCAATTTCATATTTGGTCCTCTTCTACCCTCTATTCAAAAGAAATAAGAGAGCAAAGAAAAACATGGTTTACAAATTTTATAAAAGGAAACAACAATCCGACGCCAAAAGAAATTTTACATTTTCATCAATTTACAGAATCAGAAAATAAAGAATTTGGCTTACAGATTAATCGCAACGATGTATTGAAAACCATTAGCATAACGCAATGCAAAGTAACTAACGATTCAATAAAAATGGAGTATCTTGATTTATTCGAATAAAATGACAAAACTGAATCTTTTCCTACATAAGTTAACCCATTGGGAATATTGGCCATATCAAGTAGTGTATTTGCCTGTTTATTTCCAATACTTGTATTATGTGATTAGAACACGATCATTTTTTTTCTTTAATGCTTCAAATCCAACAATTAAAAACGGAGGATTTTTTATGGAATCGAAAAAAGAGATTTACGATTTGATTCCGCCACAATATTATCCAAAAACTATTTTAGTTAGCCCAAATGAAAATTTAGAAGTTATTTTAGAAAGAATTAACTCCGAAAATATTCAATTCCCATTAATTGCAAAACCCGATATTGGTTTAAGAGGAACAGCTGTAAAAAAAATCCACAACACAGAAGAACTAGAAAATTATCTCAAAAAAGCAAAATTTGCTATTTTAATACAAGATTTGATTCCGTACGAAAATGAAATCGGACTTTTCTACGTAAAATTACCAAACCAACCAGGAAAAATAACCGGAATTGTATCCAAAGAATTCATAATACTAACCGGAAACGGAAAAAACACCCTTCGCGAATTACTTCATCAAGACAAACGCTATCTACTACAATTAGAAGTACTTGAAGAAGAATACAAAGACAAACTAAACACAATTTTAAACGAAGGACAAACCATAAATTTGGTTCCTTACGGAAATCATTGTCGCGGAACAAAATTCGTCGATGCTAGTCACGAAACCACCTCAGAAATGATGGAAAGTTTCAATACCATTTGTAGTCAAATCAGTGGTTTTCATTTCGGAAGAATGGACATTATGTACCATTCTTATGAAGATTTAGCAAAAGGCAAAAACTTCCAAATCGTAGAAATCAACGGTGCCATCAGTGAGCCCACACACATGTACGACCCAAAACACTCACTCTTATTCGGCTGGAAAGAACTCACTCGTCATTTTCATTACATGTATTTAATAAGTAAAAACAACCATAAAAATGGTGCAAAATACTTGACATTTAAAGAAGGTGTTCAAGAATTTAAAAATCACCACAAACATTACGATACTATTCTTGAGTTTTAGGGCGTTCCCACAAGGGTCGGGCTATCCGCACTCGCTTTACTTAAAATCCTGAGGTATTTTAAGTAAGAGCTCAAACAAATGCTCCACACGAGCTTGCGACTGACGAAGTAATCCCTAACGCGGAATTCGTCTTCAGTTGAAGTATATTAAAAATTATTTTTAAATTGCTGAAAAATTAAAAAAGCACGCGAGAGAATTCACGCGTGAGCTAAGAGTAAAGCTAATTAAATGACAATAAACAAATACCTTATTTTATCATCAATCTTACTGGTTATAGGTTGTAATAAAAAAATAAATTATAATATAATTAATAAACCTATTTATAAAAATTTTGAAAAAAAAGTCAAAATTTCATATTCACAGTATGGCAAGTATGCTCCTTTTACATTTAAGGAATACTATGGAGATAGTAAAGCCGAAATTGATTTGTATGTAAATTATAAGAATAAAGTATTAGACTCAATTAATTTATTAAAAAATAAAGAGTGGATTA
>NZ_JAKLJH010000005.1:0-34847 GCF_023151265.1 Flavobacterium sp.
TAATAAATCAATTACATGTTCTTCTAATTCTTGTTTGTTGATGACGATTTTCATTCCTTGTCCACCCAACACATAAGAAGGACGAACTAATAATGGAAAGTCTAACGAATCTGCTAATTTTGAAGCTTCTTCAGCACTTTCAGCAATTCCAAACTTAGGGAATGGAATATTCAATTCGGTTAATAAATCCGAGAAACGTCCTCTGTCTTCGGCTAAATCCAAAGCATCGAATGAAGTTCCTAAAATTTTGATTCCGTATTTTGCTAATTTTTCAGCTAATTTCAAAGCGGTTTGTCCACCTAACTGAACGATTACTCCTTCAGGTTTTTCATGTTGGATGATATCGTAGATATGTTCCCAAAAAACTGGCTCGAAATATAATTTATCAGCCGTATCAAAATCGGTAGAAACCGTTTCTGGATTACAGTTAATCATGATGGTTTCATAACCACATTCTTTTGCTGCTAAAACTCCGTGAACACAAGAATAATCAAACTCGATTCCTTGTCCAATTCGGTTTGGTCCAGAACCTAAAACCACTACTTTCTTTTTATCAGTAACAATACTTTCGTTGTGAACGTATTTCGTTCCGTCTGCTTTTTCAATTTCAGCTTCAAAAGTCGAGTAGAAATAAGGTGTTACTGCTTTAAATTCTGCCGCACACGTATCTACTAATTTGTAAACACGTTTGATATTTTGTTCGTCACGCAGTTTGTGTACTTGACTTTCCAAACAACCCATCATGTGAGCAATTTGACGGTCTCCGTATCCTTTTTGTTTTGCTTCTAACAGCAATTCTCTAGGTAATGTATCTACTTTATAATTCGAAATTTCTCTTTCTAAATGGAATAATTCTTCATACTGTTTTAAGAACCACATATCGATTTTAGTAATCTCATGAATTCTGCTCAATGGAATTCCCATCGCGATGGCATCATAAATTACGAAAACTCTATCCCAACTCGCAAAAGTTAATTTTTCGATGATTTGTTCGTAGTTTTTATAACCTTTTCCGTCAGCTCCTAACCCGTTACGTTTGATTTCTAAGGACTGAGTTGCTTTGTGAAGTGCTTCTTGAAACGAACGTCCAATTCCCATTACTTCTCCTACCGATTTCATTTGAAGTCCTAATGTTCTATCAGAACCTTCAAATTTATCGAAGTTCCATCTTGGTATTTTTACGATTACATAATCTAACGTTGGTTCAAATAAAGCCGAAGTTGATTTTGTAATTTGATTTTGTAATTCATCTAGGTTGTATCCTAAAGCTAATTTCGATGCGATTTTTGCAATTGGATAACCCGTAGCTTTTGAAGCTAATGCCGAAGAACGCGACACACGAGGATTAATCTCAATCGCTACAATATCTTCTTTATCATCTGGTGAAACTGCGAATTGTACGTTACAACCTCCCGCAAAATTTCCGATTGAGCGCATCATTAAAATAGCCATATCACGCATTTTTTGGAATGTCGTATCTGATAAAGTCATTGCTGGCGCTACTGTAATCGAATCTCCTGTATGAATTCCCATTGGGTCCATATTTTCAATTGTACAGATGATTACCACGTTGTCGTTGCTGTCACGTAATAACTCTAATTCGTATTCTTTCCAACCCATTAAAGCCTTATCAATTAAGACTTCGTGAATTGGAGAAGCTTCTAATCCGTAAGTTAAAGCACCATCAAAATCTTCTTTTTTGTAAACAATTGCTGCTCCAGTTCCTCCTAACGTAAACGAAGGACGAATTACCAATGGAAAACCAAATTCCTGAGCAATTTCTTTTCCTTGTAAGAAAGAATTAGCCGTTTTAGCAGGCGCTTGCGGAATTCCGATTTTGTGTAATGTTGATAGCATTGATATCTACACCAATTAATCTTACGTTGAAATCTTTCCAAATTCCTTTTTCATCGGCTTCAATCGCTAAATTAAGTGCCGTTTGCCCACCCATTGTTGGTAAAACAGCATCAATTTGTGGATGCGCTTTTAAGATTTCGATGATTGATTTTGTGGTAAGTGGTTTTAAATAAACATGATCGGCCATTGATGGGTCGGTCATAATCGTTGCAGGATTTGAGTTGATTAAGATAACTTCAATTCCTTCTTCTCTTAATGAACGCGCTGATTGAGAACCTGCGTAGTCGAATTCGCAAGCTTGACCAATAACGATAGGTCCAGATCCAATAATTAAAACCGATTTGATTGTGGTGTCTTTAGGCATTGTGTTGTTGTTTTGTTGTTGTGGGTTGTAGTTATATTGTGATTATAAAATTACTAATTTTCAAAGAGTTGCACTGAAAAGAGCGTTAAAACTTATTCAAATTTTATAAACAGTTTAAAAAAAAGCCGCTACTAATAAAAGTAACGGCTGATATATTGTTTTAAGCTAAAACATTATTTTTTGTGTCTTGGTTCGCAAGAAACAGTTAATTTATGTCTTCCTTTAGCTCTTCTACGAGCAAGCACTTTTCTTCCATTAGCAGAAGCCATTCTATCCATGAAACCGTGCTTATTTCTTCTTTTTCTTTTTGATGGTTGAAACGTTCTCTTACTCATTGTAGTATCTTTTAAAATCTATAAATAAAAATCTTTTTTAAAACTCATAGGTTTCCTATCCTGAAAACCGAGTGCAAATATACAAAGACTTTTTTCATTCGCAAGTACTTTTTTAAAAATATTTTTAATTCATTTTATTATCTTTGCACACAACAAATATACACTATAATGTTTCATAAAAATATCAAATTAGTTTTAGCAGCGTTAGTTATTGCTTTCGGAATTTATCAATTCACGGAAAACAACATAGGTAATGGTATCTTTTTATTATTATTTTCAACCATTTTTATTTTCTTATACTTTAAAAACGAATTTATTTTATTAGCTTTTTTAAAATTAAGAAAGCAAGATTTTCCTGGAGCACAAAAGTGGTTATCGCACATTAAAAACCCAGAAGCGGCTTTAGTGAAAAAACAACAAGGTTATTTCAATTACTTACACGGCTTAATGGTTTCGCAAACGAATTTAATTGAAGCTGAAAAATATTTCAAAAAAGCAATTGCTCTTGGCTTATCAATGGATCAAGATTTAGCTTTAGCGAAATTACAATTAGCAGGTATTGCCATGACAAGAAGAAGAAAATTGGAAGCAACCAATTTATTGAACGAAGCTAAGAAATTAGACAAACAAAACATGTTGAAAGATCAGATTAAAATGATGAAAGATCAAATGAAAAAAATGTAACTATTTCATCTTCAATACAAAAAAGCACCTTTTGGTGCTTTTTTTGTTTATTTATCGAGTTATCTTTTCGTTTGACGAGTTTTTTAGCTTTAAATATTTCTTTTTCATAGTTTAGCTAAGTAAAAAATAAAAATTTCCCTAAAATTAAATATCCACTATAATTTTTATGAGAAGATTTATTCTAAAAAAATGGAAAAGGGGAAATTCCAACTTTTAAAAAATCTACTAAATAAACATGAAAAGATTAAAAGTTATAGTGGTTTTTTAGTCCGTAAAAAATGTTTACGTTTTTAGAAATTAATTTCTTAAAAAAAGCGTAACATTAAAAATTCATACAGAAAAGCAAGCTTTTGAGTTTTTTAAATTCTACTCTATCCTCTCAAAAATTTATTGATTTTCTGTATGATTTTTATTTTCCCAATAACATCTTTCCGGCAATTAACAAAAGAATAAATCCAAATACTTTCTTCAACATTTTTTGGTCTAAATTAACTGCCATTTTACTTCCGAAATAACCTCCGATAACGAAAAATACCGCAATTATTCCCACATAACGCCAATCAATGTAGCCTTCTTTATGATAAGTATATACAGCAATTGCAGTAACTGGAACCACTAAAACCGCTAAACTAGTTCCTTGAGCTTGATGCTGATTGAATCCAAGAAGCAAAACCAACAAAGGCACCATAATTACACCACCACCTACTCCAACCAATCCGCTTAGAATACCAGCTAATATTCCAATTAAGACTAAAGATAGCACTACTTGAATATCCATTGGTCGCTTATTGTTTGTTATATCCTGAAGTTGGGATTTCGATTTCATATTTTTTTCCTGAAGTGTTTGTTAGTTTTTTATCGCGTAACCAAGGATTGTGAATTTTTAAAATTTTATAATTTACCCCTTGTGTTTTGGCAAACTTTGCTAAATCGGTAATTGAAGAATCAATTACTATTTTTTTCGTTGGAATAGTATAATACAAAGCCTCTTTTGGAATTGAAAAACCATACTTATCTGATTTCGACATAATTTCTTTCAAAGCTAAAATTCTAAAAACGTAACGCGAAGTTTCTTCAGTAAGTAACAAATCGTAATAATTATCAACTTGTTGCTCTTCCATTTTTTTGGAAATTCCGTTCATTCCACCATTATATGAAGCCGCTGCTAACGTCCAAGAACCGAATTTTTCTTTCGCACTTAATAAATACTTACAAGCCGCTTCGGTTGATTTTTCTAAATGATAGCGTTCGTCTACCTCATCACTTACTTCCATTCCTTTTTCTTTAGCGGTTGCTGGCATAAATTGCCAAACACCTCTTGCTCCTGCAGGAGAAACCGCATTCACTAAACTACTTTCAATAACTGCCAAATATTTGAAATCATCAGGCACTCCATATTTTGCAAGAATGGGTTCAATTATTGGGAACACTTTATTAGCACGTTTGATTACCAAAGTAGTATTCGTGTGATAATTCATATTGGTAATCATTTCTTTATCCAAACGCTCTTGAACATCGGCCATAAACGTTGGCACTTCTTCACCCGAAAAATCCATTTTTAAACTATAACCTACTGGCGAATATTTCGTATCATTTGAAACTACTCCATAAATAAGAAAACTTGCTAAAAGAGCAACCGTTCCTAAAATCACTATCTTCTTCATATGCTTTTTCATTTTTTAATCGTTTAGAATTAATTTAGGTAAATTTTCATTCAACCACTTGAATTTATTAATTATCATGATATGAGTTCCGCCTTTTACAACAATACATTTTTCAATGTTTTTGATTGGGAAAACCTCATCCGCATCACCATGAACATGAATTACCGATTCGTTTACTTCTTTTTGTTTCCAACACAAAATAGTTTCAATAGCCCAATCTAAATATTTCTTATCTCGAACCGATAAATATTTCTCATATAACTTTAATCGCTTCGCTACGATGTTATCGCCAAATGCATATTTAACCAATTTTTCAATATCAGCTAAAAGTTGGGTTGGAATTAACTTATACGCTTTTGTTGTCTTCGCGACTTTAAAACGCTGTGGAAATTCGGTATTGGATTTTACACTTGAAATGATAATTACTTTACGAACTTTCATTTGCTTGGCCATTTCCTGCACCAAAACACCACCAAAAGAAACTCCAACTAAAACCGGATTTTCATCTTGAATTTGCTCCGTCATTCGAAGTGCGTAACTTTCGATACTTTCTTTATCATTAGGCAAAAACCATTCCAAAAAATGCATTTCAAATTGGTCTTCTGGTAATTTTATATTTTCGAAAATTGTAGGACTTGCAGCCAAGCCAGGCATAAAATAAACTGGAATCTTACTCATTACCATTATTTTAAAAAAGTTTCGTAAATTTGCACCTTAATTGAAAGGCATCATGGAAATCAAAGATAATGAACTTTTAAGACAATTTGAAGTTATTTCCGAAACTGGATTGGTTTCAATCGAGTATTCTATTCAAGAACGCAAGTTGTTTTTGACTAAATTTTGCAGCAATAATAACGAAGATGAAGAGTTACACAACGAATTTATCAAAACAGTTTTAGAGATTGCGCAAGATCGAAAATTAAAAGTAGTTCCAACACACGCAAAATTTATCAGTTTCTTTAGAAAGAATCGAAAATTTCAAGAAATGTTGCCTCCTGGAATTAAGATTTAATTCTAAGAAAAATCCCAAGTCTATTAAACTTGGGATTTTTTTTATGCTTCTACGTTAAGAAATTCCATTCTTACGCTTCCGTCTTCGTCAATCTTGGTTAGATTAATTTCGTGCAATGTATTTACTAATTCTGGATTCCAAGGTGTTTTTACTTTTACGTAATTTTCTGTAAATCCGTGAATATAGCCTTCTTTGTTTTCACTTTCGAATAAAACGGTTCGGTTGGTTCCAATTTGACTTTCATAAAATGCTCTTCTTTTCTTAACCGAAAGTCCGCGTAGCATTTTACTTCTTTTCGAACGTACATTCATTGGCACTACACCATCCATTTCTACCGCTTCGGTATTATCTCTTTCCGAATAGGTAAAAACGTGTAAATATGAAATATCTAAATCATTTAAGAAATGATAGGTTTCTAAGAAATGTTCATCGGTTTCACCTGGAAATCCTACAATAACATCGACACCAATACAAGCATGAGGCATTACTTCACGAATTTTAGCTACTCGTTCTGTATAGACTTCACGCAAATAACGACGCTTCATTTTTTTCAAAACATCATTAGAACCCGATTGTAGCGGAATGTGAAAATGCGGCACAAATGTGCGACTTTGTGACACGAATTCAATAGTTTCGTTTTTCAATAGATTAGGTTCGATGGAAGAAATTCGCAAACGTTCGATTCCTTCTACTTCATCTAATGCTTTTACTAAATCTAAGAAAGTGTGTTCGTGTTTTTTATTTCCGAATTCACCTTTTCCGTAATCGCCAATATTTACTCCAGTTAAAACAATTTCTTTGATACCTTGTTCTGAAATTTCTTTAGCATTTTTCAATACATTTTCTAATGCATCACTTCTAGAAATTCCACGAGCTAATGGAATCGTACAATAGGTACATTTATAATCGCAACCATCTTGTACTTTTAAGAAAGCACGCGTTCTGTCGCCAATTGAATAACTTCCTACATAAAAATCGGCTTCTTCGATTTCGCAGGAATGGACTTCACCCATGTCGTTTTTCGACAAGTCATTAATATAATCTGTGATTTTGAATTTTTCTGTTGCACCTAAAACCAAATCCACACCATCAACTGCAGCCAATTCTTCTGGTTTTAATTGAGCATAACAACCCACCGCAGCAACAAACGCTTTATCATTCAGCTTCATTGCTTTTTTAACAATCTGCTTGAATTGTTTATCGGCATTATCCGTAACCGAACACGTATTGATTACATAAATATCTGCAATTTCTTCGAAATCAACTCGTTCAAAACCTTCATTTTGAAAATCACGTGCAATAGTAGACGTTTCTGAGAAGTTCAATTTGCATCCTAAAGTGTAGAATGCGACTTTTTTCTTGTTTTCCATAAGTAAAACTCAATTAATGAAATCGTTGTCAAAAAATTGAGAGTGCAAAGATAGATAAATTTGAAAATTATTTCATTTGAAAATTTGAAAATGTAATTAGAGTCAAAGTAATTTTCAAATCAATACATCTTCAAATTTTCAAATTAATTACTCTTTTCTATACTTCTTTGTTTCTTCAAAAACGTGTTCTAAAATTTTAGCATCTTGTTCCGTAAATTCTACATGACGGCGACTCATTACAATTTTAGCGGTTTCGAAAGCTTTTTTAGTGATGTAAGTGGTGAATCCTGAAGCGCCACCCCATGAAAAACTTGGTACAAAATTTCTTGGAAATCCAGAGCCAAAAATATTCGTTGAAACACCAACTACTGTTCCTGTGTTAAACATTGTGTTTATACCACATTTACTGTGATCGCCCATCATTAATCCGCAGAATTGCAAGCCTGTTCTTGCAAAGCCTTCCGTTACATAACTCCATAAACGCACTTCTTCGTAGTTGTTTTTTAAGTTGGAATTATTCGAATCGGCACCGATGTTACACCATTCACCCAAAACCGAATTTCCTAAAAATCCGTCATGACCTTTATTAGAATACCCGAATAAAACCGAGTTATTTACTTCTCCACCAATACGACAATGAGGCCCAACAGTTGTTGCTCCGTAGACTTTTGTCGCTAATTTTACTTGCGCTTCTTCACACAAAGCAAACGGCCCTCGAATAACCGAACCTTCCATGATTTCAGCATTCTTTCCGATGTAAATTGGTCCGGTTGAAGCGTTTAAGGTTACGAATTCCAACTTCGCTCCTTCTTCAATAAAGATGTTCTCTGGAGCAATTACATTTACGCTTTTTGGAATTGGTTGTGAAAATCTATCTTCTGTAAGTAATTCAAAATCTTCGCGAATTGCGGCATCATTCTTTGCGAAAATATCCCAAGTGTTTTCAATTCTTAAAACGTCACCTTCGTATTCAATTAGTTCATATTCATCAAAATCGATATCTTCTTGCGTATCATGCGAGTGAAAAGCGATGATTTCTTCACCAAAAAGAATCGCTTCTTTTGGATTCAGATTTTGAACCATATCAATTAAAATCGGATTAGGTAAAAACGAAGCATTAATCATGATGTTTTCTTCCATTTCTACCATTGGATATTTCTCCATCAAATACTCTTCAGTAAGCGTTGTGGTGGTATATCCCAAATATTTTTCCCATTTTTCACGAATGGTTAAAATTCCGATACGAATATCAGCTACAGGACGCGTAAAAGTAAAAGGGAGTAATGCATTGCGAACGGTTCCGTCAAAAAGTATGTAGTTCATATTTTAATATTTTGTTGAGACAAGTCGGTGATTTGTCTGTACTTTTAATTTTTATTAGATTGTAAATTCAAAAATACAATTTATTCCATAAAAAAAGCTTCACAAAATGTGAAGCTTTCTTATTATTTTGGAAAAGCGAAAAATTATTTAGCTTTTTTAGCGTATTTGCTGTTGAATTTATCGATACGACCTGCAGTATCAATAAGTTTAGATTTACCTGTGTAAAAAGGGTGAGACGTTCTAGAAATCTCCATTTTGAAAACTGGATACTCAACACCTTCGTGAGTAATAGTTTCTTTAGTTTCTACTGTAGATTTAGTGATAAAAACATCCTCATTTGACATGTCTTTGAAAGCAACTAATCTGTAATTTTCTGGGTGAATACCTTTTTTCATTTTGTAAATCTTTTATTAAGCGATTATAACTTGTTCCGCGGCTTTATTTCTATAAAGGTGTAAACATTTTATAACCTTTTGGTTTATAAACTTTTTTATTTGAGAGTGCAAAATTACATTTAATTTTTAATTTACCAATGTTTCTGTAACTTTTTTTTATTTTTTAACTCTTATATTACAACGATTAGAATTCTTATATTTGTAAATTAATTAAACCAGAACAAACTATGAACGAAATTATCAAAAAAAACGGAATTAACTTTGGTATTACATTAGGTGTATTAGGTATCGCATCTCAAATGATTGTGTATGCAATGGGAGGTGTTTCTAAAGAAAATGCAATATTAAATTCAATACTTCAATTTGTGTTTTGGCTAGCTTTCCTAGCAATAAGAATTGTTCAATGTAACAAAACAAAAAAAGAGTTTAACGGTTTTATTTCTCTAAAAGAATTATTTACAACACTAACAGTTACTGTAATTATTGGAATCTTGATTTCACAATCATTCACTTTTTTATTCAATAACTTTATTGATGTAGAATACGGAAATGCCATGAATGAATTCATGAACGAACAACAAATTGTAGCTCAGAATGCTATGAAAAGCTTCACAAAAGTTACTAGTGAAGACCTAAAGAAAATTGCAGAAACTAATAATTTTTCCATATTAAATATTCTACAAGGAACATTGATTGCTTTTTTACTTTCATCAGTTATGAACTTAATTTTAGCAGCAATCTTCAAAAAAAATCAACCTGTATTCTAAATAAATGAATTTATCCATAGTTATCCCATTATTAAACGAACAAGAATCGTTACCCGAATTACACAATTGGATTGTGAAAGTGATGCAAGCGCATAACTATTCCTATGAAATCCTATTTATTGATGATGGTAGTACTGATGAATCTTGGAATGTTATTCAAAAATTATCTAATCAAAATTCAAATGTAAAAGGCATCCGTTTTCTTAGAAATTATGGAAAATCACAAGCCTTACATGCTGGTTTTGCAAAAGCACAAGGTGATGTAGTAATTACCATGGATGCCGATTTACAAGATAGTCCAGATGAAATTCCAGAATTATTCCGTTTAATTAAAGAAGATAATTATGATTTGATTTCAGGTTGGAAGAAAAAGCGTTATGATTCTGTAGTAGCGAAAAATATTCCGTCTAAATTATTCAATTGGGCAGCTAGAAAAACGTCTGGTGTTCATTTAAATGATTTCAATTGCGGATTAAAAGCATACAAAAATATTGTCATCAAAAACATAGAAGTTTCAGGCGAAATGCACCGCTACATTCCTGTTTTAGCAAAAAATGCTGGATTTGGGAAAATCGGTGAAAAAGTGGTTATTCATCAAGCTAGAAAATACGGAAGTTCTAAATTTGGAATGAGCCGTTTTATCAATGGTTTCTTAGATTTAATTACAATTTGGTTTCTTTCTACTTTTGGAAAACGACCAATGCATCTTTTCGGATTATTAGGTTCTATTATGTTTGTGATTGGATTTTTATTCGCTTTCTATTTAGGAATCGACAAATTATTCATCAACACTTCAGGAAGATTAATTACGGAAAGACCGCAATTTTATTTATCGTTAACCGCAATGTTAATTGGAACGCAATTATTCTTAGCCGGATTTTTAGGTGAAATTATCCTACGAACCAAAAACAACGAAGAACGTTATAAGATTTCAGAAGTATTATAACTTGAGGTCACAATTTGCGACCTCAAGTTTAATCAAAAATAAATATCCTTATCAAGATTAAAAATGCATATCGAACAAAGTATTTTAAACAAAGTAAACGAGTGGTTAACCCCAACATTTGACGAAGTAACTCGAAACGCTATAGAAGAAATGATGACTTCGGCTCCAAAAGAGTTAGAAGAAAGTTTCTATAAAAATTTAGAGTTTGGAACAGGCGGAATGCGCGGCGTTATGGGTGTTGGAACCAATCGTATCAACAAATATACATTAGGTAAAAACACGCAAGGATTATCGGATTATTTACACAAATCGTTTCCAAACGAACAATTAAAAGTAGCAATTGCTTATGATTGTCGCCATAACAGTGATACCTTAGCTAAAGTAGTTGCAGATGTTTTCTCTGCAAACGGGATTCACGTGTATTTGTTTTCGGATATGCGTCCTACTCCTGAATTATCATTTGCGGTTCGTTATTTGAATTGCCATGCTGGAATTGTTTTAACGGCTTCTCACAATCCGCCAGAATACAACGGATACAAAGTATATTGGCAAGATGGTGGTCAATTAGTACCGCCTCAAGATGCCGAAATTATCAAAGTAATTGAAGATTTAAAATACAGTGATATTAAATTCGAAGCGAATAACGATTTAATTGAATATATCGATACTGAAGTAGATGAAGCTTTCGCGAAATCAACTGTTGAAAATGCAAGTTTCAATACGCCAACTGAAGCTAAAGCGAATTTAAAAATTGTTTACACTTCTTTACATGGAACTTCAATTAAAGCGATTCCAAATGTATTGGCAAAAGCTGGCTATACCGATGTTAACATCGTTCCTGAACAAGCGGAACCTAATGGTGATTTCCCAACCGTAGTTTCTCCAAATCCAGAAGAACCAGAAGCATTGTCGATGGCAATTTCTTTGGCAGAAAAAATTGGTGCGGATATAGTCGTTGGAACTGACCCAGATTCTGACCGCTTAGGAGTTGCTGTTCGTGATTTAGATGGGAAAATCAAATTATTGAATGGAAACCAAACAATGGTTATCATGACCGCATTCCTATTAGAACAATGGAAACGCGCTGATAAATTCCAAGGAAATGAATTTATTGGTTCGACTATCGTTTCTACGCCAATGATGTTAGAATTAGCAGCAGCTTATGATGTGGAATGTAAAGTAGGATTAACAGGTTTCAAATGGATTGCGAAATTTATTAAAGATTTCCCAAATCAAAAGTTTGTAGGTGGTGGTGAAGAAAGTTTTGGTTTTATGGTAGGCGATGCTGTTCGCGATAAAGATGCGGTTGCCGCTATTTTATTAGTAAGCGAAATTGCAGCTCAAGCTAAGGCTTCTGGAAGTTCGTTATATCAAGAATTATTGAATTTATATATTGATTTCGGTTTTTACAAAGAATCATTGATTTCAATTACCAAAAAAGGAATTGAAGGTGCCAACGAAATCAAACAAATGATGATTGATTTACGCGAAAATCCAATGAAAGAAATCAACGGACAACGTGTGATTTGCATTGAAGATTATCAAGCTTCGAAAGGAAAAGACTTTATGAATAACGAAGAATTTGAAATCAATATTCCAAAATCAAACGTATTAATTTACTATTTAGAAGATGGAAGCAAAATCTGTGCAAGACCAAGTGGTACCGAACCAAAAATTAAATTCTATTTCAGCGTAAATGGAATTTTAGATACGATTGAAAACGCTGAATCAGTTGAAAAAGAATTAGATAACAAAATTGCAGGAATTATTTCGGCAATGAAATTAAACTAAATGGACGAAAATTTTAAAAAGATAATTCCTTTTGCGCTAAACTATAAAAGAGATGTTACATTAAACATTATTTTCAACGTTTTGTACGCTTTATTTAGCACGCTATTAATGGTTTCATTAATGCCTACACTTGATGTTATTTTTGACAAAGGCGAAAAAGTCCAAACTAAACCTATTTATACTGGAATTGAAAACATAAAAGATTACGGAGTCGATTATTTAAACTATATTATTACAAGCGTTTCTGATGAACATGGAAAACAAAATGCTTTATTACTTGTAATAGGAATTGTATTAATAACTGCATTACTAAAAAACTTGTTTAATTACTTAGCATCGAGACATGTTACTGCTCTACGTAATGGAGTGCTACGCGATTTAAGACAAAAATTATATAAAAAAATAATTCATCTACCAATTTCGTATTACTCAGACAAACGTAAAGGAGATGTAATGGCGCGAATGCTTGGAGACGTAGCAGAAGTACAAAATTCTTTCTTCCAAATTCTTGAATTAATTGTTAGAGAGCCATTAACTATTATCTTTTCAATTGTAGCTATGCTTGCCATTAGTGCAGAACTAACATTGTTTGTATTTTTATTCATCCCAATTTCCGGATTTATCATTTCAAGAATTGGGAAAAGCTTAAAATCAAAATCTCAACGTGCACAACAAGAATCAGGAATTTTCATATCAACTCTTGATGAAACATTAGGCGGATTAAAAGTGGTTAAAGGATTTAATGCCGAAAATATTTTTATTTTAAAATTTAATGAATCTATTAATCGATTATTAAAATTATCTAACAGCATTTCTAATAAAAATAATTTAGCTTCACCAATGAGTGAATTTTTAGGTATTGTAACCATAGGTACATTACTTTGGTATGGTGGGAAATTAGTTTTAATAGACCAAACTTTAAGCAGCACAGCTTTTATAACCTACATTGCCTTAGCTTATACGATTTTAACTCCAGCTAAAGCAATTTCGAAAGCTTCGTATCAAGTAAAAAGTGGTTTAGCTGCTGCCGAGAGAGTATTCTTTTTATTAGAACAAGAAAACACAATTACAAACAAAACTGATGCAGTCGTAAAAACTTCTTTTGAAGATAAAATAGCTATTGAAAATATCAATTTCAGATATGCAGAAGAAAATGTATTGAAAAACTTCTCTTTGGAAATTCCTAAAGGGAAAACTGTGGCCTTAGTTGGACAATCTGGTTCTGGAAAAAGTACCATTGCCAATTTATTGACTCGTTTTTATGATGTTCAAGAAGGAACCGTAAAAATTGATGGAATCGACATCAAAGATATGACGTTAGAATCGCTTCGTGATTTGATGGGATTAGTTACCCAAGATTCGATTTTGTTTAATGACACCATTAAAAATAATATTCGTTTAGGGAAAGAAGATGCAACAGACGAAGAAATTATTGCGGCTTTAAAAGTAGCTAATGCATACGAATTCGTAAAAGATTTACCTAACGGAATTGAAACCAATATTGGTGATGCTGGAGGAAAACTTTCGGGCGGACAAAAACAACGTTTATCGATTGCGAGAGCCGTTTTGAAAAATCCACCAATCATGATTTTAGATGAAGCAACTTCGGCTTTGGATACCGAAAGTGAAAAATTTGTTCAAGTGGCCTTAGAAAATATGATGCAAAACCGTACGTCAATTGTAATCGCTCACCGTTTATCTACAATTCAAAAAGCAGATAAAATTGTGGTAATGCACAAAGGTGAAATCGTTGAACAAGGAACACACGATGAATTATTAGCTTTGAATGGCACGTATTCGAAGTTAGTGATGATGCAGAGTTTTGAATAAAAGTTAGGAGTTGGGAGATGGAAGTTAGGAGTTTAGCAAAATAAATTAATCTCATTTCAAGATTTTTTAGATTATGTAAATTTCTTAAATCTGTGTTCCAAAATTTGATTTTTGAACTTGTAATTGAACTTTAAAAATGTACATAAACCATCCAAATATTACGTTACCCGAAGACAATGATACTATTGTTTGGAAATATTTGGACTTGTCTAAGTTTTTAGACATGTTGTTGTCGCAACAGTTGTTTATGTCGCGTTCGGATAAGTTTGAAGATCAATATGAAGGGACATTTTCAGAACCCACTTTTGAAGAAATTAAGAAAATTGCCGCTAACAATCCGAAGTTTTTGGATTACTATAAATCACATCGAGAAAAAGTAGTGATTAGTAGTTGGCATATTAACGAGTATGAATCGTTTGCGATGTGGCAAATTTTCACTCAAAATACAGAAGGTTTAGCGATTCAAACAACTATTGGCAGACTAAAGGAAGCCTTACAACCTGAAAGACAAACCGAACAATATATTGGCGCTGTAAATTACATCGATTACAAAAAAGAATTTATTCCGTTTGAAGATACGTTTTTCCCGTTTTTGTTTAAACGTAAAAGTTTTCAGTACGAAAGAGAAATTCGAATTATTTCAGACGTTTCAGCTAATGGAATGAAAATCGATAATGGTTTAAAGGTTGATGTTAATTTGAACCAATTAATCGAAAAAATCTACATTCACCCTAAAAGTGAAAACTGGTATAAAAAACTGGTAATTGAATTGGTTTCTAAATTAGGATTTGATTTCGAAATTGAAAAATCAGATTTAGAGAGTGATATTTTGATTTAGAGTTTTTGTTTAGCTACTCTTAGTATAAGATTTGTTGCAGATAAAAAGTCCCTCCATTGAGTATTTTCATCTAAGCTTAACAAACAATCTATTTCATAACTTATCATTGTTGTAGATAAAAAATTTGGTCCAATAAAACTAATTTTTGTTCTTGAAGCGTCTAAACAATCTCTAACATCTGTTAATAAATCAGAAGGTTTTATTTTTAAAATAGATTCTCCTATTAAATTAAATTCGCTCATTGAAATATAATATTTTTCTAAAGTATTATTTTTCTCTACAGTTACAGTAGCTTCTTTTCCTTCAATATTTGGCGAAATAGTAATTAATATGGTATGATTAATTACATTTGAATTAACATCAGAGAACATAATATAAGAAATCTTATTTTGGGTAAAACTCAAAAAAGAAGAAAAACAAAATAAAACAGCAAATATTAATATCTTCATTATTAATCTAATTAGGTGTATACATTTCCACTTTCCACTCGTCTGCTAACAAGTTTACGAAATGGTAATGTACTTTATCATTTTTATCAAAAGCACCGTTTTTGTTGATATCTTCGATGCATCTAAAGTACAAACGATTTTGTGCTTCGATGATATTCCAATCGATTAATTCAAGAAGATTTTCTGAAAGTTTAGTGAAATTCTCACCACTTGCCGAACTCAAATACAACGAACGAATATCATTTTGATTGATTTTTCCATCTTTGTTAGTATCGGAATCTACTAAAGTATAAACGATGATTTGCTTTTTGGTTTTAGTAGCAATTCCGTCTAAAAAAGTTGCGGTTTGAATTTGGATTTTCTTATCGGTTAAAGGTTTTACAGTAGTTGAATCGATATGCTGAAAATTCAAATTATCGAAGTAGCCTGTAATTTCAAATCGGTTATAATTAGAAATCGCATAACTAACCTGATTGGTTTTACTGCTTCCATAAACTTTACTATTGGTATCATACACACGGACATCACCAACAGGATGAATTAAATATTTCGTTCCTTCCATCAAAATTGGCAAATCGGCCACTTTGATAGACGACGTATCTTTAGCTTCAACTTCTACCTTAGTTTTTCCTTCTTCGTAGATAACCTTTGGAGTTTCTGCCTCTTTCTTACAACTCATTAAAGTTGCAACCAAGCTAAAAGTAAAAAGAATACGTTTCATCTGTTTAAATTTTATAGTCAAATATACTAAAATAATAATTGGCTTACAATCGGGCAACTAATTTGATATTGAAAACACGAGTAGTCATGTAGTTTGGAATTCCGTATTGTGATTTAGTGTACACATCGCGAACCCATGTATTCGTAATCGAATTTTGATTGTTGAATAAATTGAAAATTTCCAATCCTAATGATAGCTCATTAAAAGGCTTCAACCAAACTTTACTTGATTTGATTTTCTCATCTTTAAACACATAAGAAAACCCAACATCGGCTCTACGATAATCGTTTAAACGTAATTGATAATTGTAAGGATCAGCATAAGCAGGCGAACCACCTGGTAATCCTGTATTGTAAACCAAATTAAGATACAATCTTAAGTTTGGAATATTTGGCATATAATCTTGAAACAAAACGCCAAATTTTAATCGCTGATCTGTTGGGCGAGCAATAAAACCTTTTCCGTCTTGATTTTCTTCTGTCTTTAAATACCCGAAAGTAAACCACGATTCGGTTCCTGGTACAAACTCTCCGTTTAAACGAGCATCAAAACCATAAGCGTAAGCTTCTGCATCGTTGTTGGCTCTGTAACGAATACGAACGTTATCAATTGTATAGGTGTTTACATCGGTAATGTTTTTATAATACGCTTCAGAAACCAATTTGAATGGTCTGTTCCACATTTTAAAACTGTAATCATTACTCAAAACAACATGAATCGATTGTTGTGCTTTTACATTGGTTTGCACTACTCCATCATAATCTCGCAATTCTCTGTAAAATGGTGGCTGATGATATAAACCTCCTGACAATCGGAACAACATATCTTTATTCCAATTGGGTTTAAATGCAAATTGAGCTCTTGGAGAAAACGTAATTTGACTATCTCCTTTTGGTCTACCATCAGCTTCAACTTGCCATTGATGCGCACGAACTCCGGCATTTATCCAATAATCATGTTCACCTATATTTCCTCTATAATTCCATTGTGCATAACCCGAAAATCTATTTATTTTGGTAAAATTTGTAGCTCTTACATTTTGATAAGGCGCTAATGGTCCAACATACGGATTATAAGGTTGATCGTTTTGATAATCTAAAATAGGATTTGGCAATGAAAACCCGGCTGAATCTACAACTTCCCATTCTACAATTCTATCACGAATATCTTCTTTTGTGAATTTTGCCCCCCATTCAAATTGGGATTTTTCGTTTAATTCGTGAAAACCTTTTACTTCAGCATTTACGATTAAAGCATCTAAATCGTTACGTGCGTGATTTAATTGCGAACCAATTCCACGAGTAAAAACAACATCACCAAAAGTTTCAGAACCAATATTCGCATCAACTTCACCCAAACGATATTGTGCTAAAATATCATAATATTCTTGTTCTTGCGTATGATATCCGGAAAGGATAAACTTCAATTTATTTTTTTCATTGTATTGATAAACGGCTTTTCCGGCACCAAAAAATGTTAGGTATTTATCTTTTTCTTGTCCTTCGTAAAATACTAACAAAGCAATTGGTTCGTCGATTGTTCCGAAATTGGTTTGACGTGTTAACGGTTCGTAATTGTATCTATTTTGCGAAATGTTTCCTAAAAAACTAAAATTCCATTTGGTTGAAGCATTAAAATTCAACAAAGTTTGGACATCAAAAAATGTGGGTCTAAAATTAGTTTCTGTTTCCTGACTATTAACTAAAAGACTGTTATCTCTGTATCGAACACCTGTGATATTACTCCATTTTTGATTTTTGGAAACACCTTCAAGTGTTAGACTTCCTCCTAACAAACTAGCTTCTAAACTAGCGCCAAAACGTTTTGGATTTCGATAGGTAATATCTAAAACCGATGATAATTTATCTCCATATTTTGCTTGAAAACCTCCAGCGGAAGCATCAACATTGTAAATCATATCAGTATTGGTAAAACTCAAACCTTCTTGTTGCCCTGAACGAATTAAAAACGGACGATAGACTTCGATTTCATTGACATACACTAAATTCTCATCAAAATTACCACCACGTACCGCATACGAAGTACTTAATTCATTACTAGCATTAAATCCCGGCAATGTTTTTAAAATATTTTCGATTCCAGCATTAGCACCGGGAATTTTTCTAATGATTACCGGATCAATTGTGGTAACGCCTTCAATTCGTTTTTTACTACTTCCAATGACTGTAACTTCACCAAACTCCTCAACTTTTGAATTCATTACTGGATTTAACTCAAAATCTTCATTGGATTTTAAATTTACGTCAATCGTAATTTTCTTTAATGAAATGTGAGAAAAAGTAATCGTTACTTTTTTATTGGCATCTATTTCTAAAATATAAAAACCATTTTCATTAGAAACGGTTCCTTTGTCGCCCACTTTTACCGTTACATTTTCAACAGGATTATTAAATTCGTCTAAAATAACACCTTTAATACGTGCTTTTTGAGCCGAAACAGTCAAAGAAAAAAGACCTATAATGAATACAAAAATTATATTTTTCAAAAGAATGGATTTTAATTATCTAAAAAAGTAAGATTCAAAGGTAGTAGAATTTTGTAAATTATCAGTCACAACAATCTTTAAATCGTTTCTTCCTTGAACGTAAATATTATCATCTAAATTGTGTACCAACTTTTTTGTCTTATAATCGTATTCCATTAAAATCCATTTTCCGTTTAAATAAGCATTGTAAGAATCAATATCGGAATGCAAATCTGTAATAGAAACACTAATTGTTTTTTGCTCTTTAATTGTCTTTCCTTCTACAAAATTTACGTTGTAAATTCTTGGAGGAGTTGTGTCTTGCGCTAATTTGAATTTACCTAAAGACTTTGTTTTAAGAGAAAATGTATTCCCTTTTCGATATGTTTTATTGTATTCTAATTTATAACCGTCTAAAGTTGCAATGTAAGTTTTTGCTAATTGCTCTTCGGTTAAGCCTTGAACATTATTGAATGTAATTGTAATATTTTTATGAACTGGGACACTATCATCATGCAACGTAAGAATATCGTTACTAACATCAAAATTCAAATAAAAATTAGAATAAAATGCATTTTCTGGAATTTGAACCGAAACATTATTCTTTTCAAAAATAGATTCGTTTTTAGCTTTTACATAGTAAGGCGTTTTTTGAATCGTATTTTTTACAGTGGCTTGCGTATTATAAAATTCGATTGGAATAACTAAATCTACCTTATTTCCATGAAAATCATATACTTCTACTCGATAGGTGTAATTTATTGCAGGTTGTACTTTTATTGTACCATCTTTTTTATTTCCAGCCACAATAGATAAGGGATAATCAGATAATTGAAACAATTTTTGAACGCGTTGTCCCATCAAATGAAAACGTTCGTAATCAATAAAATTATTAATGTAGCGCGATTCATCAAAGGCAAAACCATCAAAACCATATTGGTAATACAAAACACCATTCAAATAGGCTTTTACTTTATATAATCCGTTTTTATTGTAGGCATTGGTACAAAAATCGTAGGCATTAATTCCGAATGCAACTTTACCATTCGCTCTAACTTTTGTACTCAAATAACTTCCATCGGCTTGTTTAGAAAATGAAATATTAATTGGTTTTTGAGAAGTATTTACTACTGTAGAATCTAAAGGATAAGCCACAACACCTTGAATAACAGGTTTTCTATCATCATTGATGATTTTCTTAAACCCAAAATGCATTGGATTTAGTATTTCTTCTGATTTAGTATTTCGGAATTCAAAATGCAAATGAGGACCACCACTTCCACCCGTATTTCCGGTAAAAGCAATAATATCACCTTTTTTTACTGGTAATTCTGTTGGATACAAATACATTTCTACTTCATAGGATTGTTCCTTGTATTGTCTTGCTTTAATGAAAGATTCGATAGCACCATTTGCTTTTTGGAGATGTCCATAAACAGAAGTATAACCATTTGGATGTGTAATATAAATGGCTTTTCCATATCCAAAAGTTGAGATTTTAATCCTTGAAATATAACCATCACCGGCAGCATAAACGGGAAGACCTTCTACTCCTTTTGTTTTAAAATCCAAACCAGAATGAAAGTGGTTACTTCGTAATTCTCCGAAAGAACCCGATAAATCGAGCGGAATATCTAAAGGAGATTGAAAATAATCTTGAGGAAAATCTTGACTAAAAATAAAAAGAGGGGCGAATAAAATGGCTAATACGAATCTCATAGTGCTTGTGTTTAGTGCTAAAATACTAAAATAATTTTACATAAAGTAAACAAAAACCATACCTACAATAATTATTTAATAATCAATTAGTTATAAATAATAAAAATTAATTCACAAAATTTAATAAAAAGTATTGCAATTTTTGAATACTAATGCTAACTTTGTGAAATAATGAAATGAATTTTATCATTAATGAATGGATTATCTGAATTAATTGATTCTCTCGAAGTTAAATTTTTTAAGCTCAACCAAAAAGTGGCACAGCTTGAAAAGAAAAACCAAGAGTTACAGGACGAATTGTTGCTTTCTAAAAAAAACCAACAAAAACAATCAAGCGAAATTGAAGTTCTAAAAAATCAATTGGATACTCTAAAAATGGTAAACTCATTACTAGGCAGTGAAGAAAATAAACGAGAAACAAAACTCAAAATAAATTCATTAATCAGAGAAATCGATTATTGTATAGCCCAACTTTCGGATTAGAAACCGCATGAGTGAAAAACTGAAAATTAAAATATCGATAGCAGACCGCGTGTATCCCTTAACGGTAGATCCATCGCAAGAAGAAGGACTTAGAAGTGCTTCAAAAAAAATAGACGCTATGATTAAACAGTTTGAACAAAGCTATGCCGTAAGAGACAAACAAGATGTTTTAGCAATGTGTGCCTTGCAATTTGCAGCTCAGGTTGAACAAAAACAAATCAACAACTCTCAGGATAATGAAAGCAACATAACCAGATTGCAAAATTTGGATAAAAAATTGAGTGAGTTACTCTCAAAATAAATACGTTCTTACATAACAAACAAAGATACTGCCTACATTAGTATATATTTGATAAACTCAACACTAACAAATTAAACGAGTGAATCTTTGCAACTATAACAGGCCCTTAAGTGGGAAGTTTGAACTGCAGGTTAGCTCAAATCTTGTATAACAGAGTTTATACAAACACCTAATGTAGGCTTTTTTTATATAATTTTTTTAACACACACATGGATATACTAAGCATAATAATTGGAATTGTTGTTGGTCTTGCGGGAGGTTTTGGAATTGCTAAATTTTTAGAGAAAAGCAATGTTTCTAACCTAATTAAAAATGCCAAAAAAGAAGCAGCTTCGATTTTAAAAGACGCTAAAACAGAAGCTGAAGCAGCAAAAAAAGATAAAATTTTACAAGCTAAAGAGAAGTTTTTAGAATTAAAAGCAGAACACGAACAAGTAATTTTAGCACGCGATAAAAAAATGGCGGAAGCTGAAAAAAGAACGCGTGATAAAGAATCTCAAGTTTCAAATGAATTAGCAAAAGCTAAAAAAGTAAACGATGAAGTTGAAGCTAAAATTGCAGATTACAACAATAAAATCGAATACTTAGACAAGAAACAACAAGAAATTGATAAACTTCACAGAAGCCAAGTAGAGCAATTAGAAGCTATTTCTGGATTATCTGCTGAAGATGCTAAAAATCAATTGGTAGAAAGTTTAAAAGCGGAAGCTAAAACAAATGCCATGTCATTCATCCAAGATACTGTGGAAGAAGCAAAAATGACAGCACAACAAGAAGCTAAGAAAATCATCATCAATACTATTCAACGTGTAGGTACTGAAGAAGCAGTTGAAAATTGTGTTTCTGTATTTAACATTGAATCGGATGATGTGAAAGGTAGAATCATTGGTCGTGAAGGTCGTAACATTAGAGCTTTGGAAGCTGCAACTGGAGTTGAAATCATCGTTGACGATACACCAGAAGCTATCATCTTATCATGTTTTGATCCAGTAAGAAGAGAAATAGCTCGTTTAGCATTACACAAATTAGTAACTGACGGACGTATTCACCCAGCACGTATTGAAGAAGTTGTTGCTAAAACAGCAAAACAAATCGACGAGGAAATCATCGAAACTGGAAAACGTACGGTAATCGATTTAGGAATCCACGGATTACACCCTGAATTAATTAAAGTGGTAGGTAGAATGAAATATCGTTCATCTTACGGACAAAACTTATTACAACACTCAAGAGAAGTTGCTAAGTTATGTGGTATCATGGCGGCTGAATTAGGATTAAATGTTAAATTAGCTAAAAGAGCTGGTTTATTACACGATATTGGAAAAGTACCAGATACAGAAAGTGAATTACCTCACGCAATCTTAGGTATGCAATGGGCTGAGAAATATGGTGAAAAAGAAGAAGTTTGTAACGCAATTGGAGCGCACCACGACGAAATTGAAATGAAATCATTGATTTCTCCAATTATCCAAGTTTGTGATGCTATTTCTGGAGCACGCCCTGGAGCAAGAAGACAAGTATTAGATTCTTACATCCAACGTTTGAAAGACTTAGAAGATATCGCTTTTGGATTCAACGGTGTTAAAAACGCTTATGCAATTCAAGCAGGTAGAGAATTACGTGTTATTGTAGAAAGTGAAAAAGTATCGGATGATGCAGCAGTAAACTTATCGTTTGATATTTCTCAAAAAATTCAAACTGAAATGACTTATCCTGGTCAAGTTAAAATTACGGTTATCCGTGAAACTAGAGCAGTGAATATTGCGAAGTAAGTATTAGACATTAGACAAAAATAAAAAATCGTATTAATTCATTTTAATGCGATTTTTTTTGTACTCAATTTTGTCATTCCGTTAGGAATCTCTTTAGTGAGTGATTTTTGTTATTTGTTTTAAACATATAAGTCATGTAAGTTTTATGTTGAACTTAATTCCGATTTGAAGTTAATAAAAGAGATGCTTGACAGCATGACAAACTAAACGTAAACCAAATAGAATTAAGATATATGAAATGTCTTTGTGTAGCTCTCTCAACACAAAGTATTTCAAAAAAACTCTGTGTATCTCTGTGTAAAAACAAACACTACTTCCTCGGATGATAATTATTCAAAACTTCCGATAAGAATTTTCTATCTAAATGCATATACACCTCGGTAGTAGTAATCGATTCGTGTCCGAGCATTAATTGTATCGAACGTAAATCGGCACCATTTTCTAATAAATGTGTTGCAAAAGAATGTCGGAATGTGTGTGGACTAATGGTTTTATTTAAATTGATTTTTACCGCTAAATCTTTAATAATTGTAAAAACCATAGCGCGCGTTAATTGCCTTCCTCTCCTATTTAGAAAAAGCGTGTCTTCGTGTCCTTTTTGGACTGGATAATGCACTCGTATTAAATTTACATAAGAAGTTATGTATTTAATTGTAGAGCCTCCTACGGGCACAAAACGCTGCTTATTTCCTTTACCTGTGATTTTGATAAAACCTTCTTCAAAAAATAAATCGGAAATTTTTAAACTTACTAATTCTGAAACACGCAAACCGCAACTGTACAAGGTTTCTAACATAGCTTTATTGCGTTCGCCTTCTGGAGTGGATAAATCTATTGCCGAGATTAACGCATCAATTTCTTCTGTTGCTAAAGTATCGGGTAATTTTCTGCCTGTTTTAGGAACTTCAATTAATTCTAAAGGGGTGTCTTTGCGATAATCCTCAAAAACTAAGTAGTTGAAAAAGCTTTTTAATCCTGAAATTATTCGCGACTGACTTCGAGCATTTACTTGAGATGAAATTTCGTAAATGAATTGCTGAACCGTATCTTCTGTAATTGTAATGGGAGAAACCCGTATTTCATGTTGATGCAAGAACAACACTAATTTTTCGATATCAAACGTATAGTTTTCAATGGTATTTTTAGAAAGACCACGTTCTAAACGAAGATAATTTTGATATTCTTTAATATACGATTGCCAAGTACTCATATATCAAATGTAGGCAAATTACAGCAATAAAAAAATCCCGCCGAAGCGGGATTTTTGACTTATTTGTTTTTTACAAATTAGAATTTGTAGATAACACCAAATCCAAATGATCTTAAGTCAGCACCTAAACCAAAAGAATTAGTTTTGTCAGCACCGTCTCCACCATTGTCATTAGTTGTGTAACCTAAACCAGCCCAAGTAGCCTCGATAGCCCAGTTGTTGTTTAAGAAATAGCTTAAACCTAATCCTAAGTTTACACCAATTTCGTTTTCTTGAACATCAGCTAATTTGTTATCCCATGAAGTGTAATCAACTCCAAACTCACCGAATAATGAGAATTGAGAAGCTGGAGTCATGTAGTAACGTCCAAAAGCACCAACTGTTAAAGCTGTTCTATCAGTTGTATCTACAAAACCGTTATCAGCTTTCATTGACTCATAACCTAATTTACCTCCAATTGCAATGTTCTCAGTTACGAAGTAACCAAATTTAGGAGCGATTTCAAAACCTGAAGATTTAGCATCACCAGTTTTTTCTGAATCAATTGATACAGCACCAGAAATAAACATAGACCCTTTAGAGAATCCACCGTTTCCTTTTTCTTCTTCTTGTGCGTTAGCAAAACCGAAAGCCAATAATGCTACAGCAGATAATAAAACTTTTTTCATGTTTAGTTTAAATTTAAAGTTAATAGAGCAAATTTATAGCATTTTTTTATACGAAATAACATATTTTGTTATGTTATTAACAATTTTATTAACAAGTAAAAACGATTATGTTCATAATCAAGCAGTTGAAAGTTGTGAAATTTAAAATTTTAAACTTTTTTTAATAAAAAGTAAACCTTCAAAAAATAACAAAAAAAACATAAACACCTCACAATCAATAAAATCCAAAAATCGATAAAAAGTGCATTTTATCGACAATCATACTAAAAAGCGCTAGCAAGCGTTACTACTCTAAAGATTTTAATATGAAAAGAACAATTGTAACAATGATTTTACTGGTTCTAGGAACTGGTTTTTCGCAGGCTCAAATGCTAAAATTTGGTGTAAAAGGTGGTGTAAATTTTGCTAACTACACAGGCGGAGATGTTTCGGGTGTAGATTTTAAAACTATTACAAGCTATCATGCAGGTGCTGTAATGGAATTAAAAGTATTTGAAAACTTCGCCATTCAACCCGAACTCTTATATTCTACACAAGGTGCAGAATTGGAAGGTTTAGGCGAACAAGTTAAAAATGAGTTGGGTTACTTATCACTTCCTGTTCTTGCTAAATTTTATTTAACTTCTAATAAACTTAGTTTAGAATTAGGTCCACAAGCTTCTGTATTAGTAAGCGAACGAAATGAAGTTGACTCAAACGACACAAATTCTTTCGACTTTGGCTTAGCTGGTGGTTTAAGTTATAAGATTACAAACGGATTATTTGTATCAGGGCGTTATGTTGCGGGTTTAACAGAAGCTAAAAAAGATGCTGATGTGAAAAACTCTGTAATTCAATTTTCAGTAGGTTATATGTTTTAACACTAAAAGTTATAATATTTTGCTAAAACCATTCTCAAAAAGAATGGTTTTTTTACTTTTACAAAAACAATTCTCATGAAGCTTATCATTATAAATGGTCCAAATCTTAATTTATTAGGAAAAAGAGAACCCGAAGTTTACGGCAATGCCACTTTTGAATCGTATTTTGAAAAATTACAAAGTGAGTTTCCAACTATCACATTAGAATATTTCCAAAGTAATATTGAAGGGGAAATTATCAGTAAAATTCAAGAAGTAGGTTTTAGTTATGATGGTATCGTTCTTAATGCTGGTGCTTACACACATACTTCTATAGGAATAGGCGATGCTATTAAAGCAATTACAACTCCAGTTGTAGAAGTTCATATTTCCAATACATTTTCAAGAGAATCTTTTCGTCATCAATCGTACATTTCACCAAATGCTAAAGGTGTAATTATTGGTTTTGGATTGCAGAGTTATGAGTTGGCTTTAAGAGCTTTTGAGTAGCGTTTCACTTGTTTTTTTTACACAGAGATGCTCCGAGTAAAAAGAGATTCACAGAGGTTTTTATATACTTTGTGTTGAATGAGGAAAAGAGAGCGTTGCACTTAGTTGTTACACAGAGATACACCGAGTTAGATGAGATTCACAGAGGGTTTTATTTGCATTGTGTTAATTTGAGAGATAGAAAGAGCGTTATATTTAATTTAATTAAAGAATATTTATAAAATTAAAATATGGAAATTGATAAGTTAACAGAACAAGTAATTGGCTTGGCTATTGAAGTTCATCGTCATTTGGGTCCGGGTTTATTAGAATCTGCTTATCAAGAATGTTTATATTATGAATTAAAAAAAGCTAATTTAAAAGTTGAACGAGAATTAAAACTTCCTCTTGAATATAAAGAAATCAAACTTGATCATGGTTATAGAATAGATTTACTAATAGAAGATAGATTAGTAATCGAAATAAAAACAGTTGAAACTTTCACCGATGTTCATAAAGCTCAAATATTAACTTACATGAAATTAGGAAATTACAAAACAGGATTATTAATTAATTTTAATACTAAACTATTATCTAAAGGAATTAAACGATTTGTATTATAAAAGTAAAAAATCTCGAAGAAGCTCTCAATCAAAAAAACTCTGTGTAAAGAACAAGTAAAACGCCTCAGTGTAACTCTCTAAAGACAAACAAAATTAAAAAAAGCTCCGTGAAGCTCTGTGAAATAAAACAAGTGAAACGCCTCAGTGTAACTCTCTAAAGACAAACAAAATTAAAAAAAGCTCCGTGAAGCTCTGTGAAATAAAACAAGTGAAACGCCTCAGTGTAACTCTCTAAAGACAAACAAAATTAAAAAAAGCTCTGTGTAAAAACAAACAACATGAAACAACAAATTACGCTATTCTTATTATTCTTAACAACAATTTCGTTCGCTCAAATTAAAGGAACCATAAAAGATAAAGATGGAAATGCTTTACCATTTGTAAACATATATATAGAGAACACCTATATAGGTACAACGTCAAATGAACATGGTAAATACGAATTAAACACTACACAGAAAAACAATGTGCACTTAGTTTTTCAATATTTGGGATATAAAACTCAGAAACACATTTTAAACATCAGTAGTTTTCCTTTTGAGTTTGATGTAACTTTACAAGAAGAAGATTTTCAACTGAAAGAAGTTGTGGTTGTAAATGGAGAAAATCCTGCTAATGAAATTATTCGAAATACTATAAAAGAAAAAAAGAAAAATGCCGCTAAAACCGATAAGTTTGAAGCCGATTTTTATTCGAGAGGAATTTTTAGAGCAAAAGATATTCCTAAGAAATTCATGGGCGTTGAAATTGGAGATTTAGAAGGCAACTTAGATTCTACTAGAAGTGGTATTATTTATCAATCGGAAACTGTATCAAAAATTAAATTCCAAAAACCTGATGATTTAAAAGAAGAAATCATTGCTTCTAAAATTGCTGGTGACGATAACGGGTTTAGTTATAATACTGCACTAAAAACAAATTACGATTTTTACGACAACTACGTTGAGTTTAACATCAACATGGTTTCGCCTATTGCTGATAATGCTTTTAATTATTACAAATACAAATTAGAAAGCACTTTTTATAACGAAAGTAATCAGTTAATCAATAAAATTTTAGTTACGCCAAAACGAGACAAAGAGCCTGTTTTTGAAGGTTATATTTATATAGTTGAAGATACTTGGGCAATTTACGGAATTGACTTAGACATTAAAGGTTACAGAATGCAACAGCCAATTCTTGAAACCATGAAATTAACACAAAGTTTTAGTTACAATTCGGATAATAAGATTTGGGCAAAAAATATTCAAACACTAGACTTTAAAGCCGGACTTTTCGGGATGAAATTTGATGGAAAGTTTACTTATGTATTTACTAATTACAACTTCAAAGATGCTTTCGAAAAGAAAACATTTGGTAAAGAAGTTGTCACTTTTGCAGAAAATGCGAACAAAAAAGAAGATTCGTATTGGAATGAATTCAGACCTGTTCCATTAACCGAAGAAGAAACGACAAATTACATTAAAAAAGATAGTTTACAAACTCTAAGGAAATCACAAGTATATTTGGATTCAGTTGATGCCAAAGGAAATAAATTCAAGTTATTGAAGATTATTACGGGTTATACTTATAAGAATTCGTTTAAAAACTGGAGTTTCAATTACCAAGGGTTAACCAATTTAACTTCTTTAAGTTTTAATACCGTTCAAGGTTGGAATTTAGACAGTGGTTTTTCTTTTAGAAAATGGAATGAAGAAACAGGGAAATATACTTCCATTTCATCTATAGTTAATTATGGTTTTGCCGAAGATAGATTACGCGTAAAAGGTAACTTTTATCACCGATTTAATAATATAAACAACGCTTACATAAGTTTAAACGGAGGAAGCGCCATAAGTCAGTTCAATCCAAATGAACCAATAAGTAATTTAGTAAATTCGGTAGCAACATTATTCTTTAAAAATAATTACATGAAATTGTATAATAAAGAATTTGCCGAAATTAATTACGGAAGAGAAGTCACCAATGGTGTTTTTGCTTCAGGTAAATTATTGTACGAAAACCGAAGAGCGTTATTTAACAACACCGATTATACAATGATTAAAAATGATGATTTGTATTTTTCGAACGATCCATTACAACCTAATAATTATACTTCGGTTCCTTTTGAGAAACATCATATCATGAAAGCGAGTTTAGGAACACGAATTCGTTTTGGTCAAAAATACATTTCGCGTCCTGATGGAAAGGTTAACATTCAAAACGATAATTATCCGATACTAAGTTTCTATTACGAAAAAGCTTTTGGAGCTTCGAACAGTAATTACCACTATGATTTAATCAGTGGAACCGTTGATTACAACAAAACCCTAGGAAATAAAGGTGATTTTGGCTTACGCTTTAAAGCAGGAAAATTCTTTAATGCCGATAATATTTCGTTTGTAGATTATAAACACTTCAACGGAAATCAAACGCATATTAATTTGTTGAACAATTCATTGAACTCATTTAATTTACTTCCATATTACAGTCATTCTACAAATGATGCGTATTTGGAAACTCATATTGAACATAATTTTAAAGGTTACATTATGAATAAGATTCCGTTACTAAATAAGTTACAATGGAATTTAATTGGAGGATTTCATCAATTAAACATTCCAAATATGAAACCGTATCAAGAGTTTACTGTTGGATTTGATAATATTGGTTGGGGTAAATTTAGATTCTTACGCGTTGATTATGTAAGAAGCTACCAAAACGGATTTCAAGGTGATGGCGTAATGTTTGGATTGAAATTTTAAAATAACGAGAAGCACTTCTAAATGGAGTGCTTTTTTATTTTAAAAACACATCATAACCAAAACGAAGTAACGCCAATCCAACCACAATTAAAAAGAAAACACGAATAAATCCGTTACCTTTTGAAATAGCTAATCGTGCGCCTAACCACGAACCTGTAACGTTACAAATTGCCATTGGAACAGCAATTGACCAAATAATTTTTCCTTTTAAAACGAATAAAGTTATGGAACCAATGTTTGTTGCCAAGTTGACTAATTTCGCATAGATATTCGCTTTTAAAAAATCAAAACCGAGAATTGCAATAAACGCCATAATTAGCAAACTTCCTGTTCCTGGACCAATGAATCCATCGTAGAAACCTAAAAAAATTGAAATTATAATTCCGTAAATATAGGTTTGCTTTTGAGTCAGTTTATTGATTTGAAATTGTCCGAAATCTTTTTTGAAATAGGTATAAAGCAAGAGCAAAATCAAAACCACAAAAAGCAAGGGTTTCATGAAATCGTTTTGCATTACATTGAGTAAACTCGAACCTAAATAAGCAAATGAGAAAGAAACAATTGCCATTACAATAAATAATTTCCAATTGACTTTTGCCGATTTCAAATAATGGTATGTTGCCATACTAGTTCCACTAAAACCCGGGATTTTTAACGTTCCAATGATGGAAGCTACAGGCACATTCGGCAACAAAATTAAAGCGGCTGGAGTTTGAATTAATCCGCCTCCACCCACAATAGCATCGATAAAACCAGCTACGAAGGAAGCGATGCAGAGAAAAATGATGATGTAGGTTTCCATTTTTTAGTAATCAGTCTCAGTGTTAAGTCACAGTAACACTGCTTACTGCGACTGAACACAGAATACTAAATTATACTCTCACGATATTAGCTCCAATTGCACGTAGTCTTTCATCAATACGCTCGTAACCTCTGTCGATTTGTTCGATATTTTGAATGGTTGACGTTCCTTTTGCAGTTAAAGCAGCAATTAATAAGGAGATTCCGGCTCTAATATCTGGCGAACTCATTGTTGTAGCTTTTAATTGCGATTGGAAATTATGCCCCATAACCACCGCTCTGTGTGGATCACACAACATAATTTTTGCACCCATATCGATTAATTTATCCACGAAGAACAAACGGCTTTCAAACATTTTTTGGTGAATCAACACATCGCCTTTAGCTTGCGTACAAACAACCAAAACGATACTTAACAAGTCAGGTGTAAATCCTGGCCATGGGGCATCAGAAACAGTTAAAATAGATCCGTCGATATCGGTTTTAATTTCATATCCATCTTTATGAGCTGGAATGTAAATGTCTTCTCCTCTTCTTTCTAATGTAATTCCAAGTTTTCTAAATACGTTTGGAATTTGTCCTAAGTTCTCCCAACTTACATTTTTAATTGTGATTTCACTTCGTGTCATAGCCGCAAGACCAATCCAAGAACCGATTTCTACCATGTCAGGTAAAATTCTGTGTTCGCAACCGCCTAATGTCTCAACACCTTCAATCGTTAATAAGTTTGACCCAACTCCAGAGATTTTAGCTCCCATTGAGTTCAACATTTTACACAATTGTTGTAAGTAAGGTTCGCAAGCTGCGTTATAAATAGTAGTTGTTCCTTCCGCTAAAACCGCAGCCATTACAATATTAGCCGTTCCGGTTACCGAAGCTTCGTCTAACAACATATAAGAACCTTGTAATCTTCCATCGATTTCCACTCCGTAGAAATGATCTTCTCTTTCGTATCTGAATTTTGCTCCAAGATTAATAAAACCTTCAAAGTGTGTGTCTAAACGACGACGCCCAATTTTATCACCTCCTGGTTTTGGAATATATCCACAACCAAAACGCGCTAACAAAGGTCCAACAATCATAATAGAACCTCTTAAACTTCCACCTTCTTTTTTGAATGCTTCTGTTTTTAAGTAATTTACATTTACTTCATCGGCTTGAAACGTGTAATCTCCAGGTCCATTTTTTTGGATTTTAACACCTAAATTACCTAAAAGCGTAATCAATTTGTTAACATCAATAATATCTGGAATATTCGTTACTCTTACTTTTTCAGAAGTTAACAAAACAGGACATAACACTTGTAACGCCTCATTTTTAGCGCCTTGTGGTGTAATTTCTCCTTTTAATGCTTTTCCTCCTTCAATTTTAAATGTTCCCATGTAACTGCCTATTTTTTAAATGTATTTTTATTTTGATTGTTCTTGTTCAAATGCCCTTTTGGATTGTTGTTTTTCTTAACAATTCCGGGTTTATTTGTACCAAATTGTGTTTTATTCGAAACTTTCTTGTTCACTTTCATTAAATCGTGCGTGTTCGAAAGTTCTTCGTTTGATTTTGAAAGATTTAATTTTCCTCCTGAAAGTTCTAATAAATGCTCAAAAATCACTTCATCAGTTACCGTGTCTTTGTTCCAACTCAGGTAACACTTTTTCATGTGATTAGCGATTACTAAAACTAAAGCGTTTTTCAATTCGCTTTCTTCCCAGCTGTTCGCTACATCAATCATATATTTGATATTATTTCCGTAAAAACGATATTTCGGGAAATTTTGAGGATATTTTAAACGATCTGGTTTCTGAGTTAAAATATCTTTTGAAGGAATAGGATAAGGCGAATCTACATCCAATTTAAAATCAGACATAATAAACAACTGATCCCACAATTTATGTTGAAAATCTAAAACGTCTCTCAAATGCGGATTCAAAGAACCCATCACAGAAATAATGTATTTTGCTGCTTTGTTTCGCTCTTCTCGATCTTCAATTTCAGTAGCTTGATCGATCAATTTCTGCAAATGTCTTCCGTATTCGGGAATAATCAAATGCGGACGTTCTGAATTATATTCTAAGTAACTTACTTCTTCTTGCATGTTTTTTTATAATGAAATGATGCCTTCAATATCCGAAACTTCAATGTATTTATCTATCACACTCTGAGCGCTTGCCATAGTTACACTAATTGAAACACTGGTAAATTTACCTGTTTTAGATTGTTGCGTAGTAATTACAGCTCCCATATCATTAAAAGCAGCTTCTACTTTTGCAATACTATGCACATCAGAAGGCATAATAAATTTGTACAAATACTCTGAAGGCCAAAGCGTTGAGTTTGTTAATTCTTCTTTTAATCTTGCGTAAAAATCTTCTGTTTTCTTATCCATCATCATTTCGTATTGGAAAAGCAAATATACTTTTTTATGTTCAGAATTGTAATGTAGTAACTTATAAATTTTTAAGTTGATTAGATTTTTAAAAAAACTTACTTTTGCGCCTTAGTATTTCCAATATGAATAAAGAAATTGTGGTTTTAATTGGTGGACCAAGCTCTGGAAAAACCACCTTAATCGATGCATTAAAAGAAAAAGGACACACTTGTTATCCTGAGGTTTCGCGCGAAGTTATTCGTGAAGCCCAAGAACAAGGAATTGAACAATTGTTCTTAGAAAAACCACTTTTATTCAGTGAATTATTGCTAGAAGGCAGAAAAAGACAATTCAAAGAAGCTTTAAACGAAGAGGCAAATATCGTCTTTTTAGATCGAGGCATTCCAGATGTTTTGGCGTATATGCATTACATAGGCGATTCGTATCCTGCATTTTTTGATAAAGCCTGTCAAGACCACAAATATTCTGCGATTTTTGTTTTACCACCTTGGAAAGAAATCTATGTAAGTGATGCTGAGCGTTATGAAAACTACGAGCAAGCGATTTTAATTCACGAACATTTGATGGAAACTTATAAAAAATACGGCTATTCGATTACGGAAGTTCCAAAAGATACGGTTGAAAATCGTGTGGATTTTATTATGAAACATCTTGTTAAATAATTTTTTTCGTAATTTAGTGTTTCTAAAAGCCAATTTACATGTCGGAAGCCTTACAAATTCTTCAAAAATACTGGAAACACGATAATTTTAGAACACCACAAGAAGAAATCATTCAATCGGTTTTAAGTGGAAATGATACGTTTGCACTTTTACCAACTGGAGGAGGAAAATCGGTATGTTTTCAGATTCCGGCTATTCAATTAAACGGAATTTGCTTAGTGATTTCGCCGTTGATTGCCTTGATGAAAGACCAAGTTCAGAATTTACAAAGTAAAAATATCAAAGCGATTGCTTTAACTGGTGGTGTTTCCCAAGACGACATTATTGATATTTTAGACAATTGTCAATTCGGAAATTACAAATTCTTATATCTTTCTCCTGAACGTTTACAACACGATTGGATTGTTGAACGCTTGAAACAATTACCTATCAATTTAATTGCAATCGACGAAGCGCATTGTGTGAGCCAATGGGGACATGATTTTAGACCGGCGTATTTGAAAATTTCGGCTTTAAAAGAACACTTCCCTACTACACCATTTTTAGCATTGACAGCAACTGCTAACAAAAGAGTTCAGGAAGACATTTGCACGAATTTGGCTTTGGTTAATCCAAAAATATTTACAAAGTCATTTACTAGAGAAAACTTAGCGTATCACGTGATTAAAACCGAAGATAAGTTTTTCAAAATACAGCAGATTTTAACTAAAAATCCGCAATCTTCTATTATTTATGTTCGCAATCGAAAATCGTGTATTGAAACTTCGCAACAGTTGAACCAATTGGGATTTACGTCAACAATTTATCACGGTGGATTGCCTGCAAAAGAGAAAGAAAAAAACATGCAATCTTGGTTAGAGAATAAATCGCAAGTCATGGTTGCAACGAATGCCTTCGGAATGGGAATTGACAAACCCGATGTAAAAACCGTAATCCACATCCAACTTCCAGAGAACATTGAAAATTATTATCAAGAAGCTGGAAGAGCTGGACGAAATGGCGAAAAAGCCTTTGGAATCATCGTTACCAATCCTTCGGATATCACTTATACTAAAGCACAATTTATTGATGTTTTACCCGATAAAAAATTCGTGAAAGACGTTTACATCAAACTGAACAATTTCTTCCAAATTGCCTATGGTGAAGGTTATAATGAAAGTTTTGCTTTCAATTTGAATCAGTTTTGTGCGCATTATAATTTCCCAGTAATCAAAGCATTCAATAGTTTGCAATTTTTAGACCGTCAAGGGATTATAACTTTTCAAAGCGAATCAACTGAAAAAATAAGCTTACAGTTTATCATTCCGAGTAAGGAAGTT
>NZ_JAKLJH010000005.1:34855-49730 GCF_023151265.1 Flavobacterium sp.
TGACGAACCTGTTATTACCACGATTTTAAGAACCTATTCTGGAATTTTTGATATTGAAACCACAATAAATCCGCATTTGGTTGCCAAAAAAGCAAACACTTCAGAAAAACATGTAGAAGAAGTAATTGATAAATTAGCGGAAAGTCAGTGTATCATTTTACATGCGAAAAACAATGATAGTTCGATAACTTTTAACGAAGCTCGTGAAGATGATTTAACGATTAATCGCGTAGCTAAATTTTTAGAACATCAAAACAAATTGAAAGAAGAGCAATTTCAAAGTGTGGTGAGTTACATTACGAACGAAGATACGTGTAAAAACAGAATGCTTTTGACTTATTTTGATGAAATTTCGAAGGAAGACTGTGGCATTTGTTCGTATTGTACTGCTAAAAAAAAAGTCAATCCAGTTGAGATAACGCAATCGGTCATACAATTATTAGAGAAAAGTCCGTTAAGTTCAAGAGAAATTGAAAACCAACTGCACATTTCTTCAGAAGCGACTATCTTTGCGATTCAATTATTATTAGAAAATAATCGAATCAAAATCAATTCAAACAATCAATATTACCTTATATAATGGAAAAATTAAGAATTGTATTCATGGGAACGCCCGATTTTGCTGTTGGGATTTTGGATACTATTTACAAAAACAACTATGATATTGTTGGCGTTATCACCGCTCCAGACAAACCAGCAGGTCGTGGACAAAAAGTAAGCATGAGTGCGGTTAAAGAATATGCACTAGAAAAAAACCTACGTCTATTACAACCTACCAATTTAAAATCGGAAGATTTCTTAGTCGAATTGAAAAGTTTGGATGCCAATTTACAAGTAGTCGTAGCCTTTAGAATGTTGCCTGAAGTGGTTTGGAAAATGCCAAAATTAGGAACATTTAATCTTCATGCTTCTTTATTACCGGAATATCGTGGGGCTGCACCTATTAATTGGGCTATCATTAATGGAGAAACTAAAACAGGAGTTACATCCTTCTTTATCGATGATAAAATTGATACCGGTGCGATGATTTTGAGTAAAGAAACTGAAATCGGAGCCAACGAAACCGCTGGTGAGTTACATGATCGTTTGATGCATTTAGGAAGTGAAACTGTTTTAAAAACACTTCAATTAATAGAATCAGGAAAAGCTACTACAACTTTACAAGAAAATAATCCTGAGGTTAAAACCGCCTACAAGCTAAATAAAGAGAATTGCAAAATTGATTGGACCCAATCAGGAAAGACGATTTTTAATTTAATAAGAGGATTATCTCCTTATCCTGCGGCTTGGACTTATATTAAAGACGGCGAAAACGAATGGAATGTAAAAATCTATTTAGCAAGTTTTGAAGAAAAAGCACATTCAGAAACTATCGGAAAGATTACAACTACTAAAAAAGAGATATTTATTACTACAAAAGATGGCTTTTTAAAAATTGAAAGTTTACAATTTCCAGGAAAGAAAAGAATGTTAGCACATGAATTATTAAACGGAATTTCGTTTTCTGAAAACGCAATAGCGCTCTAAGCCCTGAAAACACTATAATTAAGCCTAAAATTTGAAAAAACAAACAATGTTATTAACATTTAATCTAATTTATTAACATTTTAGTCGAAAATTAGCACGAATACTTGCACAGCTCAATAATACCGCTAAATTTGTGATAAATAATTAAGTTTAACCAATTATAAATAACTTTAATCATGAACAAATCAGAATTAATCGATGCAATGGCAGCTTCTGCTGGTATTACAAAAGCAGCTGCTAAATTAGCTTTAGAATCATTTTTAAGCAATGTTGAAGGAACTTTAAACAAAGGTGGAAGAGTATCTTTAGTAGGTTTCGGATCTTGGTCAGTATCTAAAAGAGCTGCAAGAGATGGTAGAAATCCACAAACTGGTAAAACTATCAAAATTGCTGCTAAAAACGTAGTAAAATTCAAAGCTGGTGCTGAATTAGAAGGAGCAGTAAACAAAAAATAATTTTGTTACATAAAACAAGAGAGTCCTGATGTAAATCGGGACTTTTTTTTTGCATTTCGTCGAGAATATTTTGAATTTATGATTTTTTTTTGATAACTTTAATTAATTAACTACAGAAATATGATATCAACTTTACCCAAAAAAGGCCATCTGCTAATTGCAGAACCTTCGATTTTAGGCGATGTTTCTTTTAATCGCTCTGTGGTCTTATTAGCAGAACATAACGATGAAGGTTCGATTGGATTTATCCTAAACAAACCATTGAACTACACCATCAATGATTTGATTCCTGAAATTGAAGCTTCTTTTAAAATATATAATGGTGGACCTGTTGAACAGGACAATCTGTATTTCATCCACAATATTCCAGATATTATTCCAAATAGCGTTGAAATTTCTAACGGAATTTATTGGGGTGGCGACTTTGAAACCACTAAACAATTAATAAACGAAGGTAAAATCACCAAAAATCACATTCGTTTTTTCTTAGGTTATAGTGGCTGGAGTGTAAACCAACTAGAAATGGAGATGCAAGAAAATTCGTGGATTGTTGCCGAAAATACTCTCAAAAATAAACTACTTTCAAAAGCAAGCACCTTATTTTGGAAAGAAAAGATAATCGAACAAGGTGGTGAATACGTGTTATTTTCAAACGCACCAGAAAATCCTATGCTTAACTAAGTCGAATTTTAGCATTCAATCTTTTTAATACATCTGAAGCAAATTCAGTTGTGTATTCTTTTTTACGGTATTTGGTTATCGGTTGAATTCCTGAAATCACATTGGTTAAGAATAATTCGTCTGCTTTTTGTAAATCGAAAGGAGAAATTGAAGCTTCTTTAACTTCGATTCCTTCTACTTTTTTTAAAATTTCAAGTAATTGTTTGCGCATGATTCCGTTTAAACAACCATCTGAAACAGGAGGAGTTACCACAACATTACCTGTTTTCATAAACAAGTTACTTTGCAAAGCTTCCACTACATTTTTTTCATCATTTAAAACCAAGCAGTTATCATAACCATTTTCATCGGCAAAAATGCTTCCAGTAATTTGAAGCATTTTATTATTAGTTTTTAAAGTTGAAAGTAATTGTTTTGAAACATAGAAATCTTTGTATAACTCTACTTCGTAGTGCTCTTTTCCAAAAAAATATAATTCTGAATTTAATGACGAAGCTGACACAATAAATTGTACATTTCTGGATTTTGGCAAATAAAATCCTTCCGAATCTCTGTAAACCGTAAAACGAATGCGATAAGAATTGGAATTATTTAATGACTGAATTAGATTTAAAATTTGAGATTCAAAATATTCCATAGTAAAATTCATAGGAATTTCCATTCGGCAAATTCGCATAGAAGCCATCAATCTAAAGTAATGATCTTCAAGAAATAACACTTTGTTATCCAATACTTTTATTGTCTCAAAAATGCTATCTCCAAATAAAAAACCTCTATTATTTTCAATCGAAATTGAGCTGTTTTCCTGAATATTTCCGTTAAAATTTACCATAAAAAATCCCGACTTTTAAATCGGGACAAATATAACTTATATAATTGATTTTTTAAACGGAACCTAACACATGTTTTAAGTCGGAAATTTGATTTTCCCATAACAATTTAGACTCATCTAACTCATCTGCGTGTGCAAAATCAGAAATAACGATAGAAACATCTTTAGTAATTTCATCTTCTAAAATTTTCATTTCAAAAAAGTAGTCCGTTTCAGTACCATCTTCTTCTAACCATTTAAACTTAATACGCTCACCTGATTTTTTAGAAGCTAATTTTGCCTTCTCTTCAGAATCATCCCAAATGAAAGTAAAAAACTCACCTCTAGAATTCACATTATCAGCAAACCATTCAGATAATCCAGACGGCGTAGAAATATATTGATACAGTAGTTGTGGTGAAGATTGAATAGGAAATTCTAATTCATATTTTACTTTTACACTCATAGCTTATTTTTATTTTTCAGTTTGGAAATATATATAGAATTAATCGAATAAACAAAAAAAATATTTTAATTTATTTTAGCTAAAAAATATTTGCAAACAAAAGAATTAGTTTTATATTTGCACCCGCATTCAACAAGGATGTTAGACCAATATTTGGCGAGGTAGCTCAGTTGGTTAGAGCGCAGGATTCATAACCCTGAGGTCACGGGTTCAACTCCCGTCTTCGCTACGAAAAGAAAATATTTAAAAATCAACGGTTTAGTGTACACTAAACCGTTTTTTTATGTCTAAATATTTTTTATTTTTACAAACAGTACACGATACCGTACACGTTTTAGCGTTAAATTCTCTTAAAAAAAAGGTAATGCAAGAAAAATTTTCGACACCTAAGATCTTTACTGGAGGTGTAAGTATTGAAAATTGGAAAAAGTTATCAAAAACTCAACAAAAGGATGCATTGAGTAAAGATTGGTATGTTTATTATAGTTTTCGTGACAATACTTCAGGGAAATTAAAAAGAATGCCTAACGTTAAAGGAGGTGTTAATAGATTTAAGACAATGGAAGAAAGAATGAGCTATCTAACAACTATGAAAAATGCTCTTCTCTACTTATTAGAAAAAGGATTAAATCCTTACGAAGATAACGATCTTAATAATCTATTAGCAAGCGCTAATGATAATATTGAACCAACTAAAATTATCACCAATTCTAAAACAAAAAAAATTCAAAAAAGTAAAATTGAAGATACTGATAACTTAATGAAAATAAGTGATGCTTTTGATTTTGCTTTGAAAATGAAAAAGAATGTATTAAGCGAAACTTCTTATAAAAATTTTGAATTAAGAATTAGAAAATTTAAAGCAACATTAGATACTTCAAAACCTGTTAACTCCATAACTAAAAAAACCATAAATGAATATCTAAACGATGTGTTAGAAAAATCAAGTGCAAGAAATAGAAATAATACTAGAACAGATTTAGGTTCATTGTTTCAAGTTTTAGAAGACAACGATATTATACCTGAAAATTTTATTAGAAAAACAAGCGTTTTAAATTCAAAACCTGAAAGAAACAAAACTTATACACCTGATTTACAAGAAAATATTTTTCACCATTTAAAACAGAATGACCCTATACTCCTACTCTTTATTAAATTCGTTTGTTATAACTTTTTAAGACCAATAGAAGTATGTCGATTAAAAGTAAAAGATATTGATGTAAAAGACAAAAAAGTATATTTAAAAGCGAAAAATAAAGCGGTCAAAATTAAAATCATTCCAGATATACTTATCGATGATTTGCCTGATTTATCAAACCTTAACCCTGAAAACCTATTGTTTACTCCCAATGGATATGGATTAGAATGGATTGCAACCGAAAACAACCGAAGAGATAATTTTAGTAAACGATTTAAAGAAGTTGTTAAAGACCATTTCAACCTTGGAATAGATTATGGAATGTATAGTTTCAGACACACTTTCATTACTAAACTATATAGAAAATTAAGAGAAGAAAAATCTCAATTTGAAGCAAAAAGTATTTTAATGTTAATAACAGGGCATTCAACAATGACTGCCTTAGAACAATATTTAAGAGATATTGATGCCGAATTACCAGACGATTACTCTGATTTAATAAAATAATTTTTCTATTTATTTGGTTGCAACCAAAAGTTACAATTTTAGTTGCAACCAAATAATAAATCGGTTGCAATTATCTTTTTTTTATTATTTATCAGATAAAAAACAGTTTAATTTAGCTACAACTAATTGCAACTAATAACATAAATTTCTTTTACAAAAAGAAATTATTTCTGTACTTTAGTATAATATGAAAATAATTTCTAAATGACCGATTTAAATAAAAAAACAAACGAATTAATTTTTGAATTATACAAAAATTTTATCTTTTATTTACCAAAACAAATTATTACTCAATTGTTTTCAGAAGGAAATATAAAAGAATCAGAATATGATTTGTTGCAACCATTTTTAAATGATGTTTCATACATTAATGAAGATGATTGGGTAATTAATAAAATTAGTCCTTTTGACAAAACAGCCCTTTCACTAAAGTCTTCTAAATTATTAAAAAGTGTTTACACTTTATTTGAATTGAAAGAAAGTTTACAACCAGACACATTTAGTTTTATTTTCGAAAAATATTTTGAGCAACTAAATTTTCATAAAACCGTTGCAACCTTAATAGTGGATAATTACGAATCACATTGCAATGAAAAAAGTGAAGACCTTCAAGCTATTTTTTTGTTGCAACAAGAAATCATAAACAAACATTTTGATGAAGTACAAAAGCATTTTACTAAAAACATTTTCAACACAAAAAAAATTGATACAAGTAAATTCTTAAAAAATATTTTATCCTCTAAAAACACTTTTACTCCAAAAATTAAGTTGCGTAATTATTTACTTCACCAAAACAGCATTGAAATTGAAAATATAATTGTTGAATTGTATTTAAACCGTAGTGGTTCAAATTTTAGATACTTAATTGAAGCTATGGAAGAAATAAAATTGATCACATTAGAATATGGAAAAAAGAAACTAATTTATGAAGCCATGTCTAATAGTTTTAATACAAAAATACCATCGTATAAATCCATTTTTGGTTATTCAATCGAAAAGGTAAATAACCCTGATTACAAGAACGTAAAACTTGAACTTAATAAAAGTTTAAATAAATACATTAACTAAAAACTTAATTTTCTTGGATAAGATAGGTATAGGTTGGTAGTTTTTCAGGATTAGTTCGGAAAGTGACTAATTTAGACCCAAATATTGCCTCTGTTTTTTTATCATACAATTTTACCGCTTTAGATTTGTGACACAAACACAACATTGTTATCCACTGTAATACAACGTAATACAATGGTTGCAATTGAATTGAAAATCACAAATTTAAATTAAGTTGACATTTACTATTGCATATGAAGTTTTCCTTGCTCTATCTGAAGAAGAAAAGAGAAAATTTTTATTGCATATAAATGAACATTTTGATTTACCTAAAAAATCGAAAAGAAAGAAAACAAAAATTGAAGTCTTAAAAAAAGAAGATGCAATTAACTATTTGATAAAAAATATATTTAGTAAAAAATCAAAATTATGAAATCAGAAATCATTCATTTAAGGATAAGCCCAGAATTAAAAAGAAAATTATTAGAAAAATCAAAGGAACAAAACAGAAATCTTTCAGATATAATTAGATTAGAACTTGAAAATAATATTCCTAATGACGAAAATATCGTTTTGAGAGATGAAATACATATTTTTCAAAGCTATTATTTTATAAATTTATATTCTTGGCTTTTCGCTGTAAAAATAAATCCAGAACTCTCTCTCAATTTATACACTTTAAATGATATAAAAAAATGCATTCAAATAATTATAGTATTTGAAAAATTACCCGATGATGTGAGATTGGCAATGGTTGCAATTTATCATCAGATATTATACTCAATAAACAAAAAATCAAAATTTGAATATCATAAAAACTTCGAATATAACAATCATGTAATAACTATAATCAACTATTGCCTTAATATTTCAAGCAATAAAATTTAATTATTTTACGTATTAACTATCCCCAAAAATAAATCCTTAAAACACATTGCAACAATATAAAACTTTTTGAAAAACATATTGTTTTTCTATTAAGTCGTTTTAGATGAGTTCTAAGTGACAGATTCTTTCTTTCGATGTGGTTTGTACTAAAAGGTTTAGTATTATGCACAACATTACTTAATAGTGATTTATAATGCACTAGCTTATCAGTGTAAATGGTTTTGGGATTTGACAACAATAATGTATTAGTAACATATTGCAATGTTCTTTTAGTTCTTCTTCCGATACTAAAGTTCACAACTTGTCTTGTTTTTCTTTCTAAGGCATACACAATCCAGATAGGCTTTTCTTTGTTTCTTATAAATGTTCTCATTTCATCAACTTCATATGTTTTATTTTTAAAAATAGGCTGATTAGGAATTCTGTTGGCAATTGTAATTATTCTTTTTAGTAAAGTAGTTGTGGATATCTTTAAAACTCTTGCTGTACTTCTTATTCCGAGACCTTCTTTTGTAAACTGAATAATTCTCTTGTTTACCCAATGATTATAGGCTTTATAAGTATAAAAATCTATAAATCTATTTTTACAAGATTTACAAATAAACTGCTGTTTTTTGTTAGTAGTAAAACCGTTTTTAACAACATTATTAGATTTACAATTTGGACAAATTTTGCTATCACTAAATCTGATACACGAGGTCTCATTTTTTATCATTTTCTTAGATTTAAGAACTTTAAACATAAAAAAAGATGAACTATATAGTTCATCTTTTTTTTAATTATTTTTAATTTTTACTGATTATCAATTTATTAAACATCAAAAAAGTGCTCATCACTAAGTCTGAAACATTACCTCCTATTTTAATTTAGATTTATAAATGGTTGTAGTAATAAATCTTAAACATTACCCAGGTAATTTTACTCCCAAAACATTTCTGATAATGATTTAGATATCAAAACTTTTGAATACCATTTATTAATAAAGTCTTTATTTAAATCGTTTACTTCCAAATTATTTATATTTGACAATACAATAACCTTAACCTCTTCAAAATCAATAGTCTTATTTAAATCTTCGAAGATTAACTTAGCTTTCCTGCCAAAAGGTAGTAGACGTTTTATTAAAGGCAAATCCTCTTTGCTCTTTATTTTAAAAAGATTACCATTATCATCAACTAATAAATGATTTAAAAGAAACAGCTTAAAGTTAGAGTTTGATGAAGAATAAATAAATTCATCATCAAATAAGATTTCGGAAACATCTTTGATTTTTGACCAATTATCAATAGTCAAATCTAATAAAGGAAATTTTATTTTATTAATAGGCTCCATCATACATTTTTACTGTTACTGATTTTCCAAGACTACTTTCATCAATCATATCACCTAATCCTTTGGCCTCTCCATTTATTAAATAATTAACACCCATTGTACCAAAGTCCGCTATAAACCATGCACCTGAAACAATTGTACCGAATCCAGTAGTAGACGCTGCTAACATAGCCCCATTAATTACGTGTGATGGCTTTATGTCTCCCGATAATGCAATATCCCCAACCAATAAAACCCCTCCAACTTTTGTTAATTTAGACGCAATATTTCTTGCGCCTTGTACTTTATTAATTTGGTTCAATCTTGCGTTTTTTGCGATTGTATTATTCCAATACGATTGACCATTTTTCATTTTTGACCAAGGAGTAATAAACTTTTGTCTACCGTTAGGTTGAAATCTCCAAAGTTCATTATTTAAATGATACTGTCCTTTGTAAGCAATACCTAAAGAAGCAAAACCTACAGCTGTATTAGCTGTCCACATACCAGTACTCATATACTGTTCAGTATCTTGATTACTTGTAACTTCCGAGATACCAGAAGCTACTACAACACCATCATTGGGATTTGTGTCAATATCATTAGTGTCCGAATCATCCCCTTTTTCATATATATATCCTTTCTTAGTATCATTGATAAAGAAATTCCCATCCTTTCCTTTTTTTATACTACCTGATATAGAATGCTCTCTTCTGTAAGCTCTCGCTTCCTTCCTTGTTTCGAATAAACCTGATGGGTCTGACCAAAAAACAGGATTGTTAAAACCAAATCTATATGGAGTTAAATTATGCGACATTTCGGCTAGCTTATCCATACCATTAAAACGGCCTATAGCTCCATCATATTGACGATAATCCATAGCCGTAACATTAAGCCCTAATTCATCCTGCCATTCTTGCCCATTATACTTATACTTATAACTACTCACACCACCAGCAGGTAATTGCGATATATTTACATAATAATCATTACCATTTTCTACTTCTACAAACTCGTATTGATCAGTATTGTAGTTGGTATGTTTTAAACCAAATGGATAATAATGATTCTCTTCTAAAATTTTCATACTTCCAGGACTTAGAATATTGTTAGCAAAGCTTAATCTATTATTGCCTAAATGATCTTTGTATTGATAAACATAATTAAATGAATAAGAAATTGGAGCTCCTACTGCTGATTTCTTAGGTGTAGCTGTAATATAACCTTCTGAATGAGGAAAGAAACTTAACTTTCCTGCAACATACTGAAAACCTCCCATGTAATCGGTAGTGGTAACATCTAATTGACTCACAATTTTTCTAACTTTCTGTCCAACTGCATTGTAAAGATACTGAATTGATGTGCCATTTACAAATGTTATTTGCATTGGTAAGTTTAAATGATTATAGCTAATAGAACCTATTTCTTTATTAGCATCTTTAATTAAATTTCCAAAATCATCATATTCATAATCATCATCCGCATCAGTAATACCATTACTATCATCTTTAAATCCTTGTGGATGATTACTTTCATCTAATACTTTTTTTAGAAGGTTTTTATTATCATCATCATATGTATAAACCAAATTATCAATTTCAATAGCAAAATCATTTGCATCTAAGTCACCATTTCTTACTAATGATGTGATGTTTCCGTTTTTATCATAATTTAATCTTTCTAAATAACTATCTATTACAGGGGCAGTTGAAAAATCTGGTCTACTATAATTTGCTTCTAACAACCTATTTAACTTATCGTAAGAGTATTCATACTTTCTTAATATATTATCGCTACCACTTTTCCAAAAGGTTTCAGATATGTTGCCATTATATAATCCATTAGTTACCCCTTCATTATAGTTTATTTTAAAAGCAAATAAATCATTATCGGATGTAATGTCATCAACATTATTAATTTCCTTTAACCAACCTCTGATGTTATATTTGTAGTCAATTTTTTGATAGCTGTTTGCTCCAGTAAAATCTTGTCCACCTACTTCTTTTTTAATTAGTTGTCCTAGTTCGTCGTAGTTGTTTTTGGCAATTAATTCTTCACTACCCGTATTAATCTTATGCTTATGCAACAACAACTTATCTTGTGGCGAATAAGTAAAGGTTTCGGTTGTGGTTAAAACACTTGCACTTGTATTATACTTATGCTTTGTAACTGATTTTTCAACTTTTCCTACCCAGTCTAATTTAGTGTCAACCTCTGTGTAACCACCTAAAAAGTTGGTTGTTCGTGTTCTTATAGGTCGGTATTTAAAATCATAAAGTGTATAAGATGTTTCGGCAGTTGTGCTTCCTACTTCATCTAATACTCTTACCCACGAGCCTGTTTGTAGTCCTTTTACATTAGTTATTGCAGTTTGCCCTTCAATAGTTTGTGGCATGTTAGGTGCGCCTGCAAAGGAATAATTATCGTAAAAGTTTTTAATTAAAATATCATCTTGTGCCAACGTAAATGGATTGCTACCATAATTTATCGTATTTTGATTGTTCTTGCGTTCTGCTTCAGTAACAGTCATTAGTTTCCAGCCTGTTTGTGTTACTCTGCCAAAAACATCATATTGTGTAATCATCCAACCTAGTGTTCCATCACCATAAGGATTATAAGCTGGTCCCGTTGCAATGGGTCTGTCTAATTTATCATATACAATGAATTCCCATTGTTTTTCTGGTAATTTCTTTTCTACTAATCTATTTCTACTATCATATTTGTATTGATATCCTAGATTATCCAATTTTGTTTGTGAAGCATCGCCTTCAGCTAAAGGTGGAATTACATAAGTAAGATTTCCATATTGGTCATAAACATAATAGGTGTCGTGTTTAGCTTGTGATTCTACTAAAATATCATCTATAACAATATTATTATACGCTCTTTTTAAAACAACTTTGCCTTCTTTGTCTTTGAATTCCTCTGTGGTGTTGTTTTTTCCAGATGTCCAATTTTCATCTTTTGTAATGGTTTTATACAATTGATTTTCAGTATAAAAACCAGTTTGTACAATTGCAGGTTCATACAACCCTTTATTTGAATCCCATGAAGCAACTACTTTAAAATATTTTACTTCATTAGCGACATTAGTTTGGTAGTCAAACTTAATACTTCTGTCATCGGACAAACCTGTTGTTTGAGGTAAACCCCAAGCATCACCGGGTGCTGCTTGTTTAAGAACTCTATTTAATGGAGAATTCTCCAATTGCTTCTCGCTAAAAGGATTTTCTGTAGCTTCAAAATAAGGATTTCCTGAGTTTGTTGGATTAGGAGATGCGTAAAAACTTAATAAATCTGTCTGAGCTGAGGGCAAATAATTTAATGATGCTCCTGTACTTACATAAGGCAAATAATCTCTAGTTTGTCTACCAAATTGGTCATATTCTATATGCGTTACAATATCCTTTCCTGTATTGGATTGTTTGTGTGCAATTTGCTGAATAGGTCTTCCTAATCCATCAAAATAGCTTACTTGAATTACAGCATTACTTGGTTCAGAAACATCTACAGATCCTTGTGTCGTTTGCTTCTTATAAGTAATAGTTTTAACGTAATTCTGGTCTGTACTTTGTCCTAAAGCAAGAACAGGTAAAATTGAAATAATAAATAATAACTTTTTCATCTTGCTTTAGTTTTGTGTTCTGTAATGATATTGATTCTCACTTAAAATATTACCTTGAGCATCTTTTACAAACTCTAATCGGTTAAAACTATCGTAATGATACGTTTGTTTATCGCCTTTAGGATCGGTTACTGTACTTATACCTACTAGTGGTTTATAGGTGTAAGTGGTTATCATAGCATTTGATAATGCTGCGTCATTACGAAGCGCATTTAAAGCCGTTATTAAACTAGCTTCATTATTAGAATTTGAAGCCGTTTCAATAGCTTGAATATGACTTGTGGGAATAGAACTGTAAGCAATATTCTCCAATTTAGCTACTGGCTGAGTTTTATTATAACCCCAAATGTAACAAATGTGAATACCGCCTTCTTGCTGTACTTCGAGCGGGTTACTAAACTCATCGTACTGTAAATTGTGCAAACGATTTTCATAGGCTTCATTGCCTTTAGCCGTTTTTATAGTTTGAGGTAAGAATGAAACATTATTTGCCCAGTTGTTGTTGTAAACTATTTGCGATTTAGACAATAATTCGCTTCCTCTGTAAGTCTCTACACGCTCAATTTCTGAAATTCTATTTTGTGAATGAATTGAATTACCTCTATGATAAAAATATTTTGTTTTTAAAGTTTCTCCTTGGCTATTTGTTATTGTGTTTTCACTATTTTTCAAATTAAGTGAATTGTAACTAAAAGTTTTACCAGTTAAAGTTGTTTCTGTGTTTCCTGATTGAAGGAAATATTCCGTTATGTTTGTAGCAATTAATTTTGCCCATACTACTTTAGTAGAAAATATAGAGCCAACATATAACATTGATGATATAATCATGGCATCTCCTCTTTCTTCAAAGTCATACTCATTCTCTATTTTTTTTAATAAAACGTTTGAACTATTATAATATTCAGTCTTTTTTAACAACCCATTTTTAAATCCGAAGTAATTTTGATAATATCCTGAATTAGGGTACAAAGGGGAACTTGGATAAAATGGAGAGTCTACATAAGACTCATAGGTGTGCTTTATAAAACCATTATTCAAGGAATTAAATATTTTTACATTTCTATAACTTACTTGTGTTACAGTTCCTAATCCACTTAAAAAATTACGAAAATAGCCATCATACATTTCTCCACTTGATTTATTGCTATTATCAAACATTTGATAATCATAGTTTATTTCATTAACAGGCATAGCATTAACTAACAAAGAATTAAAATGAGAAATTTTCTTAATTCTTAAACCACCTCCATAAAACCATTCTTTTATAGGTTGAGTTATAGTTTCTTTTTTTGTAATCTTTAAGTGCCCCGTAGCTGGCTCATTACCAACAGAAAAAAACTGAATAGTATAAATACCTGGCTGAACCTCAATGTAATCCCCCAAACAAGTTACAGAATAATTATCTATGTAAAAATCAACCCCATTCCCTATTAATCGACAAGTGGCATATAATGGCTCATTAACAGGGTCGTTAAGATTGCTGTAATAAGGATTACTTAAAAGTTTAAAATATAATTTTACAGGGGAAGTTCCTGTAATATTTAGAGGAATACTATTTGAATAAAGAGTAGAAGTATCATAATTTGAGTTATATAATTCTGAATAGACATGATTATCAAAGTTTCTTGCCTTATATACTTCTTGAATTGGTATATCATAAAACATATTGGATTGATTTTCATTAAAAGAATATGTATGCGATTCAAACTCATATTTAACTCGCCCTCCAGTTGGGTATGTAATTTCTTCAATCACCCCAAAATTAACTAAATCTTTTGATGGTCGATATCTATTAAAATCCGCATTTAAATCCCCTAAATAGTCAACATCAACCTCTGTATCCTCTACTAAATTATTAATATTTAGAGCACTTGTTAAATAACCAAATGGATCTAAACCATAATAATTCTCATCACAAAAAAATGGATTTGTATTATTTACGTTATTTATATATTTAAACTTATACTCATTATTTTGAGTGTCATCATTATTATTCTCTATAATTTTACTTAAAATTCTTTTCGTTCTATGGTCTATAACTCCAATTGTGAGGCTTATTCCACTATATTCAAAATTATATTTTTTGATAGTGTTATTATGATTATCCTTAACTTCAATGTTTTGAAGCTGAATAGGATCATTATCCTTCTGAAGCGGAGATAAAACTTTATCAAAATCAAAAATTATTTTTCCGTGATCAATTGCATTTATCTGTGACAGTTTATTTGTTATTAAATTTGTTGATGGATGTGGATTAACCAAGTCGGGCTCTATAAATTCCTCATATAAATAAGTCACTAATTCTTCACCATTATTATCAGTTACTTTTGATAAATGATGTGCAGAATAAAAAAAATAATCCATTTTTAAATATTCTTCACTTAAAATAAGAGGATGTTGACTTGTTAAACTAGGGGCT
>NZ_JAKLJH010000006.1 GCF_023151265.1 Flavobacterium sp.
AAGCGTATACAGAAGCATTAGAAATTAGTAATTCTAAAAACGAGTTGTTTCGTTTTTATGGCAAATATTACGTAGCCAATTATTTTTATAACAAATCCGAGTTTACTTATTCAAAGAAACTGCTTATCATACTTATTGATAGCATCGAAAAAAGTAAGATGGATAAATCAAGCAAAGTGTATCAAGATTTGCTTGGAATGTGTGTAAACAAACTTTTTTATATCCATAAAAATTTAGGAGAATACGACTTAGCATTGTTTTATCTTGACAAACATAAAAACAGTGTACCTAATAATCATTTTAACGAACAATATGGTTCTATAAAAGTGGCTATGGGCGATTATGTTAATGGAATTGCCTTGTTAAAGAGAGAATTAAAAACTTCTCATCACTTAAAATTGGGAGTAGGTGAAAAAAAGGTAATGAACAAAAAACTGTTTGCAGATAAATATAATATTATTGGCGAAGCTTATCAAAAGTATTATATTCATTCGAAGAAAACCGTGTTGTTAGATTCTGCAAATCATTATTTTAATGTAGCAGCAACAATGATGTTGCAAGATAATTTTCAACCTGAGTATACCAAAGCATTATTAAGCATGCGCGAGGCAAAAAGTGCCGCCTTAGCAGGAAATTACGAGAAATCTTTGTCGTTATATAGAAAGAGAAAAAAGTATCCTATTATTCAGGATAATATAAGAACAGAGCAGTTGTTTGATTTAGGAATGGCCGATTGTTTTCATCATTTAAAACAAGTTGATTCGGCACTTTTTTATTGTAATAAATATGTTGAAAGTTATCAAATAACTAAGGTTTCCAAAGAAAATTTATTAATGACTTATAACATTATGACACAGTGTTATAATGAGAAAAATGATGCTAAAAATGCGTATCGCTACGCCCAAAAAAGTTTAGAGTTAATTCAATCAATAGAAGGAATAAAAAGTAAATCTTTAAATTTTCTTCACAACTATGATTTAAACATAATAAAGGAAGAATCTAAGAGCATTATAGCTTCTAAGAATTATTTTAAAATTTCACTTTTTGGTATTTTGATTCTTTTTGCCGTAGTGGTTTATAGTTTTTATTATTATTACAAAAATCAGAAAGAAAAGCATTATCGATTTTTAAAGATTATTCAAGATCTAAAAGAATCTAAAACTTCAGAAATTAGTATTTTGCAAATTGATAAAACCGAACCGCAACCAAAACAAACACTCGACGAAGAGCTTATTGAAAAAATTGCTTTAGGTTTGAAAAAGTTAGAGCAAAAGGAAACTTTTTTAGATCCCAACTTCAAGTTGGCTTTTGTGGCTAAAAAACTAAATACCAATACGGCTTATTTATCCCAATATTTCAATCAGGTAATGCAAAAAACTTTTTCGGAATATACTCAAGAATTACGAATTCATTATGTACTTCAAAAGCTGAAAGATGCTCCTTATTTCCGTAAATATACTTTACAAGCCATCGCAGAAGAAGTGGGTTATAAAGATGCCAATACGCTTGTTCGCGTTTTTAAAAAGCAAACCGGACTTTCTCCTAATTATTATATTGAAAAACTAGAAAATACAAATTAAGTATTTGTCAATCAGCATAATAAATATTTTTCAATCTTCTGATTATTTATAAATAGTCCAATATATATATTGGTCTAGTACTTCTTATCTCATAGTTTTGGTGTAAAATAAAATCAAGACCGAAAATATGAAAAGAACAATTACTTTATTCTGCCTATTGGCATCTTTGTACTTCATTCCTAATGCCGTTGCGCAATGTACTACTGGTACATTATTTCCAGAAAGTACCTTTACACCAAACTGTAATGGAAACTATCAGACATTAACCAGTCAAAGTTATGCAGGCGAATACAGCAATGTGAATGTAATTGCAAACAGACAATATTCGTTTTCAAGTTCTGTAACAACGGATTATATCACAATTACGAATGCAACTGGAACTGTCACTTATGCAAGTGGAGTACAACCTGTAATATGGGATTCAGGAAGTACTACAGGTGTTATTCGTTATTACCTTCATTCCAATGCTAATTGTGGCAGCGAACAAGTAGACAGAACTCGCTACATTCGATGTGCTGATGCGTCAAACTGCGTACCACCTTCAAATTTAGTGGTATCAAATATAACATCCAATTCTTGTAAAATGACTTGGACAGCGGCATCACCAGTGCCTTCATCTCATTACGATATTTATATTGTTACAACCAATAGTGCTCCTAATGCAAATTCTACTCCTACTTTATTTAGCACAACTAATTTAAATACTACTCTCTATTTGAATGTTGCGGCAGGTACTACTTATTATTACTGGGTACGCTCTAACTGTGGAGCTACAACTGGAACGTGGATTTCTGGAGGTAGTTTTACTACTCCACCTGCATTAACTTGTAACGGTGCAATTTATGGATTATATCCTGATGCAACTTTTACACCTGCTTGTACAGGAAGTACTGAACAAATCGTTGCAGATGCTTATGCAGGAGAATATTCAAATGTAAATGTATTGTCAAATAAACAATATACTTTTAGAAGTTCAGTTTCCACAGATTTTATTACCATAACTAATGCAACAGGAACAGCGGTTTTAGCCAGTGGTTTAACTCCTTTAACTTGGTTATCTGGTACAACTTCTGGAGTAGTTAGATACCATTTGAATGCCAATTCTAGTTGTGGAACTCAAAACACAAACAGAGTAAGATCTATTACATGTGCCACAATTTCAGTTTGTAATGTTCCAACGCAACTATTTTATGATGGTTTAACTTCGACTTCAAATAATATTGCATGGACGGCACCAAATCCTGCGCCAAGCAATGGCTATGTTTATTGTTATAGTACTGTAAACGATCCTTTTTCTGCAAATGCAATAACAGGAACAACGACGGAGACTTATGCGGAATTAAACAATTTATCACCAAACACCACTTATTATTTTTGGGTAAAATCTAATTGTGGTGCTACGCAATCTAATTGGGCTTCTGGTGGTTCGTTTACCACATATCCAGCATCTGGTTGTAATGCACCAACACAAATATATTACGATGGTTTAACCTCGACAACGAATACTATTGCATGGGTAGAAGCTACACCTACGCCGAGCAATGGTTATGTTTATTGTTATAGTACTGTAAACGATCCGTTTGCAGATGACGTAATCACAGGAACAACAACAGAGACTTATGCGAATTTAACCAATTTAGCGCCAAATACTACCTATTATTTTTGGGTAAAATCTATCTGTGGTAACACACAAACGGATTGGGCTTCGGGAGGCTCGTTTACCACATATCCTGCGGCATCTGGTTGTAATGCACCAACACAAATATATTACGATGGTTTAACCTCTACAACAAATACTATTGCATGGATAGAAGGTGTACCTACACCAAGCAATGGCTATGTTTATTGTTACAGTACAGTAAACGATCCGTTTGCAGATGACGTAATCACAGGAACAACGACAGAGACTTATGCGAATTTAACCAATTTAACGCCAAACACTACTTATTATTTTTGGGTAAAATCTATTTGTGATAACACGCAAACGGATTGGGCTTCTGGAGGCTCATTTACCACATATCCAGAATCTCAATGTAACGCTCCTACACAGTTATTTACAGATCCTGAATCAGCAACAGTTGTAAATATTGCATGGGTAGAAGCTACACCTACTCCGAGCAATGGCTATCTATATAGTTACAGTACTGTAAACGACCCATTATCTGCAAATGCAATTACAGGAACAACGACAGATACTTTTGCTGTTTTGAATAATTTAACACCAAACACTACTTATTATTTTTGGGTAAAATCTATTTGTGGTAACACACAAACGGATTGGGCTTCTGGAGGTTCGTTTACAACCCAAATGCTTTCTGTGGGATCATTCTCAATAAAAAACTTGAAGCTTTATCCAAATCCTGTAAAAGACATTTTAAACCTTTCATTAGATAAAGAAATTACTACTGTTTCTATAAACAATTTATTAGGTCAAGAAGTTTTTACAAAAACAGTAAACAGCAACGAAACTTCAATAGATATTGCAGATTTAGCTGCGGGAACTTATTTGGTGAAAGTAACTTCTAACAATGAAGTGAAAACAGTAAAAATTGTGAAAGAGTAAATTCTATATTTTAAAAATAAACATAAAACTTTAACATTAACATGAAGAAACAAGTATTATTATTTGGATTATTACTAATGTCATTTGGTAGTAGTAACGCACAACTATTAAACAAAATTAGCAAAGCAAAAAATCAAGCTTCTGATGCATCAGAAGTTGTTGAAAAAGGGAAAGAAGTTACTAAAGGAGGTAAAAAGAAAAAAGGAGGTGAACCTGCAGCATTAAAGTTAGATTGGAATACTTTTAAGCAAACTCCAGCAATTACTTTTAATTCGTTACTTTATGGAACTGGAAGTAGCACAGGAAGAATTGATAACTATACAGCTACTTTTATTCCTCATAAAACGGCAGACGGTAAAGAAGTTCATGCCTTCGCTGATCAATCTGGATATTTGAAAATTAAGATATATAAAGATAATCAATACATGAATTATTTTGAATATTCAGGAGATCAAGTTTTTGATGATGGTAAAAAAACAAAATTAAATTGGCCAAGTAGTCGTTATCAACGTGATGGTGAATGGGTAGGATGGTCAGAATCATTTATTACAGATTGGGGTGTTGGAAATTACAGATTAGATTTTTATGCAGGAGATAAAATGTTTTATACTTTTGATTTTGAATTAGCTAAAATAGTAAGCGATGATCCTTATGCAAAAACAAATGAAATTTTTGTTACTCGTGGACCTTGGAGTAATTATGCATTTATGCAACATGCAGAATCTGGAAACTTAATCTTTGGATTTTATTTAAATCATGAAATATTACAACCAAATCCTTCTAATGCGAATAAAACAAACATAAGTGTAGATTGGACTTTGAAAATGTTTAAAGATGGTAAACCATTTGCAAAACAATACGATCCAAATAAAAACGTAGCAATTGTTGAACGTGCTGATTGGAAAGAATTTAATTGTGCATTAAGACCAATCGACAAACCAAATGGAGAAGCGATAAAATTTAGTGATTTAAAAGATGGTAATTATAAAATTGAAGTAACACTTTCAAATGAAAAAAAACCAAGAGTTTACAATTTTACGGTTCAAAATAATAAAATTGTTCCAATAGAAGAACAAGACAGAACTAAAATGAAAGATCCTACAAGACTTATAGAAGGATGGAATGATTTCATTTGGTTGAAATTAGTTAAGTAATAAGAAATAAACAATATTAAATCCCAAACTTCAATAGAGTTTGGGATTTTTCTTTTCTTTGTAAATCAAAATTAAGCTATGAAAAAATCTAAGAAGCAAGCAGCCGTTGGTTTCATCTTTATTACCGTTTTGTTAGATGTTATTGGTTGGGGAATTATTATACCTGTAATCCCAAATTTAATCAAAGAACTAATCAATGGCGATATTAGCGAAGCAGCGAAATATGGAGGTTGGTTAACTTTCGCTTATGCGATTACCCAATTTATTTTTGCGCCCGTGATAGGAAATTTAAGTGATAAGTATGGAAGACGTCCCGTATTGTTAACTTCTTTGTTCGCCTTTTCTTTAGATTTTTTATTGTTAGCCTTTGCGCCCACAATTACTTGGCTATTTATTGGTAGAATTTTATCTGGAATTACTGGAGCAAGTTTCACAACAGCTTCTGCTTATATTGCCGATGTAAGTACACACGAAAACAGAGCTAAGAATTTTGGATTGATGGGAGCTGCTTTTGGATTAGGGTTTATAATTGGTCCAGTTTTAGGAGGATTGTTAGGACAATTTGGAACAAGAATTCCTTTTATTGCAGCCGCTATTTTGTGTATGCTAAACTTTTTATACGGTTATTTTATTTTGCCTGAATCATTAAGTAAAGATAAAAGAAGACCATTTGAATTAAAAAGGGCAAATCCAGTTGGCGCTTTGTTACACCTGAAAAAATATCCTAATTTAATCGGATTAGTATTAGCGATTTTCATTCTGTATGTAGGTTCGCATGCGGTACAAAGTAACTGGAATTATTTTACCATGTACCAATTTAATTGGACGGAAAAAATGGTAGGAATTTCCCTTGGAGTCATTGGATTATTAGTTGGAATTGTTCAAGGAGGTTTAATTCGTTGGATCAATCCAAAAATCGGAAATGTAAAAAGTATTTATTTCGGATTAGCGTTATATACTATCGGAATGTTCTTGTTTGCTTTTGCAACTGAAAGTTGGATGATGTTTGTTTTCTTAATTCCCTACTGTTTAGGAGGAATTGCGGGACCAGCCTTACAAGCCGTAGTTTCTGAACAAGTACCTCCATCAGAACAAGGCGAAATTCAAGGAACTTTAACGAGTTTAATGAGCGCTTCTTCAATCGTAGGTCCGCCGATGATGGCATCTGTTTTTTATTATTTTACTCACGATGAAGCGCCTTTTTTATTTCCAGGAGCACCCTTTATTTTGGGAGGAATTTTTATGTTGATTAGCACGATTTTAGCTTACCGAACACTGAAGAAAAACCATTCTAACTAGTTATTTCAAATACAAACAATGATTACTATAATCAATAATAGCTTTTCCTTTTAGTAAAATATCAGCACCAATAATACCATCAACAGGTTTGGTTTTGTAATGACGAAGCGCATCATTTACGTGACTCATATCAAAAACAATCAGATGAAATTTTTTATTTTTCCATCTGCCTAATTGAATTTCGTTATTTTTTGCCAATTGAGTTTCAATTCCAGTAGCGCCAGCACCAGCCGCTTTTGTTTCTGAAAATTGTGCATCTAATTTGAAGTGTTCAATACTTTCAAATCCTACACAACTGTTACTCGCTCCGGTGTCTAAAATAAAGTTACCTTTTACGCCATTTATCTTTCCTTTGATTAATAAATGCTGGGTTTTCAGCACCGTAAATTTTATCTTTTTGTATTTTTTTCCTTTTAAAAAGTCTTGTAAATCTTCCATACTTCAAAAGTAAATCAAATTTCTGAATCAAACTTTGTAACTTTGCCACTTTATAACCCAATCAACAAATGATACTTACCGATACCCATTCGCATTTATATTCAGAAGAATTTGATTTAGATCGCAACGAAATGATGCAAAGAGCCATTAATGCTGGCGTTTCTCGTTTTTTTGTTCCTGCTATCGATTCTAATTACACAGCTAAAATGTACGAATTAGAAAAGCAATATCCCGAAAATGTGTTTCTAATGATGGGTTTGCATCCAACATATGTGAAGGAAAATTATTTGGAAGAGTTAGCGCATGTAGAAAAAGAATTAGCTTCAAGAAAATTTTATGCGGTTGGAGAAATCGGTATCGATTTGTTTTGGGATAAAACCTTTTTGAAAGAACAACAACATGCTTTCAAACACCAAATTCAACTAGCAAAAAAGTACAAATTAGGCATCAATATTCATTGTCGTGATGCCTTTGATGAGGTTTTCGAAGTGTTAGAAAGTGAAAAATCGGATGATTTATTCGGTATATTTCATTGTTTTACGGGTGATTTGGGTCAAGCCCAAAGAGCGATTTCGTTAGGAATGAAATTAGGAATTGGAGGAGTAGCCACATTTAAAAACGGAAAAATCGACCAATTTTTAAATGAAATCGATTTGAAGCACATCGTTTTAGAAACCGATTCGCCATATTTAGCACCAGTTCCATATCGTGGAAAACGAAATGAAAGCAGTTATACTTTATTGGTAGCGCAAAAGTTAGCCGAAATTTATCAGTTACCTGTTGAAGAAATTGCAAGAATTACTACTGAAAATTCAAAACAAATTTTCGGAATTTAACCTAAAATAGAGTTTCAATTCATAAAATTTTTGTTCTTTTGTGAATTGTTTTCAAAATAAATATGACAAAGTTCGATTCTATTCGCCCTTATTATGATTCTGAAGTAAACGAAGCTTTAAAGTCTTTGTTGCATCATCCTATGATGAAGGCTATGATGGATTTTACGTTTCCAGAATTAGAAGATGAAGTTTGGAAAGAGCAGTTGAGTAGAACCCATTCTATTCGAGATTTCCAAGTAAATTTTGTTTATCAATCCATACAAAGAGTTTTAGAGAGAAGTTCGGAAGGGCTTACTACTTCTGGTTTTGAGAAATTAGAACCAAATACTTCGTACTTATTTATTTCCAACCACCGCGATATTATTTTAGATACTTCTTTATTGAATGTGTCGTTGATAGATCATGGTTTGGTAATGACGGCTTCGGCTATTGGAGATAATTTGGTACAGAAAGATTTCTTGTTGAAACTATCAAAATTAAACCGAAATTTCCTAGTGCAACGTGGCTTATCGCCAAGAGAATTATTACAAAGTTCTAAGTTGATGGCGGAATACATGTATCATTTATTGTCAAAAGAAAATCGTTCTGTTTGGATTGCTCAACGCGAAGGAAGAACGAAAGACGGTAACGATGCAACCCATCAAGGTGTTCTGAAAATGGTAGGAATGGCAAATGATGAAGCCAGAATTATGGACTTTTTCAAAAAATTAAAAATTGTTCCGGTTTCTATTTCGTATGAATACGATCCAACAGATGCTTTGAAAATGCCGCAATTAATTGCACTTTCTAAAGACGAAGTATATATTAAGGAGAAAAACGAAGATTTCATTACTTTGTTAAGTGGAATCATCGGGCAAAAAAAACGTATTCATATTCATGTAGGTGATGTTTTAGAAAACGAATACGAAAAAATTATTGCCGAAAACGATAACAACAACAAGCAAATTCAGGCTTTGGCACAAGTAATTGACGATTCTATTTTGCAATCGTATAAATTGTGGCCAACAAATTTTATTGCTTACGATATTTTATACAAAACAACTCGATTTGAACATTTGTACAACGAAAAAGAGCGTCAATTGTTTGAAAGAAGATTAGAAATGCGAATTGATGCCGACAATGAAACCATGAAAGAAGGGTTTTTGGCGATGTACGCAAATCCAGTTGTGAATAAATTGAAATACACTGATGACATCTCATAAACCAAAAATACTCTTAATCTACACCGGTGGAACCATCGGAATGGTAAAAGATTTTGAAACAGGAGCTTTGAAAGCTTTTGATTTTAATGAGTTGTTAAGCAGAATTCCCGAATTACATTTATTAGATTGTCAAATCGAAACCATTTCGTTTGAAGTGCCTATTGATTCATCTAATATGAATATTTCTAATTGGCAAAAAATGGCCAATATTATAGAAGAAAATTATTCAAAATTTGATGGATTTGTAGTTTTACATGGTTCCGATACGATGTCGTATAGCGCTTCTGCATTGAGTTTTATGTTAGAAGACTTGGCAAAACCAGTGATTTTTACGGGTTCGCAATTGCCAATAGGTGATTTAAGAACGGATGCGAAAGAGAATTTAATCACAGCAATTCAAGTTGCTTCGCTTCAAGAAAATAAAAAACCAGTAATTCAAGAAGTATGTTTGTATTTCGAATACAAATTATACAGAGGAAATCGTACTACAAAAATCAGCGCCGAACATTTTAATGCTTTTACGTCACCTAATTTTCCTGAACTAGCGGAATCTGGTGTGCACTTGAAAGTAAATTATGACGTTATTCTGAAACAAAAAGCGACTAAAAAGCTAAAAGTACATACTGATTTTGATGATAATGTGGCAATTTTAAAAATTTTCCCAGGTATTAATCAGAAGGTTTTAACCGCTTTTTTTACAATTCCTAATTTAAAAGGAATTGTTTTAGAGACCTATGGTTCTGGAAACGCTCCAACAGAAGATTGGTTTGTGCAGATTTTAGAGCAAGCAATTCACAATAATATTCACATTATCAACGTTACACAATGTAGTGGAGGTAGTGTTTCAATGGGAAATTATGAAACCAGTACGCAATTGAAAAACATAGGTGTTATATCTGGTAAAGACATTACTACTGAAGCAGCAATTACAAAATTGATGTATCTTTTAGGGCAAAATGTGTCTCATAATGTGTTTAAGACCATTTTTGAAACAGGAATTCGAGGAGAAATGTTTTAAAAATAACATTTAAAATTTTTATACGTGATATTTTTTGCGTTATTTAGCACCCTTAAAATCGAGTGTCGTTTCGATAGAGAGGTGGCCGAGTGGTCGAAGGCGCACGCCTGGAAAGTGTGTATACTCCACAAGGGTATCGAGGGTTCGAATCCCTTCCTCTCTGCAGAATGATATTAATTTTAAAAATTTTATAAATATTTTTATATCTTTAAACCCAATTAACTAATTAATTTTAAGAACAAAAGCGATGAAAAGATTATTTTCTATTTTAGCAATCACGGGGCTTATGACTTTTGGAAATGTTCAAGCTCAAGATTCAACTCAAGCAGCAGCTCCTGCTACAGAACAAGTTGCTGATACTACTTCAGCTGAAGCAACAACTGATGAGGCGACAGCAACAACTGACGAGGCTGTAGCTGAAGAAGCTACTTTTACTCAATCAATGAAAAAACGTTTTATTGAAGGAGATCCAATTTGGATGTCACCAGTATTATTGTGTTTAATTTTAGGTTTAGCAATTGCTATTGAAAGAATTATCTATTTAAACCTTTCAACTATCAATACTAAAAAATTCGTTTCTGATATCGAATCAGCATTAAACTCAGGTGGAATTGAAGCTGCTAAAGAAGTAGCTAAAAACACAGCTGGTCCAGTTGCGTCTATCTATTATCAAGGTTTAGAGCGTTCTTCTCATGGTTTAGAATCTGCTGAAAAATCTATCGTTGCTTACGGTGGTGTTCAAATGGGTCAATTAGAGAAAAACGTATCTTGGGTTTCTTTATTTATCGCTCTTGCACCGATGTTAGGTTTCTTAGGAACGGTAATTGGTATGATTGTTGCGTTTGACCAAATTGAGTCAGCTGGATCTATGGAGCCATCATTAGTAGCTGGAGGTATTAAAGTAGCGTTATTAACAACGGTATTTGGTCTTATCGTAGCGATGATTCTTCAAGTATTCTACAACTATATTACAGCTAAAATTGACTCTATCGTTAATGATATGGAAGATGCTTCTATCAGCTTAGTTGATATGTTGTCTGATTACTTCAAAGAGAAATTAAATAAATAATACATTAACAAATTGTTGTTATGAACGTATACAAAATTTCAAAAATTTTAGTAATTATAATTGGTATTATTGCCTCTATTTTATTCGTATCTGCATTAGGTATGGAGATTTCAATGGAGAATAATTCTTATATTGTAGATTACTTTATATATGTATCCTATTTAGCAATGGCGATTGCTTTCTTTTCAGTAGTGTATTTTGTATTTAAAAACTTAATTACACACAAAGAACAATTAAGAAGAGCCCTTATTTCTGTAGGATTGTTTGCTGCAATTGTATTAATTGCATTTATACTTGCTGACAGTACAGAGGTTAAATTAAAAGATGGTGGAGTTATTTCTTCATTTTCTTCAAAATTAATTAGTACTAGTTTGAATACCTTTTATATACTTGCTTTTGTTTCAGTAGCAGTATTAGGTTGGACTGGATTTTCAAAATTTAAAAAATAATAAATCATGGGTAAAAAAAGAGGTGCACCGCCAGAAGTGAATGCTGGTTCTATGGCAGATATTGCATTCTTACTTTTAATTTTCTTTTTAGTTACTACCACAATTGGAGTAGATCAAGGAATTAATAGACTCTTACCTCGTTATGAAGAGAACCCACCTGTTCCGCCTATTAATGAAAGAAATATTTTAACAGTTTTAGTAAATAAAGACAATCAACTTCTTGTAGAAGAAAAATTGGTTGACATCAAAGACTTAAGACAAACTGCTATTGATTTTCTTGAAAATAATGGAAAAGGTATTTGTACTTATTGTAATGGAAAAAAAGATCCTAACTCATCAGATAGTCCTGGTGATGCGGTAATTTCATTAAATAATGATGGGCAAACTACTTATGAAACTTATATTGCAGTTCAAAATGAACTTGTTGCTGCATATAACTTTTTAAGAGATAGAGAATGTAAGAAGCGTTATGGTATGACTTTTACAGAAATGGAATACATTTATAATGATCCAGCTTCTAAAGCTACCGAAGGTTTAGTTGAAGATTTAGAGCCGAAAGTAAAAAAGATTCAGGAATTATTTCCTATGAGACTTTCAGAAGCAGAGCCAAAAAAATAATTATATAATATTAAGAAAGTATGTCTAAATTTAAAAAGAAAAATACGGAGGGAACTCCTGCAATTTCAACAGCATCTTTACCGGATATTGTATTTATGCTTTTGTTCTTCTTCATGACGGCTACTACCATGAAAGATACTGATTTAAAAATTGAAAATACATTACCAAAAGCAAATCAAACTGCAAAATTACATAAGAAAGAATATGTAATGTATATTTACGCTGGTAAACCAAGTGAGCGCTACAGAGCTACTCTTGGAGGTTCAGATCGTATTCAATTAGCTGATAAAATGGCATCGCCTTCAGAAATCAGAAACTTTATTATAACGGAAAGAGCTCAGCGTAACTCTGAAGATGAAAAATATCTAACTGCCTCATTAAAAATCGACAAGGACGTTAAAATGGGATTAGTTGGTGCTATTAAATTAGAATTGCGTAAAATAGATCAATTAAAAGTAAATTATACAACAGCAAAAGGAAATCCTGTTGAATAGTATTTTTATGTTATAACTTAAAAAAGGTACGCAATTGCGTGCCTTTTTTTATTATTTTTATAAAAAAATATAATGCGATTATTAGTATCCCTTTTTTTTCTATTTTTTGTTTCAATTGGGTTTTCTCAATCTGATACAAAACCTGTTGTTGATTCTCTTTTTCGTGAAGATCAATTTTATGTTTCTATTTCATATAATTTTCTTCAAAATAAACCCGACAATTTTAGTCAGTATTCTTTTTCAACTGGATTATCTGCTGGGTTTTTAAGAGACTTTCCTATATCAGAAAACAGACATTGGGCTATTGCTCCAGGTATTGGTTATTCGTTTAATGATTTGAAACAGAATATCGATTTTTCTTCTATTTCTAATAGTACAGATACTGAAATCGTAAAAAGTAGAATCATATTGCATTATGTTGATTTCCCTTTAGAGTTGCGATGGCGTAATGCAACACCTGACAGTCATAAATTTTGGAGAATTTACGGAGGATTTATGGCGAGTTATTTGATAAACGGAAAGTTTAAATATGATGGAGATTTAGGTTCTGGGACTGAAAACATCAATGATTTATTAAATAAATTTCAATACGCAACGTATCTAACTTTCGGATTTAACACCTGGAATGCTTATATTCATTATGGCTTGAATCCTTTTTTTGATAAAAATAAAACCACTACAGAGAATGATGTAACTACGTTGAAAATTGGCTTGATGTTTTATATTTTATGATAGTTGTTGAATTTATATTGGAATTTTTGAAAGAAATTTTATTAGAAGTTCCAGGAGGTTTTCTAAGATGGTTATATTTCGGCCGTAAAGAATCATTCTCATTGTTTTTAAGAAGAAATAGTATTTATAATTTTATAATTAGTTTTCTACTTATTACTATAACTGGATTTACAATAGCTTATTTAAGTAATTCTAAATCTCTTGAATATTGTATATTGGATATGAAATTTGAAAGGCAAAATGAAAGCCCAGGTCCTGATTTGATAACTTTTAAAATTTCAAGTAATGATATTGTTTTTGAGAAGTATATTGAAAAGTATGGACTTGTAGAAGTCGTTATTGATAAAAAGAAATACTTTAAAACTAAAGTGTTTGAGATAACAAAAATTAAAAATAATGAATATAAACTAAAAGTACTTTCTCCTTATTTTAGTTTAATTAATCATTATTCAGATGAAGAGGTTCATTCTTTCTTCTATGTAGAAGGATTTAGTATTTATATTACTTTAGATAATAAGAAGTTTGTTTTTGTTAAGTGTTGATTTTATAACCAATACTGATAAAAAACACCTGTGGTCCAGCTCCAATAATAATTCCAGCAATAAGTTCTGTGTAGGTGTGTGCTTTCATGTATAAGCGCGAAGAAGCAACCAAACCAATGCAAACAATACAAAAAGCAATAAGATTTACAAAAGGCATTTGGTAATACATGCTCAAACCAAAAATAAAGCACGTTAAAGCGCTAATTCCAATCATGTGTAAACTTGCTTTGAATTTTAAAATAACGCTCGCTAACACGATTACACTGCTTAAAAATCCGCCAAGAAAAAAGAAATATAATTCGGAAACAGTATCTCTCGAAACGCTGAATTTTATCAAAACAAATAACAAAATCGCTTGAACGGCTATTGGCATTTTTCTTTCACTAATACTTGCTTCGGTAAACGAACTTACAATTCCTAATGATCGAAATAAAAAATACATCGATAAAGGTAATAGTAAAGTAAGAATTGTTACTTGAATTAACGTTACAATGATTTGTGAGTTATAAAAGAAGGAATTGGCAATTAAAAAGAAGAATAAAGTACCATAAATGGAAACAAATATGGGATGAAAAATATACGAAAAAACAGGTAATATTTTCTTTAAATCCATAATACTCTGTTAGATTTTCTTTCTCAAACGCGCTACTGGAATATCTAATTGCTCGCGATATTTTGCGATGGTTCTTCTGGCAATTGGATAGCCTCTTTCCTTTAAAATTTCAGCTAATTGATCGTCTGGTAAAGGTTTTCTCTTATCTTCTTCCGAAATAACTTGTTGTAAAATATTTTTAATTTCGATAGTTGAAACTTCTTCACCTTGATCATTTGTCATTGATTCACTAAAGAATTCTTTGATTAATTTCGTACCGTAAGGTGTGTCAACATATTTGCTATTCGCTACACGAGAAACTGTTGAAATATCTAAACCAACCATATCGGCAATATCTTTTAAAATCATCGGGCGAAGTTTCGTTTCTTCTCCTTCTAAAAAGTATTCTTGCTGATAAAACATAATCGCATTCATGGTTACATATAAGGTTTCCTGACGCTGTTTAATGGCATCAATAAACCATTTTGCCGAATCTAATTTTTGTTTGATAAATTGCACCGCATCTTTCTGCGAACTCGATTTTTCAGAAGTGTCTTTATAACTCTGTAACATTTCCTGATAATCTTTAGAAACGTGCAATTCTGGCGCATTTCTTCCGTTTAACGAAAGTTCTAATTCGCCATCAACAATTCGTATCGTAAAATCAGGAACAATGTGTTCTACCATTTTTTGATTACCGTCGAAACTTCCTCCTGGTTTTGGATTTAGTTTTTCGATTTCGTCAATGGCTTTACGAAGTTGTTGTTGCGAAACATCAAATTTTTGCAATAATTTATCGTAGTGTTTTTTGGTAAAAGCTTCAAATTGCTGTTCAATTACTTGAATAGCTAAATTGACAGAATCCGATGGTGTTTTGTGTTTTAATTGCAACAATAAACATTCTTGTAAATCACGTGCTCCAACTCCTGCTGGTTCTAATTCTTGTACCAAATGTAAAATACGTTCAACCGTAGTTTCATCAGTATAAATGCCTTGAGTGAAAGCCATATCATCAACAATATCTTGAATTGTGCGTCTGATATAACCCATGTCGTCGATACTTCCCACCAAAAACTCAGCAATATCACGCTCGTCATCAGTTAAAATAAAAGTATTCAACTGATTGATTAAATCTTGATGAAAACTTACTGGAGCCGCAAATGGCATCGTTTTGTCTTCATCATCATCGCTGTAATTGTTGGTTTGGTATTTGTAATCCGGCGTTTCATCATTGCTTAAATATTCGTCAATGTTGATGTCACCAGTATCGATATGATCGTTGTCGTAATCGTCGTAATCATCAGTATCACTTCCATAATCATCTAAATCGTAATTATCTTCTTTGCTACTTTCTTCCAAAGCAGGATTCTCCACCAATTCTTCCTGAAGACGTTGTTCAAATGCTTGCGTAGGCAATTGAATTAACTTCATCAACTGAATTTGTTGAGGCGATAATTTTTGAGATAATTTGAATTGTAAACTGTGTTTAAGCATTTTTTTTGTTTAAAGTTTAAGGTTTCAAGTTTCAAGTTGCCTAACAAAAACAACCTGAAACTTGAAACTTGAAACAAATATTTTCTTAGAATTCTGCGTTTTGTGGTGTTCTTGGGAAAGGAATTACGTCTCTAATATTACCCATTCCGGTTACAAAAAGCACTAATCTTTCAAAACCTAATCCAAAACCTGAGTGAACAGCCGAACCGAATCTTCTAGTATCTAAATACCACCAAAGTTCTTCTTCGTCGATTCCTAAGGCTTTCATTTTTTCTACTAATACATCGTAACGCTCTTCTCTTTGCGAACCTCCAACGATTTCTCCAATTCCAGGGAATAAGATATCCATTGCTCTAACGGTTTCTTTTCCTGGCTCAGTGTTGTCGTTTAATCTCATGTAAAATGCTTTAATTTTTGCTGGATAATCAAATAAAATTACCGGACATTTAAAGTGTTTTTCTACTAAGAAACGTTCGTGCTCACTTTGTAAATCAGCACCCCATTCGTTAATGATGTATTGGAATTTTTTCTTTTTATTTGGAGTTGAGTCTTTTAAAATATCAATAGCTTCAGTATAAGAAACACGTTTAAAGTTGTTATCAAGTACAAAACTTAATTTTTCTAAAAGCGTCATTTCGCTTCTATCTGCTTGTGGTTTTGACTTTTCTTCTTCTAAAAGTCTTGCTTCTAAGAATTTTAAATCATCTCCACATTTGTCTACGGTATATTTGATAACGTATTTGATGAAATCTTCCGCCAAATCCATATTATCCGCTAAATCATTGAAAGCAACTTCTGGTTCAATCATCCAAAACTCAGCCAAGTGACGAGAAGTATTAGAATTCTCCGCACGGAATGTTGGTCCAAACGTATAAATTTGACCTAAAGCCATAGCAAAAGTTTCTCCTTCTAATTGTCCAGAAACGGTTAAATTGGTTTGTTTTCCGAAGAAATCTTCTTTATAGTTGATGCTTCCGTCTTCGTTTCTTGGAGCCGAACCGTCAATTGGTAAAGAAGTTACTTGGAACATTTCTCCAGCACCTTCAGCATCAGAACCAGTAATAATTGGTGTATTCACATAGAAAAATCCTTTTTCTTGAAAATATTGATGTACTGCAAACGCTAACGTTGAACGCACACGCATAATTGCTCCAAAAGCATTGGTTCTAACACGTAAATGAGCATTTTCGCGTAAAAACTCTAATGAGTGTTTTTTAGGTTGCATTGGGAATTTCTCCGCATCGCTATCGCCTAAAATTTCTAATTTCGTTACTTGAATCTCTACTTTTTGTCCAGCACCACGGCTTTCTGCCAAGGTTCCAGTAACGCAAATAGCCGCTCCAGTTGTAATTCTTTTTAAGGTTTCGTCAGGTGTATTTTCAAAATCTACGACACACTGAATATTATGAATGGTTGAACCATCGTTCAACGCAATAAATTGATTGTTTCTAAATGTTCTAACCCAACCTTTTGCTGTTACTTCATGTAATGTTTTCGTGCTGTTTAAAAGGTCTATTACTTTTGAGTGTTTCATTTCGATTTATTATTTATAATGCAAATATACTATTTCTCGTTTGAATTTTCTTCTTCAATATCTTCTGCTAAAATATCTAATGTTGGTTCTAAGAATTCTTGTTGGTTAGCAATGGTTTTGTCTAAAGAAAGTAGCAAAGCTGGCAACAAAATTAAGTTAGAAAGCATGGCAAAGAGTAAAGTTGTTGCAACCAATCCGCCTAAAGCAACTGTTCCTCCAAAATCTGAAAGTGTAAATACAGAGAAGCCAAAAAACAATACTACAGAAGTGTAAAACATACTAATTCCGGCTTCTTTTAATGTGCTGTAAACAGAGCGTTTTATTTTCCAATCGTTTGCTTTTAATTCTTGACGGTATTTTGCCAAAAAGTGAATCGTATCATCAACTGAAATTCCGAAAGCAATGCTAAATACTAAAATAGTTGATGGTTTAATAGGAATTCCTAAGAAGCCCATTAATCCTGCTGTCATTACTAAAGGTAGAATATTTGGTAATAATGATACAATAATCATTTTGAAAGAACGGAACATATAAGCCATTAATAACGATATCAATACAATGGCAAAAAGTAACGATTGTACTAAGTTATCAATCAAATAATGCGTTCCTTTTTCAAAAACATACGCTTTACCAGTAAGCGAAACTTCATAGCGTTCTTTAGGGAAAATGTGATTGATTTTATCTTGTAAACGTTCTTCAATTTTTTGCATTTTATCGGTACCAATATCTCGCATAAAAGTGGTAATACGAGCATATTGACCTGTACTATCTACATAGCTTTTCAGCATGTTTTCATTTCCTTTTTGAGTAGAATTTTTGATGTAGGACAAAATAAACGCTTCTTCTTGCTTTGTTGGTAATTCGTAAAATTCTGGATTTCCGTTATAGTAAGCTTGTTTAGAATATTTAACCAAATTAACGATAGAAACAGGTTTTGATAATTCTGGAATTTCAATAATAGTTTCTTGAAGTTCTTCAATTCGTTTTAAAGTGACCGATTTTAAAGCGCCTTTTGGTCTTTTTGTATTGATTACAATTTCTAATGGCATAACGCCGTCAAATTCTTTTTCGTAGAAGACAATATCTTTAAAGAAAGGTGCTTTTTTAGGCATATCTTCAATAATACTTCCCGAAACAGTAATTTGATAAATTCCAATAATCCCTAAAACTAAAATTCCAATTGCAGTTGAAAAGACCGCTACACGATGATGTCTAATGATATTTTCAATCCAATTCATGAAAGCAGCCATATAGTTTTTGCCAAGATGCGCCAAGTGTTTTTCTTTTGGCATTGGCATATAACTGTAAACAATTGGGATGATGATTAAACATAAAATAAACAAGAAAACAATGTTTAGGGAAGCAACAATTCCAAATTCTTTCAGTAGCGTGCTATCTGTAAAAATGAATGTTCCAAAACCAGCGGCAGTAGTTAGATTAGTCATTAAAGTAGCATTTCCTACTTTTGAAATAACACGTTGTAACGATTTTGCTTTGTTGCCGTGATTTTTAATTTCTTGTTGGTATTTATTGATAAGAAAAATACAGTTGGGAATTCCAATTACAATAATTAGTGGTGGAATAATTGCTGTTAAAACCGTAATTTCATAATGTAATAAACCCAGTGTTCCAAATGACCACATTACGCCAATAATAACGACAAACATTGAAATCATTGTGGCTCTGAAACTTCTAAAGAAGAAGAAGAAAAGCAAAGATGTGATTCCAAGAGCTGCTCCAACAAACAGTCCAATTTCGCTTATGATGCTGTTAGCGTTTAGGGTTCGAATGTAAGGCATACCCGAAACACGAAGGTCTAATCCAGTTTCTTTTTCAAAGGCACTTATTTTTTCTTGGCTAAGGTGTTTTTCTATGAATTCTTTTCTTGCCGGTGTGTTTACAATTTTTTTATCAAGATAAACAGCAAAGCGAACAGCTCCACTTTCTTTATTAAACAACATGCCTTCATAAAAAGGTAAATCGTTATAGAATTCTTTTTCTTTATTTTTTAAATAAGCATCAGAAATACTATCGTTATTTACAAAAGGAACAAGTTTGAATTTTTGAGCAATTGTATCTTTCTCTAATACGCGTAAATCTTCAATAGAAAGTGTAAGTTCAGTTGCTTTGTCTTTTTTTATTTCGGAAACAAATTTTTCCCAAGCTTTATAGTTTTTTTCTGTGAAGAAATTTTTGTCTTTAAATCCAAGAACTACTAAATTTCCTTCTTCGCCAAATTTTTCTAAAAATGAATTGTACTGAATGTTTACCTCATGATCATCAGGTAATAAGTTAGCTTCAGTGAAGGTAAAACGCATGTTTTTCCACTGAAAACTCATAAAAATTGTAAATAGTAAAATAAGGATTAAAAGAAAAACGCGGTTTCTTAAAATTTTACTGGCAATATAATCCCAAAAACTGGTACTTAACCACTTTAACATCTCTCAAAAATTAGGGTGCAAAGGTAGTAAATCTTACTTAATTTATTGGTTTAGAACGTAACAATTAAGTTAATTTTAAAGTCCTAAATCTAAATAGTAAGAAACTTTAATGGCTATGTTATCGTCAAAGTTAGCTAATTGGTATGGACCGTATCTGTAGAAAGCTACTAAGCCAATTCCTTTGTAAATTTTATTGCATTCAATTCCGCTTTCAAAAAAACCATCTTCCATAGTATTGTATGTAATGCCAAGATGTTGATTATCGTCGTTATTTGATCCAAATGCCATTCGGGTTACCACAGTAAACTCGGGATTGATTTTATAACCTAAACGAATTTTATTAAACGTATGTTTTAATTGTAAAGAAGCGTATTGATTAGAGAAGAATTCATTAAAATACATGGTTTCAAAACTGTTCTTTCCAGCAAAAGTTACTCGCTGTAAAATAGCTTCGCGATTTAAATTATTAGGAACAATACTGTATAAATGTGTAATAGGAACATCACCAAATGCTATTCCTGTTTGTAACAGAACTGAACTTTTTTGTCCTGATAAATAAGGCAATTCGTAAAATGTTTTGAAATCTATTTTTGAGAAAGCAAAATCATTTTCTAATACGCCAGGTAAGGTTTGTGTAAGTTGAAGTGAAAACTTTGGATGACGTTTTTCATATTCAATTTTTCCCATAGGGGTTTGCATATAATTGCTAAATGGATTCCATTGGAAAGCTAATTGAACGGCAGTTATATTGTAATTAGTGTATGATTTTTCATCATTTACAAAAGTATAATCAAAAAGGGGTTGGATTTGATTATGAGAAACTCCAAAATAACTCGATGTTTTAGGCAAAAATTTACTATCTACAAAAATTGAACTCATTCTGTTGTTGTAAAAAGTAGAAATATTGATTGGTCTCGGGTCATAAATTTTAAATCGTCGCGAATCAGTTACAAAACTTGTTTGTGCAATCTCGCTAATATCATCAGAATAGGAAGCACTCACCCAAGTTTCAGAGTTTTTATGTGCTAAATAAGATGGTGTAATTCCATATTTGAATTCATCATCTTTTAATCCGTAAGCACCGTAGAAAGCTACTTTATATTTTTCGGAAAGTTTAGAATTAGTTACTGCACCAGCTCCTAATCTAAAACCTTCAAAATTATTATACTTAACAATACTTCTTAAATCGATATCAAATATAGAAACTGGAAAATAGCCGTTGATAATTTTTCTTCCTAAAAATAATTTATGCTCAATTCGTTCAGAAAGCGATAAGCTATCGATTGAAATATAGGTGCGAAGTTTTCTTTTGTCGAGTGAGTCTTTTTTAAATTTGTTCCAATAATCGTTGTCTTGTTTTAAACTCGATTGCGGAATTTCAATTTTTACTCTTGGTTTAGTTATTGTTACAGGTTTATTAATCTCAATATCAAAAGGAGTAGATTCTATTGAAATATAGGCCTGGTCGGTTGCGTTTTTACTTTCTACTTCATCTAAATCAGAACTAAATTTTATGGTTCCGCCTAAAATTTTAATATCATCTTGATTGTTTCCTTTTGAAACTTTGAATTTTCTGTTTTTTGGAAACCATATATCAAAATCTTTTCTGTAATCAAAAGTGTAAGTAGCATTGATATTTACTATGCCATAAATGCGAAAATAGGCTTTACAAATGGCATAATTTTGAGTATCGATATAAAGTAATCCTCTTAGTCGATTAGCATTTAGTTTTTTAGGTTCAAAGTAAATTCGGTAAGCATTTCTTCCTTCTATTTTTACGGTATCAATTAATTTATAATTATAAAGATTACGGCCAAAATTAGAAATAGGATTTTGTACAGGCGTTTCCAAAATCTCAAAAGGATTTTCATAAACCGAATAGGAGATAAGTTTCAATCCTAAATACTCATAAACCGGTTGTTCAAAACCAGCCATTCTAGTAGCTAAAACGGTTTCTTTGCTTTGATATTGATTGTGCTGAATTAAATTAACTTTCTCGGTTTGATACAAATGTTGTCTTTCTGAGAATTTTTTAAATCTGTAGTTTGATGAATCTAGTTTAACTAAAGTTTTTCTAAAAAGTCTCTTTTTATAAATGGTATCAATTTTAGAAGAAATACTATCAGGATTTGCTGTTACATGAATGTATTCATAGTTTTTATATTGAAAACTCGATAAGGCCTTTTCAGGGTCGTTTGATTTTCGGTTTTCAATTACTTTCTTAACAATGTTATTTACATAGTTGTCTGAATGAATTTCGGGTTTTTTTTCGTTTAGGTCGTTTATCAACTTAATTGTGATATTAACAACCTTTGGTTCTGGATAGGTTATCTTTTCATAATAGCCTTTGAAATTAACTTTTATAGGAAGTTTATAATCTTTTACTTCGATAGAGAATTTTCCTTCCCAGTCGGCATTGAATTTTTTATTGTTGTAAGTTATAGAAGCAAAGGCAATAGGTACTTTTGAATCAAAGTCGATAATTTGTCCTTTTATTTTGGTTTGCGCTACTAAACTACTGGTGATAATACAGCACAAAAAAAGCCAAAAGTATTTCATTTAGAGGTTGATTTTTTACAAATATATTCAAAATAAAAAATCCCGAGTGTTAATCGGGACTTAAATTTATACTTTCATGATTTCAGCTTCTTTAACAGCTAAAAGTTCATCAATTTTCTTAATAAAAGAATCAGTTAGCTTCTGCACATCTTCTTCTGCTTTTTTGCAAATATCTTCTGCAGTTCCAGCTTTTTCTTCTTTTTTGATGTCAGTATTTGCATCTTTTCTGTGGTTTCTAATTCCAATTTTTGCTTCTTCCGCTTCGTGCTTTGCTTGTTTTACTAAGTCACGTCTTCTTTCTTCTGTTAAAGCAGGAATATTGATAATGATGTTCTCGCCATTGTTCATTGGGTTTAACCCTAAATTAGCAATCATGATTGCTTTTTCAATTGGTCCCAACATGTTTTTTTCCCAAGGAGTTACTGTCAATGTTCTTGCATCAGGAGCATTAATGTTTGCTACTTGAGAAATTAGTGTTTGTGAACCATAGTAATCCACAAAAACACCACCTAACATTTGTGGAGAAGCTTTTCCAGCTCTAATATTTAAAAATTCTTTCTCTAAATGCGCAATAGAACCCACCATAGCTTCTTTTGCACTGTCTAAAATAAAGTTAATTTCTTCTGTCATTTTTTTGTTTCAAGTTTAAGGTTTCAGGTTTCAAGTTTAAGAACAATAACAACATGAAACGTGAAACAAAATTATATTGTTACCGTTGTTCCGATAGTTTCTCCTTCGCACACTTTTAATAAGTTACCATCTTTGTTCATGTCAAATACAATAATAGGTAATTTATTTTCTTGACTCAATGTAAAAGCAGTTGTATCCATTACATTTAATCCTTTTGCTAATACATCTTCAAACGAAATAAAGTCAAATTTAACTGCATCAGCATTTTTTTCTGGATCAGAAGTGTAAACACCATCTACACGAGTTCCTTTTAAAATTACGTCAGCACCTACTTCAATTCCTCTTAAAACTGCAGCGGTGTCAGTTGTAAAATAAGGATTTCCTGTTCCTGCACCAAAAATTACGATTCTTCCTTTTTCTAAATGACGCGTTGCTCTTCTTTTAATGTATGGTTCGGCAATTGCTTCAATTTTTAAAGCGGTTTGTAAACGAGTTTGCATTCCAGCTTCTTCTAAAGCTCCTTGTAACGCCATACCGTTAATAACTGTTGCTAACATTCCCATGTAATCTCCTTGCACTCTGTCCATTCCGTTACTTGCACCAGCTACACCTCTAAAAATATTTCCACCACCAATAACAATAGCAATTTCTACACCTTTATCGTGAATTTGTTTTATCTCGGCAGCATACTCAGCTAAGCGTTGTGGGTCAATTCCATATTGTCTATCGCCCATTAAAGCTTCGCCGCTTAATTTTAGAAGAATTCTTTTGTATTTCATTCCCGTTTATTTTTTTTATGGAGTCATGCTTTCGCAAGCTCAAGTCATTGTGTTGTTGTATTATTTGTGGTGCAAATATAGTTAAATAGCTTTTTTCTAAAAAAAAATGTTTTAACATTTATGTTGCTAAATTTTCAAATGATTTTTTGGCTTCGTTATATCCAATCTCAAAAATGGTATCCATCTTTGTTTTACTAGTTTCAAACGTACTATAATTGGCCAACTCTTTAGGTTCGATAATCCAATCACACAAATTAAATTTTTGATAATTGTAATTCGCATACAACAAATCAAAGGCTCTACTTGTAACGGATTTTATTGATTTTAAATCTTTTGATTCTATGTTTTGAATTGGACTCACATAAACTCCAATCAAATAATCGCATCTTCCTTGTAAAATGTCGGTTGGGAAATGATTTAAAATACCACCATCGCTATATAGTTTTTTATTAATTTCATAAGGAGACAGCATTCCCGGAAAAGAAGAAGAAGCTAAAATGGCATCGATAAGTTTTGTTTCGGAATTAAAAATTTTGAGTTTTCCTTTAACCAAATCGGTTGCCGTGATGTAAGCCGGAATTTTTAAATCACCAATGGTAGTTTCTCCAAGCATTTCAGTAAAGTAACTTTTAAAGGATTCCGAATCAATCAATCCTGCTTTTTTGAACGTAAAATGTTTCCAATGAAAAAAGTAAACCGATTTGAAGAATTCTAGAATTTCTTCTGGCGTTTTTCCAAAAGCAAATAATCCGCCAACTATAGCACCTGCACTTGTTCCAGCAATACATGAAGGTTGGATGCCTTGTTCAGTTAAAAATTGCAAAGCACCAGCATGAGCAATTCCTTTAGAACCGCCACCTGATAATACAATTCCGATAGATTTTGACGAATTTTCCATGTGTAACATTTCTTACATATTATTACCAAAAATAGAATTAAATTTGCCAAATAAAGTTAAGAAGATGATAAATACTATAAAACAAGCACTAGAAAATAGTTTTTCTTTTGCCGATTACAGAAAAAAAGTAACCAATTTAATTGCTGAAGGGAAATCCACAGGTCACACACAATCAGAAGATTTATTAAAATATTCAGAATTGAACGAAACGAGAATGAATCGTTTGGAAAAAACTATCGAGGTTACTAATGAAGTGAAAACTAAACTGCAAAATTTAGATAAAAAGTACATTTGGTTAGTACTAAGCGAAGGTTGGTGTGGTGATGCGGCTCAAATTGTTCCCGTGATTCATAAAATGGCTGAAGTATCAGATAAGGTGGAATTAAAAATTGCTTTACGTGATGATAATGATGCTTTAATGCAACATTTTTTAACAAATGGAGGAAAAGCGATTCCAAAATTAATCGTTTTAGATGCTGAAACTTTAGAAGTTGTAGCGGATTGGGGTCCAAGACCTCATGGTGCTAAACAATTGATTTTAGATTACAAAGCCGCTCACGGAGTAGTTGATGAACCTGCAAAAATTGAATTACAAAAATGGTATTTACACGACAAAGGAATTTCGATTCAGAATGAAATTGTGGAAATGCATGAGCAAGTTTTGAGTTAAAAAATTGAACGCAGATGACACAGATGTTTCACAACGCTGATTAAAACAGATTTTTCCTTAAACATTGTGAGACTTTGTGTTGAACTTTGAGAGACTTTGTGAAACAAAAATCATTCAATTGTTCCAATAATATTCAACTTATCAGAAGTGGAAATTCCACCAGGGTTGCAACCTAGTTGCCCTTCTGGGATTTCCATTTTTAGTTTCTCGTAATAGTCTGCCCAAACTTCAAAATACTCATTCGATTTTGGCGATTTGAAAGTCATCGGAAATAAATCAAACAAAGGTTTTTTGTACGAATGCAAAAACGCATCATAAATTAATTCCGAACAGTAATATTTTTCATTGTTATACAAATATTCCTCATCATATGGAACACCAACTTGTTGTAACGAAAACGAAATGGCTTCTGGAATGTATTTACGGTATTTTCTTTTTAATCTTCCTACGAACATTTCTTCTTTTGTGTAGGTTTTGAAAGTTTCGTATGGTGTAACTTTTACTGCTTTTCCGGCAGCTTCAATTACGAAAACCGAATCGTTTTTGATGTACACCATTCCTAAATGACTAAAATCTTTTCCTTGATAACCTTCGGTAACTTCGTTAATAGCTTCACAAAGTGGACCGCAATTCATCGATTGAAATAAAATATCGCCTGTTTTTAGTTTTACATTTTGCGAAAAGCTAAATTGAAATAAAACAAGAAGTAAGCTTGCTAAGTATAATTTTGGTAAAAAAGTTTTCAAAAGATTAGATTTTTATTTTTTTGACGGTTTTTAAAATTTTTGGCGAATGACTTCCGTGAAAAGCTCTTAAAATTTCAATTCTATTGGTGCGAATTCTGTAAATAATTAAGTACGAGCCTAAAATAATGTTGCGATAGATTTTAGTTTTGGTTTCCAAATGACGACATTCAGGATGAAGTAGGTATTCGGTTTCTAACCTTTGAACGATAGATTTAATTTCTTGATAAAAGTAAATGGCAGCTTTTTCACCAAACGTAGCTTCACCATATTCAAAAATATCTTGAATATCATAGAGATAAAAAGAAGAACGAACTACTTCTTTCTGTTTAGCCTCCATTCTTCAAATCTTTTTTCAAACTCTTTTTCAGTCAAAAACGGACCATTTTCCGCTTCTTTGATTAAGTCAGCGAATGCTTTTTGAGACATCGGTTTGCCTGGAATAGCAAGATTTTTATTTTTTTTATCGGCAGTTTTCATTTGAGTAGAAATTTATGCTACGTAAAAATATGAAATAATTTGTTTGTAAACTTCAGATTCAGAATATTTTAACTTAAAGATTCTTCAAAATCATCAGGAGTAATTGCGTTTTCAACCGAATAATCGCCAATTTTTGTTCTTCGAAGCGCCGTTAAATGTCCACCAGATTGCAACGCTAATCCAAAGTCATAAGCTAACGAACGAATGTAAGTTCCTTTGCTACATTTTACTCTAAAATCGATTTCTGGCAATTGAATTCGAGTGATTTCAAATTCGTAAATCGTAGTTTTTCTGGATTGAATTTCTACTTCTTCGCCAGCGCGCGCGTGCTCGTACAAACGTTTTCCGTCTTTTTTAATGGCAGAAAAAACAGGTGGTTTTTGGTCGATTTCACCTAAAAACTGTTTTGTTGTTTCTAAAATTAGTTCTTCGGTAATATGTTCTGTTGGAAAAGTAGCGTCAATTTCGGTTTCTAAATCATAAGATGGAGTAGTAGCTCCAACCATTATAGTTCCGGTATATTCTTTTGCTTGCGCCTGAATTTCGGTAATGTTTTTGGTGAATTTCCCAGTACAAATAATCAATAAACCAGTCGCTAAAGGATCTAAAGTTCCAGCGTGACCAATTTTAAATTTCTTAGGTAAATCGTATTTGCGTTTTAAAATGTATTTCAATTTGTTCACCGCTTGAAACGATGACCATTTCAAGGGTTTGTCTATTAGAAGTACTTTTCCGGCTAAAATTTCTTCGGCATTCATTAGATAATAGTTAATTTTTGTACGAAGAAATGAATCAATAGAATTGCAACTCCGGCAACAATTCGGTAATAGCCAAAAATTTTAAATCCGTGTTTGGTTAAAAACCCGATGAATGATTTGATAGCGATTAAGGCTACAATAAATCCGACTACATTTCCAATAATTAATAAATTTATTTGGTCGTCAGAAAGCACAAATCCATCTTTATAATAATCGTATGATTTTTTCAAAGTTGCTCCTAACATGGTTGGAATTGCTAAGAAAAACGAAAATTCTGCAGCAGTTGTTCGTGATAATTTTTGTGTCATTCCGCCTACAATGCTGGCGCCACTTCTCGAAACACCAGGAATCATCGCTAAACATTGAAACAATCCAATTTTAAAAGCGGTTAAATAGGATATTTCTGTTCCTTCCGAATTGCCAAACCATTCATCTACTTTTAAAAGTAAAAAACCACCAATGATTAATGAAACGGCAACAGTAATTGGATTTTCCAATAAACCATCGATAAAATCACCAAGCAATAATCCGAAAATTACGGCTGGGATAAAAGCAACGAATAATTTAAAGTAAAAGTCTAATGATTGAAAAAAGCGTTTGAAGTATAAAACAATTACAGAAAGTATAGTTCCTAACTGAATTACAATGGTAAAAAGTTTAGTAAAATCGTCTTGTGCAATTCCAAAAAAGGACGAAGCAATAATCATGTGACCCGTTGAAGAAACAGGTAAAAATTCGGTTATTCCTTCAATAATAGCAAGAATAATGGCTTGTAAAACATCCATAAAGTATTACTTCTTCGGATTTTTTAAAATCGAATAAATCGTAATTCCAAAACCAATTAAAACTACGGTTGGAGCTAAACGAATTCTTCTGAAACTAAATAATTCGTCACCGTTAAAAACATTTGGATCTTCGCTTCCACCACCACTCATTAAAATAAATCCAAGCCCAATTACGGCTAATCCAATTAAAAGAATTTTATAATTTACTTTGTCAAAAAGAAATTCGGGTTTGTTGTTGTTTTCCATTTTTATATTTTTTTAATTCACTGAACACTTTTCATTGAACACTGAATACTAGTAAAGATCGTCTGTTTTTAAATTTAAGAAACGTTGCGTAGCAAAGAATGTACTAATTGAGGTAATGATAATTCCAACAACTAATACTCCAAAAATTACTATTCCAATTGAAAGATAATCTTTTGCAATGCCTAAACTTGGGAATAATCCATCTACATAAAACACTAATGCCAATAAAGCAACAATAGCCAATCCAGAACCTATTAATCCTAGTTTAATACTTCTCCAAATAAATGGTTTTCTAATGAACGATTTTGTCGCTCCAACCATTTGCATCGTTTTGATAGTAAAACGATGAGAATAAACAGAAAGGCGTAATGAACTATTAATTAACAACATTGCAACAACAGTTAAGATAGCACTAATAACCAAAATCCAAAAACTAATTTTAGTCACGTTATTGTTTACCATGTCTACCAATTCTTTATCGTAGATAATCTCTGAAACCATTTCGTTTTTACGAATGTTACGTTCAATTTTCTTGATACTATCAGCAATTACATAATCACCTTTTAAGTGAATATCAAATGAATTTTGTAATGGATTAAAGCCTAAAAATTCCATAAAATCTTTACCTACAATGTCTACGTTGTTTTTTGCAGCACTGTCTTTATGAACAAAAGCATAATCTTTAATGAATTTTGCATTTTTCATTTCTACATCAAAAGCACTGATGACAGAGTCGTTAGCATCATTGTTAAAGAAAACCGTCATAGGAATGTTTTCTTTAAAATCATTTGTTATCTTTTTCGAATTAATTACAAAAAGTCCTAAAGCTCCTAAAAGGAACAATACTAAAAAGATACTCAATACTACCGAAAAGTAGGATGAAATCAAACGTCGTTTGTTGTAATTTTCAAAAGATGATGCCATATAATTCTATTTAAGCCGTAAAAATAGTAAAGAAATTTTGTTTACATAGAATATAACAACAAAGTTTTAACTTTAGTATTTATAATCAGTAAATTTGAAGCTTTAAATTCATAAAAATGACATTACGATATAAGATTTCGGCAGTTTTATTCTTTTTTGCACTAACCTTGATGGCTCAAGAAAATATTTTTCCTTATAGAGAAGGAAATTTATGGGGATTTTGCGATGAAAATGCAAAGGTTTTAGTCGCACCAAAATACGATGCTATACGAAAAGCTTCAAGTAATGAAAAGTTTTTCTTTGAAGTGACTTCAGGAAATAACTCAGGAGTTTATTTGGGTTCAAAAAATATTATTCCTGTTGAATTTCAAAAATTGCAGTATGTGTCAACTAATCTGATAATTGTGGTTAAAAAAGGAGTTGATAAAAAAGAAATCAACTACTTATACAACACAAAAGGGGAATTACTAATTAATCAACCGCTTTCTTATTTAAAAGGAATTAAAGGAAATGACAAGCGTTATGATACAACTTTTATTATTGGATTTTATATAAAGGATTTAGAAGGAAGAGAATCGTTAGTAAATTTGGATTATTACAATGATAACAAGTTAAGTTATGTGTTAAAAGACGTTTTTTCGATAGAATTAGACAATAAAAAATCAAAAGAAGAATTAGCAATTGCTTATGTAAAACAAACAGCAACAAGTGCGGTTGAAACTAAATATTTTAAAGTAGAAGAAAGTCGAATCATTCTTTTAGATGAAAAAAAAGACAGTCAGTATATTCAAGAAAATACAGGGCCAAAAAAGAAAAAAGAAGGATATAACAATTACGATGATAATATTGCAGTTCCAAATATGGATAGTGAAATGGTTGTTGATGAACCAAGAGGTTATTCAGGAACTGGTTCTGGAAGTGGAGATGGACCAGGAAGGGGGAAAAGCATCAGAAAAACTCCAAAAGGAACTTCGTATTACAAATATGTTTTAAAAGACAATCAAATAGAAGTTGAGGTTTCAAACAATGTTACTAAAAATAAAAAAACTTTAAAATTCCCAGTTAAAGCAGATAAAATTGAAGTTTTCAAAACCATAGGTGTTATCACAGAAGATAAGCCTGATAACGACAGCATTCAAATCTATTTCAATTATATTATTTATCAAAAGAAAAATAAATTTGGTTTAGTATATCAATTTCCATTTCAAAAAAGTGTGGAATATGATTTTCTTGAGCCTATGAAATCTGAAAAAAAATATGATTCGGGTTCTAAAAATTATTTTAAAGTTGGAGTGTTGGATAAAAAAACCAAAATCATGAAATATGGTGTTATTGATGTTAATCATACTTTTATTCTGCCGGCTGAATATGACGAAATTAAAATGGGATACACTATAACACCATCATTTAAAAAACAAGTGTTTTTGGTTAAGAAAAACAACTTGTTTGGATTGGTTTCTGAAAAGAAAGAAATCAAATTATCGATTGAATTTGATAGTATCATATTTAATTCGGAAAGTCCAAGTTTCTTGAGAGTAAAAAAAGGAAACCAACATTCGGCATACATTAGTTATTATAGTAATTCAGATTATGTATTGACGTTACTTCCTATGTATTATCCGTATCCTGTTAGAGAAATTAAATACTCCATTAGTAAAGGAATTTCCTTGTTGGAAGCAATAGAATACATCGCATTAGAAGACGAAAACAAAAACTTCAAAGGCTATGCTAATCCAAACGGAACACTATATTTTAAAGATTAGTTTTATAAAAGTTTTATAAAACGTATTTTTGCACCTTTATTTTTCGGATAAAACCGATAACAGAAAACCGACAACGTTACAAGATGAAATATTTCCACGAAAAAATCGAAGCCAAATGGCAACAATATTGGGCAGAAAATCAAACTTTTGCTGCATCTAACCATTCAGAAAAACCAAAATACTATGTATTAGACATGTTTCCTTATCCTTCTGGAGCGGGCTTGCACGTTGGGCATCCGCTGGGTTACATTGCTTCTGATATTGTAGCAAGATATAAAAGACATCAAGGTTTTAATGTGTTGCATCCGCAAGGGTACGATTCATTTGGTTTACCAGCTGAACAATATGCGATTCAAACCGGACAACATCCAGCCGATACCACTCGTATGAATATCGAAGGTGGTGTGGATAAATCAGGAAATACGATTCAAGGTTACAGAAATCAGTTGGATAGAATTGGTTTTTCTTTCGATTGGAGTCGTGAAGTTCGTACTTCAAATCCAGATTATTACAAACACACGCAGTGGATTTTCATTCAATTATTTGAATCTTGGTACAACAAAAATTCGGATAAAGCAGAAAGCATTTGCACCTTAATTCAAGAATTCGAGAAAAACGGAAATGCGAATGTAAATGCGGTTTGTGATGATAATATTGCACCATTTTCAGCTGAAGATTGGAAATCATTTTCATCAGAAGAACAACAAAAAGTATTATTACAATATAGATTAACCTATTTAGCTGAAACCGAAGTAAACTGGTGTGCAGCTTTAGGAACCGTTTTAGCGAATGACGAAATTGTAAACGGCGTTTCAGAACGTGGTGGACATCCAGTTGTTCGTAAGAAAATGACACAATGGAGCATGCGAATTTCAGCTTACGCGGAACGTTTGTTACAAGGTTTAAACGAAATCGATTGGAGTGAATCCATCAAAGAATCTCAAAGAAACTGGATAGGAAAATCAGTTGGAGCAACAGTTAAGTTTCAAGTTTCAGGTTCCAAGTTTCAAGTTGAGGTTTTCACAACAAGACCTGATACGATTTTCGGTGTTACGTTTATGACTTTAGCTCCAGAACACGAATTGGTTGCTCAAATCACTACTCCAGAACAAAAAGCTGCAGTTGAGGCGTATGTTGAAGCAACAGCAAAACGTTCGGAAAGAGAAAGAATGGCAGATGTTAAAACCATTTCTGGAGTTTTCACAGGTGCGTATGCGGAACATCCTTTTACGAAAGAACCAATTCCTGTTTGGATTGGCGATTACGTATTGGCAGGTTACGGAACAGGTGCGGTGATGGCGGTTCCATGTGGTGATGAGCGTGATTATGCTTTCGCAAATTTCTTCAAAGGAACTCATGGAATGCCAGAAATTAAAAATATTTTCAACCAAGATATTTCAGAAGCCGCTTACGGTGAAAAAGGCGGTTTTGAATTAGTAAATTCTGATTTCTTAAACGGATTAGATTACAAATCAGGAACTAAAAAAATCATCGAAGAATTAGAAAAAATTGGAGCAGGAAACGCCAAAGTAAATTACCGTTTACGCGATGCTGTTTTCTCTCGACAAAGATATTGGGGTGAACCTTTTC
>NZ_JAKLJH010000200.1 GCF_023151265.1 Flavobacterium sp.
AACGATATAGCGCATTTTTCCAAATTATTTCATTTGGAATTCAAACAATCTCCTTCTGAATATAGACTGAACCGAATGAACAAACCATTGAACTAAAAACAAAAAAGTAATTCCCGAAGTCTTTCCATTTTTGTGTTGTAAATCAAAACATTAAAAACAAATGGAAAATTCAAAATTAATTCAAACAGAAACTGTTCTAATAAATGCTTCACGAGAAAAAGTGTGGGACATATTGTTTAATCGCTTTGGGCAAACTCATCTGTATAATCCGAACATTATGGGTTCACATGATACAACTTCTAATCAAGGTGAGGTGGGTTGTGAGCGACAATGCAATATTGACAAAAAAACTTTTATCCGAGAAAAAGTTATTGGAGTTGAAGAATACAACCTAATTGTCATTGATACGATTGGTGGAAATATGCCTTTGGTAAAGCATATGCAGATTAAAATTAAGCTTGAGGAACTTTCTCCAAGTAAGACTAAAGTAAACATGGAGGCAGAATATAATACTAAGCCCGCTTTCATGGCCGTGCTTGTACGCAGCATGTTTAAGAAAATGCTCACAAGTGTACTTATAGGATTAAAGTACTATTTAGAAACGGGAAAGACCGTCTCAAAAGAAAATTACAAAGTAATTTCTAAAGAATACTATTCACTTCCAGTTGGAACTACATTCAATTTTTAATTTAAAAAATAACAAAATGAGAAATTTAACAAACACTAGCGCAAGTAGCTTGCTTGCCACTAACAGATTTTTTTTAGGAATAATATTTTTAATGACTGGTATAATGAAGATTGGTTTTGAACAATTTGGATCAGCTTGGGGTATACAACTTCAGGAAGCACAAATTCCTTTTTCCGAAACAATATATTGGTTAGTTCCTGTTCTTGAGGTTATACTAGGAGGATTACTCTTAATTGGGATTTATTCTCGAGTAAGTGCTGCGCTTATTTTACCTATAATGCTTGTTGCTATTTATGTTCACATTGTAGTAGAAAATCCGGCAGCCTTTCCCGCTCAGCCACAAATACCAATAATGCCAGCTATAGTAATTATGATGAGTTTATTTACCCTAATAAAAGGTGCGGGTAATTGGAGTTGGGATTTAAGAGTTTCAAATTGTCCAAATCACAAGCACAATTAACCCTTTTACACAATTAATTGAGCTAAACAGAAAAATAGCATTGAAACAATTGATGGAAATTTGTGCAATTAAATCACTTAAGTTAAATAATTAAAAAAGCAAATTATGGTAAATTTAAAATTAGAAAACACCTCGCATTCTCAAAAAGCAAATGAAATTCTTGAGAACACTAAAAAGGGATTAGGTTTTGTCCCAAACATGTATGAACGCATGGCAAAAAACACAGCCTTACTGGATGCTTACACTTATTCATATGCAAGTTTCCGATCAAATTCGGGATTTAGTCCTGTTGAACAAGACGTGATTTTTCTTTCAGTAGCGTATGAAAATGACTGCGAGTATTGTGTTGCGGCTCATAGTTTTGTTGGAGATAAAATGACTATGGTTCCAAAAGAAGTGACAGACGCAATAAGAGAAGGAAGGCAAATACCTGATCCAAAACTGAGAGCTCTATCAAAACTCACTCGAATATTAACTTCAACAAGAGGTTTTGCTCCAAAAAGTGAAATAGAGGAATTTATTAAAGTCGGATATACAGAAGTTGATGTTTTAGGAATAATTGCAGGAATAGGAGTTAAAACTATGAGCAACTATTCAAATCACAATACCAAACCTCAATTAGACGAAGTTTTTAGGGAGAGAGAATGGAAAAAGGCATAGTTCATTTGTGACTTTTGTTAAAAAGGAGCCAAAAAACCTTGGCTCCTTTATTTCCTCTATATATTTAACTTTTAATGAAAATCATTTCGGGTCTTCTTAACCTAAATTAGTTCATCCAAAAATTCAACCTACAGGTCACTTAATTTCTGCAAAGGCGAGCAAAATAGGGCTAAAACTTGCTTTGGTGAGGTCTTGAAATAATCATTGGCAAATACCTCGAATTTCCAGTTTCTTTTTACTTTTAATTATATCTTTGTTCCCAAAATAAACCCAATATAGGGGCTTTTTAAGTCGGCTTTATCAGGAGAAGGTTCTTTAAGTTTTCGTTCATTTAGGCTCGGTCTTTTCGGTAGCTTTAATACGTTCCAATAATTCCGGTTCGTGCTCTAAAACCCCCATAAAGTCCAAAATTAGCTCTAAATGTTCGTTAAATTTGTTAGCAGTTTCTCCTGATGGCGCCACCCCCAAAAGAGCGAGTGTGAACAGCGAAAGCGAAACACACCCGCTCTTTTTATTTTACTATATTCTCAAACATTCATTTTTCGTTGAATGAAATCGAAACGATACAGGCCAGAGGTAGTTTTTAGTAAGATGAGTATCTTTGCAAAGATCTAAAAACAATAATCGTGAAAATAGAAATTTGGTCGGACATCATGTGTCCATTTTGTTATATCGGAAAACGCAGACTGGAAGCTGCATTAACAAAGTTTGAAAACAAAGAACATGTAGAGATCATTTGGAAAAGCTATATGCTGAATCCAAATATGAAAACAGATACCGGGAAAAACATCAATCAATATTTAGCCGAAATAAAAGGCTGGTCGCTGGAGCAAGCTAAAGAAATGAATGCACATGTTACCAATATGGCGAAAGAAGTAGGTTTGACGTATGACTTTGACAAAGCCATTGTTGCAAACTCATTAAAAGCACACTGTTTGATCCAATTAGCAAAAACAAAAAACAAAGGCAACGCGATAGAAGAGCGTTTGTTTAAAGCCTACTTTACAGAAGGAAAAAATGTTGATGATGAGAAAACGCTTGTTGAATTGGGAAATGAAA
>NZ_JAKLJH010000007.1 GCF_023151265.1 Flavobacterium sp.
TGTGTGTATATGTTACATTTCCTTTAATTGTTTTAATAATTTGCTCTTTGTTTGTTATATAAAAGTAAATTTTATCATCTTCTGTAATTTTAAATCTGTAATGATTGTATTGCCAATCTGCTTGTTTAACCGAACATTTAGTTCTGTCAATTATATAGTCTCCAATAATATTTTCTTTTTCTACTTCTTTTTTTGATGTAAAAAATGATAAAATCATTAATATAAATGGAATTGAAACAAAAAAAATCCACCAAGCTATGTTAAGAGTATTAAATATTTTTTTCTTAAAAATTAACTTTAATATGAATAAAATTATAGATACAATTAAAAAAAATATAAATAAAAATGCTAATCCAAATAACCACATTTTACTTTCTCTCGTATTTAAAATACATTAAACTTCCGTATAAAATATGACATCCGCCAAAACCTAATGCCCAGAACAACAATCCGTAACCTAAGAACCAAGTCGATAATAAACCTAAAGCAATCATCGTAATTCCTAAATAGCGAACATCTCCAATGGTATATTTACTGGCATTTACACAAGCTAGTCCGTAAAATATTAAGGTTAGGGGAGCGATTAGTCCAAACATGTTTTTTTCAATTAAAAAGATAATAAAAAAACCTCCTGTTGCTAACGGAATCATGAAATTGATAACTAATCGTCTAGAAGCTGCATTCCAAACATTTTCGTTACTTTTTCTAGCTTTACGAATGCTCAATACAATTCCAGTTAGAATAGATAAAATTAAAACAGAAGCTGCAATTATTAACAAACTAATAACTGCTTCTTCCGAAATTATTAAATCGCGATAAGCACCCATTGTAGAAGTGTCAAAGTAAATAGTTTTGTATGCTAACCATGCACCAACTATAGCATAAACGCCTGCTAAAATTCCAGACAAACCACTTAAGGAAATAAAACGTGACGATTTGTTCATCAAATTTTTAATTTCGCTAATGTCATTTAGATATTTTTCGTTTTCCATTTTAAAGTACTTTGAAATACAAAGTAAATAATAAATAATTTGCTGACCAAACTTTTTTTGGGTTATTTTTGAAAAAAAATCAGATGAAAATTCTAGGATATTTATTAAAAGGGGTGAGTATATTCATTTTTATACTTTTGTTAATGTCATCATTCAATACATTATCGCAAATAAGTGAATACAAAAAAGAAGGTTTTCCTTTTTTATTTGGTTATATTGTTGGAATAATAATTTTAGTTGCCTTAATAGGTTGGGTAGCATTCAAATTATTAAAATATAGCAATCGCTTACTAGTTGAAGCTAAAAAATCTAGTTTAAATTAAAAATGAAACCTACAGAAGCTTACATACTTAGTCAACCAGAAAAATATCAAGCCATGATTCTTCATGTCATTTCTGTAGTTGAACAAGAGCTGGGTAATAGTGAACTGCTTTTCAAATGGGGTATTCCGTATGTATATTTCAAGAAAAAGCCTTTTTGTTATTTGGCTCTAATCATAAAAAAGGTTTTTTAGATGTAGGTTTTGCTAAAGGTTTTGAACTAAAAAATAATCAGGAAGTTTTAGTTGACGAGAATAGAAATACGGTGAAATCTCTTCGTTATTATTCACTTGAAGAAATTGATAATGAGGTTTTAATTGCTGTTATTTCAGAAGCTAAGCTGTTATATAGCTAACTTAATTTTCGCTTAATTTCAGTACAAAAAAATACAATCCAATACTTTTTCTCGTTACATTTGATATAAATTTAAATGAAATGAGAAAGTTACTTTTTTTAATTGCCTTTTCAATTACCCATTTTGCAGTTTCTCAAAATTGGAATTATAATTTCGATGACGCCAAAAAACAAGCCTCTGAGCAAGATAAGAACATCATTATTGTTTTTTCAGGTTCCGATTGGTGTGCACCATGTATCAAGTTAGATAAAACCATTTGGCATTCACAAGCTTTTAAAAATGAAGCTGAAAAATCATGGATTGTAGTTCGTGCCGATTTTCCTAGAAAAAAAGCCAATACTTTATCAAAAGAGCAAACCGAACACAACAGAAAATTAGCAGATAAATACAATGTTGAAGGTAGTTTTCCATTGGTTGTAATTTTGGATAAAAACGGAAAAGTTTTAGGAAAAATGGGCTTTAAAAACGTTTCTCCAGAAGAGTATATCAAAATGATTCATGCAATCGACAGAAAATGAAAAAAGTATTAGTTTTTCTTTTGGTTACCCAATTGGGCTTAGCACAGCAAATTTTCAAGAAAAAGCAAAGTTTGTTAGGGAGTCCGTTTGAAATTACCGTGGTAGCTAAAGATTCTCTGGAAGGTAATTATTTTACCAATTTAGCCATTGATGAAGTTAAACGAATTGAAAACTTAATTTCAGATTGGATTCCTACGACTCAAATTTCTAAAGTTAATCAGAATGCAGGAATTCAACCTGTAAAAGTAGATCAAGAAGTTTATGATTTAGTTGAACGTGCCACTAAGATTTCGAAATTAACTTCTGGAGCTTTTGATATTTCTTATGCTTCAATGGATAAGATTTGGAAATTCGATGGAAGTATGAAAGAAATGCCATCAGAAGAAGCTATCAAAAAATCAGTAGAAAAAGTTGGCTATCAAAATATTATTCTAAATCCAAAAGACACCACAATTTTCCTTAAAAATAAAGGAATGAAATTAGGTCTTGGGGGAATTGGTCAAGGTTATATCGCTGATAAGATTAAAGTATTACTTCAAGTGAAAGGATGTAAATCTGGATTAGTGAATGTTTCAGGAGATATTAATACTTGGGGAAAGCAACCAGATAATAAGAGTTGGACCGTTGGAATTGTAAATCCTATGAACAAAAATAAAGTGTTCGCAACTTTTCCTTTAGACGATTCTGCGGTTGAAACTTCAGGAAGTTATGAAAAGTATGTTACCTTCAACGGGAAACGTTATTCGCACATTATCGATCCAAGAACGGGTTATCCGGCTTCAGGAATTGTGAGTGTTTCTGTTTTTGCAAAACAAACTGAAATCGCAGATGCTTTGGCTACTGGAATATTCGTTTTAGGAGTTGATGTAGGTTTAGATTTAATAAATCAATTAAAAGGAATTGGTTGCATTATAGTAGATGACAAAGGAGTGATTCATACATCAAAAAATATAGACATTAAAAAATATCAATAAATGAAAAAGTTAATTTTAGTTGTAATAGTTGTTTTTTCGGCAATCTCATGCAACACCGTAAAAGAGTACGACAAACAATATATCAATGATCCCGAAATGAAACTTTCAGCCAGAAGTTCAGAGCGTTTTGAAACTACGTTTCAAGTGTATCGCGAAGCAGCTTCGGGTGCTAATGGTGGAAAAACTGGTGGTGGTTGTGGATGTAATTAGGTAAAAGGTAATTGGTTTATGAAAAAATTAAGTATAATTTTGTTTCTTACAACTACATTTGGTTTTTCTCAAGAGAAAGATTCAACGGAAGTAGTTTATAAAAAACGTGTTTTGGAAACTATTGAAGTAGATTTCTTAATGAGCTACTACAAACAAGACGGTATTCACTCCGCTGTTTCGGGTGGAAATGGTATGGAGGAATTAACTAATATTACACCAACATTTGTGGTTGCAATTCCCCTTAACGATGATGATGTATTAACGGTTGATGCCGGAATTTCTGCGTATTCATCTGCTTCATCTGGAAATATCAATCCGTTTGATAGTAATACTCCAAGTCCTTGGCAAGCTAGTTCTGGAGCTTCTGCACAAGATGTTTTGACTTCATTAGTTTTAAATTACAGTCACAGTTCAGACGATAGAAATACGATTTGGAACGGGCATATTTCGGGTTCTGTGGAATACGATTATTCGTCTATTGGTTTTGGTGGAGGTGTTTCTAGACTATTCAATGGAAAAAACTCTGAAGTTTCTGTAAATGCTAATGTTTATTTAGATACTTGGAAACCAATTTATCCAAAAGAATTACAAGATTTTGTAGATTATGGCGGAATGAATGGTGGAATTTATGATGATTTCGTTATTACACCAGGACAAATTTCTTCAGAAGTTTACAATCCAGTAAATTTTAAAGAACATGATAAGAAAAATAGAAATTCATTTGCTTTAAGTTTGGCATTTTCTCAAGTGGTAACTAAAAAAGTGCAAGGTTCTATTTTTATGGATGTTTTATATCAAAATGGTTTACTTTCAACCCCTTATCAACGTGTTTATTTTGCTGACAAAGGCGATTTCTTTATAAACGAATTTCAATTAGCAGATGATATTGAGCGTTTACCTGATTCGCGATTTAAGTTACCAATTGGTACGCGATGGAATTTCTATTTGAATGAAAAATTCACGCTGAGAACCTATTATCGTTATTATTTTGATGATTGGGATATTTCATCACACACTTTCAATATTGAAATTCCGTATAAATTAACGGATAAGTTTACGGTTATTCCAATGTTCCGTTATTACACGCAGCAGCAATCGAAATATTTTGCGCCATACGAAGGACATGTTTCTACAGATAAATTCTATACTTCTGATTATGATTTATCGACTTTTGCTGCCAATCAATATGGTTTTGGAATTAATTACACCGATATTTTCACCAATATGAAAATTTGGAAATTCGGCTTAAAAAATATCGATTTCAGATTCAATCACTATGATAGAAATGACGGATTATCAGCAAATATTTTCACTTTCGGAGTAAAATTTGTTCAATAAAGTTCAATAACATGCATATTTTAATTGTAGAAGACGAAAAAGGAATTGTAGATTTTCTAAAACAAGGTTTAGAAGAAGAAAATTATACCATTTCTTCAGCTTTTGATGGTGTTGAAGGTTTAAAAAAAGCACTTGAACTTCCAATAGATTTGGTTTTATTGGATTGGATGTTACCCAAAATGCAAGGAATAGACGTTTGTAAAAATATTCGACTAGAAAAAAACAATTTACCCATCATTTTCCTAACGGCTAAGGATACCGTTCAAGAAACTATTGAAGGTTTGAAAGCTGGCGCGAATGATTATATAAAGAAACCATTTTCGTTTGATGAACTGTTAGAACGCATCAAAATTCATTTTAGAACTAAAGATGAAATAAAAGTTTTAACTTTAGGAAATATTACGCTTGACAAGTCAAAATTTCAGGTTTTTGTTGACAATAAAGAAGTATCTTTGACACAACGAGAATTTGAATTACTTGAATATCTAATTAAAAACAAAGGTCAAGTTTGCACCCGAACGAACATTATTGAAGACGTTTGGGACATTCATTTTGAATACGATACAGGAGTTATTGATGTGTTTATGAATTCCATCCGAAAGAAATTGAATTTAACTAAAGACCAAGATTTAATTAAAACCATTAGAGGAGTAGGGTATATCGCAAACGAAATTTAGCATGCCAAACACAGAAAAAGCCATCAAAGCGACTTATTTTAGCATCATTGGAAATACTTTATTAGCATTAATTAAAGGTATTACAGGATATTTCGGAAATTCGTACGCCATGATTGCTGATGCTATTGAATCTACAGCAGATGTGTTTGCCTCTTTTTTAGTGCTTTTCGGAATTAAATATTCGAACAAACCCGCTGATGAAAACCATCCTTACGGACATGGAAGAGCCGAACCTTTGGTTACTTTTTTGGTGGTAGGTTTCTTAATTACTTCGGCTACAGTTATTGCCTACGAAAGTATTCAAAACATTCAAACACCGCACGAATTACCAAGACCTTTTACGCTTTTTGTTTTAGGAGCCATCATTCTTTGGAAAGAAATTTCGTTTCAAATTGTCATGAAAAAAAGCATTGAAACCAATAGTAGTTCACTAAAAGCCGATGCTTGGCACCATAGAAGCGATGCAATTACTTCGGTTGCGGCTTTCATAGGAATATCTATTGCTCTTTATTTTGGAAAAGGATATGAATCAGCGGATGATTGGGCAGCTTTATTGGCTTCTGTGTTTATTTTGTACAATTGCTATAAAATTTTCCGACCTGCTTTAGGAGAAATTATGGACGAACATTTGTATCAGGATTTGGAAGTTGAAATTAAGCGAATTTCTCATTCTGTTGAAGGTGTAATTTGTATTGAAAAATGCTTCATTAGAAAGGCCGGAATGAAATATCACGTAGATTTACACGTTATGGTAGATGGTAATAAATCGGTTAAAGAAGGCCATGATATTGCGCATCATTTAAAAGATACTTTACGAAAAGAACTAATAGAATTAGGTCATGTTTTAATCCACATTGAACCTAATTTCGAATCTATAGAACGCTAATTATGTTTTCATTTTCATTTAAAAATAGAATTGCTTTTAACTACATTGTGAGTGGTTCTGTTTTTATTGCAATCGTTTTTCTTTTTATCTTTCATATTGTAAAATATAGTGTTAATGATCATATTAACGAAGAAGTTAAAGAAGAATTAACAAAGCATTTAGATGATGTTTCAACTGATGAAAATGATACTTTTTTTATTCAAGTTGACCAATGGCGAGCTCGTGAACACAATTCAATAAATGTAAATCCGGTTTTTGTAGAATTCTATGACATCAATAAAAAAATCATTGATAAATCACCAAATTTAAAAAATGCTGATTTAAAGTTATTTGACACTTCACAAAATGATATTTTTGTAAATTCTGAACTTAATAAAATTCCTATTAGACAAATTCAAACACCTATTATCAATAATAATAAAGTTGTTGGATTTTTAGTTGTAGCCATGTCAATGGAAGATTTTGAAATTGTTTTGATATTAAAAAATATCCTCTTGATTACGTTTCCACTAATCCTGATTTTACTATTCTTAATAGCTCGTTTTTTTGCTGGTAGAAGCATAAAACCAGTTCAAACTATTATCGAAACTTCGAGTCAAATCACTAAAGATAATTTAAAAACGCGAATTCCGTTACCTCAAAATAAAGATGAATTATACGTTTTATCCGAAAATATCAACAATCTTTTAAATCGAATTGAAAACGCTGTTGATAGAGAAAAACAATTCACTTCTGATGCTTCGCATGAATTAAGAACGCCATTAGCCGTAATGAAAGGAACGATGGAAGTTTTAATTCGAAAGCCAAGAAACCAACAAGAATATGAGGAGAAAATTCAATTCTGTATTTCGGAAGTCGATCGATTAAATCACATGGTAGATCAATTGTTACTTTTGGCTCGATTTGAAAATCAAAAACAAAACGTAAAGCAAGAATCGATTTACTTGAATGCTTTAATTTTAGATAATTTAACTCGTTTTTCAGACAAAATAGAAAGTAAAAAACTCAAAATAAAAGCTGATTTTTCAGATGATTATTATATTCAATCCGATAATTATTTGGTTTCTATTATTTTTAGTAATTTGATTTCTAATGCGATTAAATATTCTCATGATAACGGGAAAATTGTTTTACAATTAGAGAAAACTCCAACGGAAATCATCTTTACCGTTTCTGATAATGGAGTTGGAATTTCAGAACAAGATTTGAATAAAATTTTTAATTCTTTTTATCGTTCCGATGTTTCCAATCATCCTGAAATCAAAGGAACTGGGATTGGTCTTTCAATTGTAAAGCGTTTATGTGATTTACTTAATGTAGGGATAATGGTAAACAGTAAATTGAACGAAGGCACTAGTTTTATTCTTAAATTTAATTAAATCTTAATTTTCTATTAAGTAATCCTTAAGCATTTTTGGACGTTGAACCAATACATTTGATTAAATTTTAATTTATGAAATCATTTGTGTTTGGACGATTAAAGAGTCTCAAATTTGCTTTGTATGGAATGTTTTTATTGATAAAAACAGAACACGCTATAATCACACAAACAATTATTTCACTACTATTAATTGCTTTTGGCTTGTATGTTGGATTATCCAAATCAGATTGGATTGTTCAATTATTTTGTATTGCATTTATTTTAGCAATAGAAAGTCTAAACACTGCAGTAGAAAAAATATGTGATTTTATTCATCCAGATTATCATCACAAAATAGGATTTATTAAAGATATTGCCGCTGGAGCTGTTTCTTTTGCTGTTCTAATTTCTATAGTTATTCTTTCAATTACTTATTATTCTTACTTGTAGTTATGAATCTTAAATTATTATATAATCGTTATTTAGTTGCTATCTATTTTTTTATAGGTTATATAGTTTTATCAACTATTGTTAGAACAATATTAGCAACAATGTCAATTGATAAATTAGAATTATCAATCTATTCAGTCTTCAAGATTTTTGGGAAAGGTTTCATCTTTGATATTGCTGTAGGTTTATCATTTTTATTTATCTATATCGTTTATTTAACGCTACTACCTTCATCATGGATTGGAAAAAAAATAGATATTATTACCAATTATTCTATTCTTTCTTTGTCATTTTTTGTTGTTTTATTCTCTTTTTTTGCAGAGTTTCCTTTTTGGGATGAATTCAATACAAGATTTAATTTTATTGCGGTTGATTATTTAATTTATACGTATGAGGTTATAGAAAATATTAATCAATCTTATCCTTTACCAATAATAATTTTGGTTTTACTAAGTTGTATTTTAATTATATTTTATTTGCTAAATAAGAACGAAATATTCAAAACAGCATTCAGTTCAAAACCAAAATTTTCAAACCGAATTGCAATCTTATTTGTTTACTTACTATTAGTTGTCAGTCTATTTTCAATTTTAGATAATAAAAAAGCTGAATGGAGCTCAAATACTTATGAAAATGAATTATCTAAAAATGGAGTTTTTTCTTTTTTTGCTGCTTTTCGCTCAAACGAATTAGACTATGATTTATTTTATCCAAAATTGGATAAAAAGTTGGCTTACAAAATTGTAAAATCTAATTTATTAGCATCAGATGAGAATTTTAGTTCTACAAATTATGATGACATTTCAAGATATATATACGGAACTAAAGAAGTAAAACCTAATATAATTTTAATTTGTATCGAAAGCTTTAGTGCTGATTATTTAAAAGAATTTGGAAATTCAGAGAACTTAACTACTAATGTAAATCAATTAGCTAATGAAGGTGTTTTTTTCAAAAATATGTATGCAACTGGAACAAGAACGGTTCGTGGCATGGAAGCTTTAACACTATGTGTTCCACCAACGCCAGGAAATAGTATCGTAAGAAGACAAAGCAATAACAGTTTATTTTCTATTGCCACTGTTTTAAAACAAAAAGGCTATCAACTCGATTTTATTTACGGAGGCGATGGTTACTTTGATAACATGAATACGTTTTTCGGAGGTCAAGGATTTAATATAATTGATAGAGATAGAGGAAATCCATTATCTGATGAGATTAGTACAACAAGAACAACTATTCCAGATAGTGAAGTAACTTTTGAAAACGCTTGGGGAATTTGTGATGAAGACATTTACAAGCAATCTTTAAAAAAAGCCGATTTAGAATCTAATTCAAATCAACCTTTTTTTCAATTTATAATGACAACTTCTAATCATAAGCCATATAGTTTTCCTAATAATAAAATTGATTTAAAACAAGGAACTAGAGAAGCAGCAGTAAAATATACTGATTTTGCATTAGGACAATTCATAAAACAAGCAAAAACAAAAAAATGGTTTTCAAATACTGTTTTTGTTATTGTGGCAGATCATTGTGCTAGTAGTGCAGGTAAATGGGAAATAAATGTAGATAAACATCACATTCCAGCTATTATTTATAATTTGAATACAAAAAATCAAAAGATTGATAAATTAGTTTCGCAAATTGATTTAATACCAACACTTTTTGGTTACTTTAACTGGAATTATACTTCAAGTTTTTTCGGTAAGGATATTTCAAAGATGAAAACTTCTGATGAAAGAGCATTTTTAGGAAATTACAGAACCTTAGGCTTGTTAGAAGGGACTACTTTTACTGAAATTAACGACCGAAAAAAAGTAAATCAATATCAATGGAATTCAAATAATAAAACTCTAGAACTACAGCATTTCAGAAATAATTCCTTAAAAAATAAAACTATTTCTTATTATCAAATAGCGAGTGAACGATTCAAAAATGGAAAAATGAAAGTTAAATTGATTAACTAACATTAAGTAGTTCTTAAGAAATACAACACTTTTATTCTTTACCTTTGTAATGTATTTTGATAATTCGATTAAAATGAACAAGCTAATTGCTCTTTTTCTAATTTCAGTATTTATGTGTGCTAACACATCGATAGGTCAATTATTGAAAATTCCGAATTTAATCGAACATTACATTGAACACAAAAATGAGTTGATTCCAACGTCAATTTCTTTTATTGATTTTTTGGAATCGCATTATTCCAAAAACGCAGAAAACAACCCAGAAGAGCATCAAGATTTGCCTTTTAAAACTTTTGAAATTGCATCAACGGTTTTCTTATTGGTAAACAATACTAATTTTCAAATTCAGCCTGTAAAAGCTGTAATTTCCAGTAAGCAGAAGTTTTTTTACCACCAGTCTTTCAAATCACATTTGATAACTACTATTTGGTTACCCCCTAAAATAGCCTAACATTTTTTGTAAATAATCATTTTTAATGATGCTAATGTGTTTATCGGTTTGTCCGATAAATGCTATTCGTTTATTATAATTTTAATAAAATGTTAGAAAAAATAATTGCTTTAAGTTTACGAAACAAACTAATTGTACTCCTTTTTACACTTGGAGTCTTTGGTTACGGAATATTTTCGGTATTCCAAATATCTATTGGTGCTGTTCCTGATATTACCAATAATCAAGTACAAGTTATCACTACTTCTCGAAATCTTTCCACACAAGATATCGAACAATATATCACGTATCCCGTGGAATTAGAAATGGCGAATTTACCTGGTGTAAAAGAAATTCGTTCAATTTCAAAATTTGGTTTATCTGTAGTAACCATCGTTTTTGAAGAAGACATGGGAACATATTTACCAAGACAATTAATTGCTGAAAAAATCAAAACCGCTACAGAGAAAATTCCACAAGGTTTTGGTACTCCTGAAATGGGACCAATAACAACAGGTTTAGGAGAAGTGTATCAATACACCTTAGAAGTTAAACCTGAATTCAAAGATCGCTATACGATTACCGATTTACGAACTATTCAAGATTGGGTAGTAAAACGTCAATTATCTGGAATAAAAGGGGTTGTAGAAATCAATACTTGGGGTGGCTATTTAAAACAATACGAAATTGCCATTCATTCTTCGAGTTTGAAAGCGATGAATATTTCGGTTAACGAACTTTTTGAAGCAATTGAGAAAAACAACAGCATTGCAGGCGGTTCTTACATTGAAAAAACCAATCAAAGTTATTTTATTCGTGGTGAAGGTCGAGTAACAAAACTAGAAGATATTGAAAACATTGTCGTTAAAAATGTAAACGGAAATCCGGTTTACGTTAAGAATATTGCACAAGTAAAATTTGGTCACGCCAATCGTTTTGGAGCCATCACAGGAAATGGAGAAGGAGAGAAGGTTTTAGGTCAAGTGATGATGCTAAAAGGAGCCAATTCCAAACAAGTAATTGACGACGTAAAACATCGAGTAACAGAAATCGAGAAAACCTTGCCAGAAGGCGTTCATATCAACGGATTTTTAGAACGAAGCGAATTAGTAGGCAAAACGACTTTCACAGTAGCCGAAAACTTAATTTTGGGTTGTTTGATTGTTATTTTCGTAGTAGTTCTTTTACTAGGAAACTGGCGTTCAGGATTGGTTGTAGCTTCTGTAATTCCGCTATGTTTGTTGTTTGCCATTTCGTTCATGAATATTCTTAAAATCGATGCGAACTTAATGAGTTTAGGTGCTATCGACTTTGGAATTATCATTGATGGTGCGGTAATTATTGTCGAATTTATAGCCTTTCAAATTGCTTCAAAATCAAATCAATTAGTCGGATTAACTAAAAAAGAACGTCAAGACGAAATTGATCAAATTACTTATAAAAGTGCTTCAAAAATGATGAATTCGGCTATCTTCGGACAGTTGATTATCTTAATCGTTTTCATTCCAATATTGTCGCTCTCTGGAGTAGAAGGAAAAATGTTCAAACCTATGGCAATGACGTTTAGTTTTGCTTTAGTTGGAGCGATGTTATTCTGTTTTACCTATGTTCCTGTAGTTTCTTCCATATTTTTAAAACCTAGAGAAGAAAATCCAAATTCGTTTTCCAATCGTTTGATTAATAAATTGAATTCTTGGTATTTACCTGTTATTACTTGGGCTTTGGATAACACTAAAAAAGTAATTTATGGCGCTGCAGGATTATTAGTTTTAGCAGTTGGTATATTTAGTACAATGGGAGGCGAATTCATCCCCACATTAGACGAAGGAGATTTCGTAATTCAACCCGTTTTAAAAACAGGAACTTCATTAACCAAAACCATTGAAACCACTACAAAAATTGAAGCTATCATTCTAAAGAATTTCCCTGAAGTTTCTCAAGTTGTTAGTAGAATTGGTGCAGCCGAAGTGCCAACAGATCCTATGAGTATGGAAGAAAGTGATGTGATTGTAAAACTAAAACCAAAATCGGAATGGGTTTCAGCGGAAACAAAAGACGAATTAGCAGATAAAATTAAAGCAGCCATTGAGAAAAAAATTCCGAATATGGAAGTAGAATTTACACAACCTATCGAAATGCGATTCAATGAGTTAATCTCAGGTTCACGTTCTGATGTGGCGATTAAAATTTTCGGAGAAGATTTAGATATTTTAGCTAAAAAAGCACATGAAATTGAAAAAGCAATTAAAAATGTGGAAGGCGCTTCGGATATTATCATTGAAAAAACAGAAGGCTTACCTCAAATGTTTGTGCAATACGATAGAAGTAAAATCGCCCAATTCGGTTTAAATATTGCCGATTTGAATGACATGATTGCTCTAGGTTTTGCAGGAAAAACAGCCGGGAATGTATTTGAAGGGGAAAAACGTTTTGATTTGGTAGTTCGTTTAGATGAAAGCAATCGTAAAAACTTGGAAGACTTACAAAATCTTTATGTTACCACTCCAAACGGCGAACAAATTCCATTGCGAGAATTAGCAAAAATAGAATATACCGAAGGTCCAGCTAAAATTTCAAGAGATAATACCAATCGAAGAATTGTAGTAGGAATCAACGTTCGTAACCGAGATTTACAAAGTGTTGTAGATGATGTGAAGCAAATAATTGAAACCAAAATCGATTTACCAGATGGCTATCGAGTAGCGTATGGAGGACAATTTGAAAACCTTCAAAGTGCAAAAGCGCGTTTAATGATTGCAGTTCCAATTGCTTTATTTTTAATTTTTGTATTGTTACATTTCGCCTTTGGTTCAGTAAAAGAAGCGTTGATGGTATATTCCGCAATTCCATTATCTGCTGTTGGAGGAATTTTATTCTTGTGGATACGCGATTTACCCTTTAGTATTTCGGCAGGTGTTGGATTTATTGCACTTTTTGGAATTGCAGTATTAAATGGAATCGTCTTAATAGAACATTTCAAAGAATTAAAACATCAAGGCATGACCAATATGAACGAACTCATTTTAAAAGGAACAACAGACAGATTGCGTCCCGTTTTATTAACTGCTTCGGCAGCAGCATTAGGATTTTTACCAATGGCAATTTCTTCATCGGCAGGAGCAGAGGTGCAACGCCCTTTAGCAACAGTTGTAATCGGAGGATTGTTTACCGCAACGCTTTTAACTATGATAGTTTTACCTATTTTGTTTAAAATTTTAGATGAAAAAGAATTCAAAAAACCAAAATTCAAAAAAGTGAAAAATTCAGACGTTTTACTCATTTTTATCTTGTTGCCATTCATAGGTTTTTCACAGCAAAATAATCCCGAATTAGATAGTTTGGTTAAGAAAGCTATTTCAAAAAATGCTGGAATTAAAGCCGGTCAATTGAAAATTGAAAAAGCAAAACAAGCAACAAAATTGGCGTATGATTTCGAAAAAACGAATGTATATTACAGCTACGATCAAAATAATTTAGCTTTAAATAACCAACCTTTAAAAGTTTTTGGAGCGCAACAATCCTTTTCTTTTCCAACAGTTTATGGTGCTAAAAAGAAATTATATAATGCGGAATATGAAAAAGAAAAAACCGGATTTGAAATTCAGCAAAACCAACTGAAATTACAAATTTCACAAGTATATTATCAAATTGTGAATGTTCAACATCAAGAAAAATTATATCGTTACTTAGATAGTTTGTACCAAAATTTCTCAAAAGCAAGCAACAGAAAATTTGAATTAGGCGAAACCAATTATTTAGAAAAAATAACCGCTGAAGCAAAATTTCGTCAAATCAAAACCAAGTTATCACAACTTGAAAAAGAGAAAAAAGCACAATTTGAATTATTACAATCTTTAGTACAAAGTGATGAAAAAATAGTAATTTCAAATACAATTTCAGAGCCTATTTCAACTGTAACTTTAAATTCAAGTAAATATTTATATGTTTCACATTTAGAATCATTTACAAAAATTTATAAATCAAATGAAAGTTTGCAAAAACAGAATTGGTTACCCGATTTTAATCTGGAATATTTTCAAGGAAGAAATTCGGGTTTATCTCAATCTTTATATGGTTTTCAAGTAGGATTATCTGTACCCATTTTATTCAATGGAAATATTGCAAAATCAAAAGTTGCCAAACTAGAAACCCAAGCTTGGGAATCACAAAAGAAACAAGAAGAAACTAAAATAGATTCTTATATCAAACAAAAACAACAAGAAGTAGAACAACAACAACAAGCCATAACTTACTACAATGAGTATGGGAAAAAAGTATCCGAAGAAATCATAAAAGTAGCCGACAGCAGTTACAAACATGGTGAAATCGACTTTTTTCAATACATTTTAAGTTTAGAAAATGCCACAACCATTCAAGTAGATTACTTGGATGCCGTTATGCAATACAACACCACTATTTTAGATTTATATTACCTAAATATCGAGAACTAATGATAAAAAATAGCATTTTAATAGCACTAATTGGATTATTCATTTCTTGTAAAGAAGAAAAAAACGAAGTTGTAACTCCAAATAATGGATTGATAACAGTTACTAAAGAACAATTTCAATCCTCTAAAATGGAACTTGCCACTTTGGTTGAAAAGGAGTTTAACGTCACTGTTTCTGCATCAGGAAAAATTGATGTTCCACCACAATATCGGGCTAAAATTACACCGTTTATTGGTGGTTATGTAAAGTCATCTCAGTTTTTAGTGGGTGATAAAGTTTCCAAAGGACAAGTTTTGGTAACACTTGAAAACACAGAATACTTAGATATTCAAAAAGATTACGTGGAAGTTGCTGAACAAATCAATTACCTAAAATCGGAATTTGAGCGTCAGAAAACCTTATTCAATGAAAAAATCACTTCACAAAAAAACTATCTTAAAGCAGAAAGCGATTACCGCCAAGCAAAAGGAATGTATCAAGGTTTACGTGAGAAATTATTGTTATTAAACATTAATCCTACTAATGTTGAGAAAGGTAAATTTACTTCTGTAATTACTTTAACGGCTCCAATTTCTGGAGATATCACGGTAATGAATGCCAATGTAGGGATGTTCATGTCGCCTTCAGATGTGATTATGGAAGTGGTGGATACCCAACATTTATTGTTAAATTTAAATGTTTTTGAAAGTGATATTTTAAAAATTAAAGAAGGACAAAATATCGAATTTACCATTCCACAAGCTTCAAAAGAAGTTTATACTTCAAAAGTTAAAACCGTTGGAAAGTCTATTGAAAACAAGGATAGAAGCATTTCTGTCTTCGGCTTGTTACAGCCCGAATTAAAAGAAAAATTGTTATCTGGAATGTTTGCCGAAGCTAAAATTATCATCGCAACTAAAAAAGGCTTAAGTGTACCAAATGAAGCCGTAATAAAAAGCGGTGACAAGAATTTTGTACTTTTATTAGTAAAAGAAGCGAACAATAACTACAGTTTCAAGAAAACATTGGTACAAATTGGAGAAGTTTCAGAACATCATACTGAAATAATTTCAGATGAAAATATCCATCAAGAATCAAAAATTTTAGCAAAAGGAGTTTTCGAGTTAACAAATTAAAAAAATAGAAATTATGAATCAAGCACATTTACACATGGTTTTCAACCATTTTCCAATTATAGGTTTATTCTTCGGAATTGGAATTTTAGCATACGGAATAATCAAAAAGCAGACTATTTTAGTTAATACTGCTTATGTAATGTTCATCGTTTGTATGATTATGGCAAAAGCTACGATGATGACAGGCGAAGGAGCAGAGGAAATTGTAGAAGAATTAGGTATTTCTCATGACATTATTCACGAACATGAAGAAATGGCCGAAACTTTCATGAAAGTACTTTATGGTTTAGGAATTCTTTCGATTTTAGGCTTGGTAGCGAATCTTAAAAAGCATTCAAAAGCTGCAATTGTTTCTTATGTGGTTTTAGTTTTAGCTATTGGATCAGCCGTTTTGTCTAAAAATGTAGGAACTTCAGGTGGCGAAATTCGTCATACAGAAATTAGGAAAAATGCCAATATTGGTAATGCTTCGGAAACAAATAGCGAACACGAATCACACAACGATGATCACTAAACAAAACATAAAATTTCAAAAACATTTTGTTTATTCGGAAATTAAGTCGTTAACTTTGCAATGTTAAAACTAACAGAAATTATGTTTTTAAATCAATTACATCATCATCATCATACCTCCGCTCAAGCGAAGTAATGATGCTATGTAATTAAATCATATAAATCAGAAACCCGTTTGAGTACATCAAGCGGGTTTTTTGTTGGTAAGCATTTTTTAAAAATCTTCTTGGTGTACTCATTTTAAAATTAAATAAAATTAAAATGAACACGTTAAAAATTGCTATTCAAAAATCAGGTCGATTACACGATGAAAGTATCCAAATCTTAAAAGATTGCGGAATTTCAATATATAATGGAAACGACCAACTCAAAGTTACTGCTTCCAATTTTCCTTTAGAAGTGTATTATTTACGAAACTCGGATATTCCCCAATATTTGATTGATGGCGTGGTTGATATTGCTATTGTTGGTGATAATTTGTTAGTTGAAAAAGGGCAAAATATTGAAATTGCTGAGAAATTTGGATTTTCAAAATGTAAAGTTTCGGTTGCTGTACCAAAGAATTTCAATTACAATTCCATTCAAGATTTAAACGGATTACGAGTTGCAACTTCCTATCCAAAAACTGTTGTAGATTATTTTTCTTCGAAAGGAATTTCTGTAGACATTCACCAAATATCAGGTTCGGTTGAAATTGCTCCAAACATTGGACTTTCAGATGCTATTGTAGATATTGTTTCTAGCGGAAGTACGTTATTCAAAAACGGTTTAAAAGAAGTCGAAGTGATTTTAAAAAGCGAAGCTGTTTTAGCTGTTTCTCCCAAAATTTCGAATGAAGCAAAGCAATTAGTTTCGAAACTTCAATTCCGAATTCAAGCTGTTTTACGTTCGAGAAAATCGAAATACATTTTGATGAATGTTCCCAATGATAAAATCTCAGAAATCAGTAAAATTCTTCCCGTTTTAAAAAGTCCAACTGTAATGCCGTTAGCCGAAGAAGGTTGGAGTAGTGTGCATTCTGTAATTGATGAAGATCAATTTTGGGAAGTAATCGACCAATTAAAAGAAGCTGGAGCTGAAGGCATTTTAGTTTGCCCAATTGAAAAAATGGTATTGTAAATAAATTAAACACATTGTCACATAGAAATTTTAATAATTAAGAATCTAAAAAGTATCGCATTTTACACATAGCTATGTTAACTATCTAAAGTGAAACGTCTGAAGTTTTAGACAAAAAATAAAACTATGTGACTATGTGTTTCAAAAATTAAAAATTAGAATCATGAAAAAAATATACAACCCACAACCCGAAACTTGGTCAGAAATTTGCAAAAGACCAACTCAAACTTTCTCAGACGTAGAAGAAACGGTAAAGCAGATTTTTAAAGAAGTACAACAAAAAGGCGATAAAGCTATTGCGAAATATTCTTCTTTTTTTGATGGTGTGACTTTAGAAAATATTCAAGTCACACAAGAAGAAATTGAAATCGCTAAAAATGAAGTTTCTAGCGAATTAAAAGAAGCGATTCAATTAGCCAAATCAAATATCGAACAATTTCACTCTGCTCAAAAAACAGATAAAATTGTAGTAGAAACAACTATCGGAGTAACTTGTTGGCAAGAAAAACGTCCGATTCAAAAAGTCGGTTTATACATTCCAGGTGGAACTGCTCCTTTGTTTTCAACAGTTTTAATGTTGGCAGTTCCAGCAAAGTTAGCAGGTTGTCAAGAAATTGTATTGTGTTCGCCATCGGATAAAAATGGAAAAATTAATGCTGCTATTTTATACGCAGCCGATTTGTGTGGTGTAACTAAAATCTATAAAGTAGGTGGAATTCAAGCCATTGCTGGAATGACATTCGGAACAGAAACCATTCCGCAAGTCTATAAAATCTTTGGACCTGGAAATCAATTTGTAACGATTGCGAAACAATTTGCATCTCAAAACGGAGTCGCAATTGACATGCCAGCAGGTCCAAGCGAATTATTAGTTTACGCTGATGAAACGGCCATTCCAAGTTTTGTAGCTTCGGATTTACTAAGTCAAGCTGAACATGGAAAAGACAGCCAAGTAATTTTGGTTACTACCAATAAAAACATTTTAAACGATGTGGAAGAAGAAATTTATAAACAATTGAAAAATCTTCCAAGACAAGAAATAGCACAAGTAGCCATCAATAATTCTAAATTAATTTTCTTGGAAACCGAAAAGACCGCTCTATCGCTAATTAACGAATATGGTCCAGAACATTTTATTGTATGTTCCAAAAACGAAGACTATTTCGTTAACGGAATTCAAAATGCGGGTTCGATTTTTATTGGAAATTATACCCCAGAAAGCGCTGGTGATTATGCTTCTGGAACCAATCACACTTTACCAACAAACGGGTATTCCAAAAGTTACAGCGGTGTAAATTTAGATAGTTTCCTAAAAGCGATGACCTTTCAAAAAATATCAAATGAAGGTATTCAAAACATCGGAAAAGCAATAGAAATCATGGCAGAAGCCGAAGGTTTACAAGCACACAAAAATGCTGTTTCATTAAGACTAAAAAATAATTAAAACACATAGAAACATAGATTTAAATTAGTGAAATATGTGAACTATGTAAAGTAAAACGACTAAAATCAACACAGAAAAAGCTAATGTGATTATGTGTTTAAAAATAAAATATATGAATTTAGAAAACCTAATCAGAGAAAACGTCAAAAAGCTAAGCCCATATTCCTCAGCACGCGATGAATTTGAACAGTTCACAAAACCAATGATCTATTTGGATGCCAATGAAAATCCGTTCTCGAATGGTATGAATCGTTATCCAGATCCGCAACAGAAAGAATTGAAAGCAATAATTGCAGATAGAAATAATGTACCTAAAGACAACATTATCTTAGGAAACGGAAGTGATGAAGTCTTAGATTTAATTTTCAGAGCGTTTTGTGAGCCCAATCAAGATAATATCATCACATTGCCACCAACCTATGGAATGTATGGAGTTTTAGCGAATATCAATGCTATTGAAAATCGTGAAGTTTTGCTAAATGAAGAATTTCAACCGAATGTAGAGGCAATTCTGAACGCCGTAGATAACAATACTAAAATCATCTTTTTGTGTTCGCCAAACAACCCAACAGGAAATTCTTTTACCGATTCGTCAGTAATTAAAATTCTGAATCAATTCAAAGGTTTAGTAGTAATTGATGAAGCCTATATAGATTTTTCAAAAGATGAAAGTTGGTTAAGTGTTTTGAAAGATTTTCCAAATCTGATTATCACCCAAACTTTATCAAAAGCGTATGCGATGGCGGGATTACGAATTGGAATTTTGTATGCTTCTAGAGAAATTATTGCAGTTTTGAATAAAATCAAACCTCCTTATAATATTAATGGTTTGTCGCAAGAAACGGCTGTTAAAAAATTGTTGCAAAGTACGATGCCAACGCAAGTTAGAAAAATACTAATCGAACGAAATAAACTTGTAGAAGCACTTTCAAAATGCGAATTTGTCGAGAAAATATATCCATCAGATGCCAATTTTATTTTAATTAAAGTGGATGATGCGAATTTTAGATACCAGCAATTTATCGAAAATGGAGTAGTGGTTCGTAACAGAAGCAATCAACCTTTATGCGAAAATTGTTTGCGAATTAGTATTGGAACCAAAGAAGAAACAGAACAAATTATAGAATTATTAAAAACCTTCAACAATGCTGAAAAGAGTATTATTTATAGATAGAGATGGAACTTTGGTTTTAGAACCAGAAAATTACCAATTAGACAGTTTAACCAAATTAGAATTCTATCCAAAAGTATTTCAATTCTTGAGTAAAATTGCCAAAGAATTGGACTTCGAATTGGCAATGGTTACTAATCAAGATGGTTTAGGAACCGAGAGTTTTCCGGAAGAAACTTTTTGGCCAACCCAAAATTTCATTCTGAAAGCATTTGAAAATGAAGGCATAACATTTGACGAAATTTTTATCGACAGAAGTTTTCCTGAGGACAATGCTCCAACCAGAAAACCTAGAACAGGAATGTTAACCAAGTATTTGAACAATCCGGAATACGATTTAGAGAATTCATTCGTAATTGGCGATAGAATTACCGATGTGGAATTGGCTAAAAACTTAGGTTCGAAAGCAATTTTTATCAAAAATGAAGAAAATTTGGGTGGAAATGAAGTTACAACTTCATTGGAAGAACTCCAAAATGTAATTGCCTTACAAGCTACTGATTGGCAAAAGATTTACGAATTTTTAAAGTTGGAAGAGCGAACAGCTTCTATCAAAAGAACCACAAATGAAACTGATATCGCTATCACCTTAAATTTAGACGGAACAGGAAAAAGCAACATCAACACCGGAATTTCCTTTTTCGATCACATGTTGGACCAAATTGCCCGTCACGGACAAATGGACTTAGATATTCAAGTCAAAGGCGATTTAGAAGTTGACGAACACCACACAATCGAAGATACAGCAATTGCCTTAGGCGAAGTTTTTGCAAAAGCTTTGGGCAACAAATTAGGTATCGAACGTTACGGATTTTGTTTACCAATGGACGATTGTTTGGCACAAGTAGTCATTGATTTTGGTGGAAGAAATTGGTTGGTTTGGGAAGCAGAATTCAAACGTGAAATGATAGGTCAAATGCCAACCGAAATGTTTTTTCACTTTTTCAAATCGTTCACAGATGGAGCAAAAGCAAATATAAACATCAAAGCTGAAGGAACAAACGAACACCACAAAATTGAAGCGATTTTTAAAGCCTTCGCAAAAGCAATTAAAGTAGCGGTAAAAAGAGATACAGAAAAAATGATTTTACCTTCAACAAAAGGAATGTTGTAATGAAAATAGCAATAATAGATTATGGAGCTGGAAATGTTCAAAGTGTTTTATTCGCTTTGGAAAGACTTGGCTATGAAGGAATTGTTACGAACGATTGGATTACCATAAAATCAGCCGATAAAGTGATTTTTCCAGGTGTAGGCGAGGCGAGTAGTGCTATGAAAATGTTACAAGAAACTGGTTTAGATGTGTTGATTCCAACCTTAAAACAACCGGTTTTAGGAATTTGTTTGGGCATGCAATTGATGTGTAAATTTTCTGAAGAAGGCAATACCAAAGGATTAGGAATTTTTGATGTCAAAGTCGTAAAGTTTTCAAATGAAGTGAAAGTGCCACAAATGGGTTGGAATACGATTTACAATTTGAAATCACAATTATTCACAGGAATTAAAGAAAACGAATTCATGTATTTGGTACACAGTTATTATGCGCCATTATCTGAAAACACCATTGCTACCACGAATTATGAATACGATTACAGCACCGCATTACAACGCGATAACTTCTTCGGAGTACAATTTCATCCTGAGAAAAGTGGTGTTTTTGGAGAACAAATTTTGAAAAACTTTTTACAATTATGAGATTAATCCCAGCAATAGATATCATTGATGGAAAATGCGTCCGACTTTCCAAAGGTGATTACGATACAAAGAAAATATATAATGAAAATCCACTTGAAGTAGCCAAATCCTTTGAAGCACATGGAATTCAGTATTTGCATTTAGTCGATTTAGATGGAGCCAAATCAAGTCGAATTGTGAACTACAAAGTATTGGAACAAATTGCTTCTAAAACGAGTTTAAAAATCGATTTTGGTGGTGGTTTGAAATCAGATGCTGATTTAAAAATTGCTTTCGAAAGTGGCGCAAATCAAATTACAGGTGGAAGTATTGCCATCAAACAACCAGAAGTTTTCAAAAATTGGATTCAACAATATGGAGCAGATAAAATTATTCTAGGAGCTGGTGCGATGAACGAAAAAGTGGCGATTTCAGGTTGGCTAGAAGAATCGAATGAAGAAGTAATTCCGTTTATTCAAAATTATCAGAAAGAAGGTATTCAATATGTGATTTGCACCGATATTTCAAAAGATGGCATGCTAGAAGGACCAAGTTTTGAATTGTATCAAAGAATTTTGGAACAAATCAAAGATGTAAAACTTATCGCTTCAGGAGGAATTTCTACATTCGATGAATTACCCAAGTTAGCCGAATTAGGTTGTGAAGGAACTATCATCGGAAAAGCCATTTACGAAGGCAGAATAACTTTAAAACAACTAGAAAAATATATAACAAACCTGACAGGTTTTTGAAACCTGTCAGGTTTAAACCAAAACAAATGCTTACAAAAAGAATCATTCCCTGCTTAGATATCAAAAACGGTCGAACCGTAAAAGGTGTCAACTTTGTGGATTTAAAAGATGCTGGAGATCCAGTGGAATTAGCGAAGAAATACGCTGAAACCGGTGCAGATGAACTTGTTTTTCTTGATATTTCCGCAACAGAAGAACGTCGTGCGACATTAATCGATTTGGTCCGAAAAGTAGCAGCAGCCATTAATATTCCGTTTACTGTTGGTGGTGGTATTTCTTCCGTTGCTGATGTAGATGTTTTGCTGCGCAATGGTGCGGATAAAATTTCGATTAATTCATCAGCAGTTAATAACCCAGATTTAATCAATAAAATTGCAGCAAAATATGGAAGTCAATGCGTTGTTGTAGCTATTGATGCCAAACAAATTAATGGTAATTGGATAGTGCATTTAGTTGGCGGAAAAGTACCTACGGAATTGAATTTATTCGATTGGGCAAAAGAAGTCGAGCAACGAGGAGCAGGCGAAATTTTATTTACCTCAATGAATAATGACGGCACCAAAAATGGTTTTGCTAATGAAGCCTTAGCCAAGTTATCCAAAATCGTAAATATTCCTATCATAGCTTCTGGTGGTGCGGGAACTAGGGAACATTTCGCTGAAACCTTTATCAACGGAAAAGCAGATGCCGCTTTAGCCGCCAGTGTTTTTCACTATCAAGAAATCGAAATCCCGGAATTAAAAAAATATCTAAAAGGAAAAGAAATTAGCATCAGATTATAGAAATAAGAATTAATTAAAAATATAACTTAGTGAAACTTCGTACTTAACTTAGTGGAACTTTGTGTAAAAAAATAACATGAAAGTAAACTTCAACAAAACACCAGACAACCTAATCCCAGCTATCATTCAAGACAACGAAACGAAAAATGTTTTAATGTTGGGCTACATGAATCAAGAAGCTTTGGACCAAACATTAGCAACTAAAAAAGTAACCTTCTTCAGTCGTACTAAAAACAGATTATGGACAAAAGGTGAGGAGAGTGGCAACTTCTTAGAACTAATTTCTATTAAAGAAGATTGCGATAACGATACGCTTTTAGTAAAAGTAAAACCTGTTGGTCCAACTTGTCACACAGGTTTAGATACATGTTGGCAAGAAACTAATAATCAAGAATTTGGATTTTTATCAAAATTAGAAAATACCATTGAAAAACGCAAAAAAAATACAAACGCTGAAAAGAGTTACGTAGCTTCATTATTTGCAAAAGGAATTAATAAAATTGCTCAGAAAGTAGGTGAAGAAGCGGTTGAAGTAGTTATTGAAGCTAAAGACTACAACGATGATTTATTCTTATCTGAAAGCGCCGATTTATTATTTCACTATTTGATTTTATTGCAAGCGAAAGGTTTTCAATTGAACGATGTTGTGGAGGTTTTGAAGGGAAGGGAAAAGTAGTGTCTTTATATTTTGGTTAATAGCCAAATTCCTTGAGAAGCAATTTCATCATTATTCTCAGTCATAATATACCAGTTTCCATAAATTGAATTATTATTTTCATCTAAAATGCCTTCATGTTCAATTTCTAAAGTCTTATTTTCATATGTAATAATAGAAGAATAATCATCAGAAATTATAGGATATTTTTGATATTGTTTCATAAAAGATATAAAACCATCCTCAACAAAACCCTTTATTGTAGCGTTTAATTTTGTTGAAAATACAGAATCATCTTCTTCAATTTTTCCTGTAAAAGAACCATTGATATCAGTTATTAAAGCTTTAATATTTACACGTTGTCCAAAATAGGGTAGATCGTAACCGCTACCATATCCATAAAAGCCATGCCAATTGCCAGTTAGATTCATCTGCTATTGTTTATATTTCGAATGTTTTATTAATTAGTTTTTCAATAGCAAAAAAAGAGATAAATGATAATACTAAAATAAAAAAATGTCTGAATCCTCCTTCATCAAATGGAGATGGAAAATAATTAGTAATTATTAATCCCAAAAAAGAAATTATTAACGCATTAAAGAATCCAAGTATTGTAAAAATAATTTTTTTGTTTTTTGACATAAATAAAAAAAACAAAATATTTAATAAAACAATAGATTCAAACCTTTTAAAATAACCATTATCTTTTCCGGCATGATAAGAAATATCAGTTTTTATTTTATAGTTTAAAAAAACTACTATAATTATTGAAATTACTATAAAAACTGAAAACATTATTTTTCTATCAAAAAACTTCAAAGCTAAATCATTTTAATTCCTCAAATATATCCAAATTTCTCCAAAAATTCTTACTTAAAATAAAAATTCAAGATGAAATTTCACACAAAAAAATAAAACCAAAAGAATAAAATGCTTAATCTAATGCTTCAATTTGCTTTAAGTGTTGTTCTACTTGGTATTTATTAAAATTATCCCAAGTAGGTGGAGTAGTTGTTTTTTGTCCCCACATAGCATCTATACAAGTGTTGTTTTCCTTGTATTTGTCATGTAATATGGCTAGAATTTTAAAGAAAAATTCATCGAGTTGTTCTATTGCTTTCAGCTCCGTTTGTAAATTATTACTTTCATCAGTGGTATCAAAAAGTTGTAATACCTCTAAAATTGCTTGCTTTTCTTCGTCATTAATTTTGGTTTCAAAACCATGTTTCAAGGATTTAAAAACTAAATTATTCCAAACCACACTATCGTGTCCCCAAGGAACATCTGGAAGATGCAATGAGTGCTCGCAAATCAAGACAATTGCTAATAATACATCGTTTAAATAACTAGATGGGAATTCGTCAAAACTTCTAAATTCAAATCCACTTTGATACATCTTTTCCAGATTAAAATCAAGACCAATATCTTGTAATAAGGCATAATCTAGCGTAGATTCTATTTGATCGCGCCACCAAATATTTTCTTCTTTAGTAAATTTTAAAAGTTTTCTAAACTCATCAACTTTGTAGGTTAGAATTTTACCTTTCGCCATCACTTTGTTAAATGTACCAACTCCTGTGTATCGCGACATCGCATTTCTCATTGAACCACCTGCGAATTTTTCATTCAAATGATACTTTTTGCTAATAACCGCCATTATATCAGGACTGCCTAATGTAGCAATAAAAAAAGGTTCAAACCATTGTAGTAAATAGATAGCGTTAATGTGAATTGCTTCAAAACTTGAATAATCTATAATTCTACTATTTTGGGTAAGCGTTGGCAGTGTAAGATGAAAATGATAGGTTCCGTTATTAAACAGCACAAGGTTTTCTTGGTTCGACATAAACCTATTGATTCCCATGTTATATTTAGGAAAACTTAATTTTTCAGCAAGAACACCTGATTCATTAATCTTGTCGATGAATAATTGTTTTGTTGCTTTAAGTTCTTCACACGAATCCGTTATGGTTCTATTTTCAAAATATTTTGTTACAAATTCAATCGAATCGCCATCAAAATTCACAGATCCCATAGGATTGTTTTTTTGAGTCAACATGCTCTGAATGTTATACGGCTGGCTTTCTAAAAAAACTTCAACTATTGATTTTCCTTGATATTCAGGATTATCAACTAAAGGTTTTGTATTGGGTAATGTTTTATGTTGAAAGTTAAGATCTAATTTATCAAGAGAATGACTGTTCATCATTCTACTTACTTTGTAATTTTTATTTTTATCAAAAGCTGTTTCCAAAACAGTGGATAAAGTTCCTTCTTTATAACAAGTTCTATAATCAATACTATAGCGTTCGCAACCCATTTTTTCTTGAATAAATGATCCTGAAACGATGCTCGATTCTTCAAATTGCATATAAGTTTCATTTTCTAATCCTATTCCCCAGTAATACGTTTTTTTCTGATTTGATTTCATTTATTTAAAATGGCTTGGTAACGTAATTAATATTAATTTTATTCATGATAATAGAAAACATGAGACGAATAACGTTCATGATTCCACCAATCTTTTCTTGCTTTTGAAAAGTAGTTGTAATTTAATTTTCCAGCTTGTGATTGTAGGGGATAAACGACTTTGCCATTTTCTCGATAAGCTTTTCTTTTACCGGTTTCTGGAACAATTGGTACGATATGTCCAGAAAGACCAACAATTTTTCGCTTGGCACAAATGATTCCAATACCTCCTTCAGTATTCACTTTTTCTTGAATTTCATCAAGATTTGTCATTTTTTTCCAACCAAAACTTGGACCCCATTTTGGAAACCAATCATGAATGGCGCTAGAGTAGATAGGCAGTACCGTTTCATTAAAAACAGGAACTACATCTTCTCCGTTTTGCAACTTTGCAATGGATTCATCTGTCCACCAAACGGTTGGCAAATAAACCTGAGAAAAATAACAAAAATCAAAGGAATATACGTTACAATAAGTGTCTTCAATAGTTCGTTGATACCTCTCACTCTTAGAGACATCTAATTTATCTATAAGTTTACGAATACTTTCGCGTTTGGTAGTTGCATCCGTTAAGTCCCTAAAAGGGATACTTGAATCACTCATTGGATGAAATTTTGCTAAAGCAGTATCTAATCGCGAGTCGGGATGTTCTAATAAAATTGCCCCTTTTATAAGTTCATCAGATTTAGCATCTTTGACAAACGTTATTGTGTTGGTTTCTTTACTTTTTTTATCCATTTTACCAATATTTCAGTCAACAGCTAAATGTGAACAAATATACCTAACTTTTACTAAAAATTCCTATCTTTAAAATAAAAATTGAAGATGCGATTTCATACCAGAAAATGGGTAAAACCCGAAGATTTGAATGCCAACGGAACGTTATTCGGAGGTAAATTATTGGCTTGGATAGACGAAGAAGCTGCTTTGTATTCTATTGTACAATTAGAAAACCCGAAAGTAGTCACCAAGTTTATGAGTGAAATTAATTTTATGAGTGCTGCCAAACAAGGCGATATTGTTGAGATTGGTTTAGATGTGGCACATTTTGGAAAATCATCATTAGTTTTAAAATGTGAAGTTCGTAACATGATGACACGCGAAAAAATCATTACCATTGATAACATCACGATGGTGAATTTAGGTGAAGATGGAAAACCAAAACCACATGGTAAAACTCAAATCGAATTTATTGAAGACAGATTGAAAAAATAATTGTTATTGAAACATATAGGCACAATAGGTTTATTTGATCTATGTGTCTATGTGTTTAAAAATTAAAAATATGCTACAAAAATCAACCTTAGAATTTCTAATACAACTTAAAGAAAACAACGACCGCGATTGGTTTGCGGCAAATAAAAAAGCTTTTGAAACCGAACAAAAGTTAGCCAAATCATTTTTTACATCGGTAGGTGAGCAGTTGGGTAAAATTGATAGTATAGAACGTGTTCAAATTTTTAGAATTTATCGTGATGTGCGTTTTTCGAAGGATAAATCACCATACAAAAATCATTTTAGCGTTGGGTTCACCCGAACAAAACCAATGCTTCGTGGCGGTTATTATTTGCATATTGAACCTGGAGGAAGTTTTGTAGGTGGCGGCTTTTGGGAACCTAATGCAGCTGATTTGCATCGAATTCGTAAAGAATTTGAAATGGATGATGAAGAAATTAGAACGATTGTTGCTGATGCAACTTTCAAAAAATTCTTTGGCGAATTAAAAGGTGAGGAGTTAAAAACGGCACCAAAAGGTTTCGATAAAACACATCCAGCCATTGATTTGATTCGTAAAAAACAATATTTATTAACTCGAAGTTTTTCAGACAAAGAAGTATTAGCTCCTAATTTTCAAGAAGAAGTTTTAGCTACTTTTCAAGCGATGCGAACTTTCTTCGACTACATGAGCGAAGTTTTGAGTACGGATTTGAATGGGGAATCGATTTATTAAATAATCTGAATTTGGCTTTTTAAACGTTCAATTAATAAATTCATCATGCGTTTGTTTAAGTTGGATGAATTTTGAATGTATTCTTTGTATTCGGAAACGGTAAACATTCCGAAAACAATTCCTTTTAATGAATTTCGGAACTTAATATCGCGTTGAATAGCGTTTTCAATGTAATTTTCTTTTTTTTCTGGAGAAAGTGAGAAAAATACCCCTTTTTGTTTGACAGCGTAATTTCTAAAAACTTCTATAAACAATTCATTTTGGAATTTCAAAATAGGTCGCAATGTCTGATTTTGAAACTTTTCTTCGGAACTTGATTGTTCGGTAATTGTACCAATACTAGCACCTCTAATTTCTAAAAGCGATTCGTCTTTCGTTTTCATGATAAAGTGAATTTGTTTGAATTAAAGTTAAAAAAAATAACCTCCAATTTCTTGAAGGTTATTTTAAGTTATTAAGAATCAGTTGTTAATTACTTCAACTTGAAAATTACTTTTCTTACTAATCTTCTTGCATCTGCAGAAGAAGCATCAACTGAAGTATCTTCACCTTGACCTGTTACATTTAATCTTGAAGCATTGATTCCTGCTTTTACAATTACATCTTTAACAAAGTTAGCTCTTGAAGCAGATAGTGTTTTGTTGTATTCTGAATTTCCAATTTCATCAGCAAAACCAACGATTTCAACATTTGAATTTGGATTAGATTTTAAATATTGAGTTACAAAATTAATAGCACTATAAGAATCAGCTGTTGGTTTAACAGAATTGAAGTCAAAGAAAACAGTAATATAACCACCGTTAATCATATCTTCAATAGATTGTCCTTCAGTAGAAGTAACTTTGGTTTTGTTATCAACATAAGCTTCTACTTTGTCATCAACTCCATTTTTGTTAGTATCTAAAGTTTTTCCTTTTGTATCAACCAAAACATTTTGAGCTGAATTCTTTTCTTCATCTAAATAATCAGCAACACCATCTTTATCGGTATCTAAAAGTTTCGTTTCTAATTCAGCAACTCTTCTTTCTAATTCGTCTAATTTAGAGTTTGAAGTAACCCAATCTGCATGTTTTCCGTGTTTTCCTAAATAAATAGATAATCCAAGACTTGCATTATATAATGTACTATTAAAACCTCTATCAGAAGCAACTGCAGGATCTTGAACACCATCAAATGTATATTCTTGATTAATGTTATTAATCATAGAGAAATCAGCATTTAAAGCTACTCTATTAGATAATTTGAATTGTGCTGTTAATCCTAATATAAAATTAGTCATATCATCGTTTCCATCGAATTTATCATTTGTCATAAATGAAAATCCAACACCAGAATGTGCTTGTAAATTGATGGTATTCGTCCAATCTTCAAAATTTAAAACTCTACCTAAATTTACAACACCTTGAAGACTTGTTCTGTAATATTTACCTTCAAATTCAAAGCTTTCAGAGTCATTTTTAAATGAATCAAGACCAAAATCTAATTTTAAACCAAATTTATTGTTTAACATGTAACGAACACCTAAGTCGCCATGAATAAAGTTAGTATTACTTGAATAGTAATTTGTTGAAAATGGAGCGGTAGGTTTGCTAAGTCCAGCATTAACATCTACTGACCATTTATTAAATTCAGTTGAAGTAGTTTCTTTTTGAATTTTAGTTTCTTGAGCATTAATCTCTGTTACGGCTACTAATAACGCAGCTATAAAAATAATTTTCTTCATTTTATGATTAATTTGGGCAGCAAAAATAGTCTTTTATGTATTATTTTACAATTTCTGTAAGATAAGTTTTTTTAAAATTCTTTTATTTATTTTTTTGATTTGTTATTGATTCAAAAATTTCTAGGTCAAAATGAGTAACTGAAGCCATAATATGATCAAAAATATCGGCCATAATATGTTCGTAATTTAACCAAGTTTTATCTTTGGAAAAACAGTAGATTTCTAATGGAATTCCTTTTTCAGTAGGTTGTAAATGACGCACCATCAATTGCATATCTTTATTAATTCCAGGATGCGATAAAATGTATTGATTTATATATTTTCGGAACAAACCTAAATTAGTTAAGTTTCTACCGTTTACAATTATAGATTTATCAATTCCGTTATTTGAATTATATTTATCAATATCCGCTTGACGGTGTTCGATATAAGAAGTTAAATGCTGAATTTTCTTGAATTTTTCCAACTCATCTGATTGAATAAATCGCACCGAATTGGCTTTAATCAATACATGACGCTTGATTCTTCTTCCATCAGAATCTAACATTCCTCTCCAGTTTTTAAAACTATCCGATATTAAGCTATACGTTGGAATCGTAGTCGTTGTATTATCAAAATTTCGAACTTTTACCGTTGCTAAATTAATTTCGATAACATCGCCATCGGCACCAAATTTTTCCATCGTAATCCAGTCACCAATTCGAACCATATCATTTACCGAAACAGAAATACTGGCTACAAAACCTAAAATAGTATCTCTAAATATTAAGATGATAATGGCAGAAATTGATCCGAAAGTCGTTAATAGAGTAGTTTTACTTACATCGAAAAGAATTAACACGAAAGAAATAATTCCAAACAACCACAAAAACAACATGATTACTTGAATGTAACTGTCAATTGGCTTATCGCTAAAACGTGGTTTTTGTTTTAAATAATCTCTAAGCGAATTAAAAATACTTCGGGTAATCCAAAGCGATAATATAATAATGTAAATTTTAACTCCTTTTTCAAAAATATATTCCCAATAAGTGAAATTCTTCAGAATTACCGGAACTGTTTTGTAAATGAATAATAAAGGAACTAAATGTGCTAAATACTTAGCCGTTTTATTAGCCACAAGAAAATCATCAAAAGAAGATTTTGTTTTAGCAGCTACAATTGCCAAGAAAATAATGAAAAGTTTCTTGAAAAGATAATCTAAAATATAGGCAACAACAACAAGAACCACAATATTGATGGCAAGATTCAAGTAAGAAGCTAGCGCATCACTAAAGTCGAAACTTTTAAAAATATCGTATGCCCAATTAAAGATTTTCATTATGTATTTTGAAGATATTTTTTCTCAATATAAAACGTTCCAAAAGGAAAAATAGAAGCCAAACAAACAATAGCGAATGTTTTAGCATCCCATTTTTGTTGGTTTTTAATTAAAATTGCAAAAGCAATATACAACATAAAAAGAACTCCATGAGCCATTCCAATGTTTTTTACATAAATAGGATCATTAGCAATATATTTCATAGGCATTGCAAAAAAGTACAAAGCCAGCGTTGAAATTCCTTCTAATAAAGCAATAGAGCGAAAAGATTTTATCATGATAAAGCAGAATAAATTACAAATCCATAAATAGCAAAACGAAAGAAACGAAGTAAACCAAACAAGAAGAAATGTCTTCTCGAATAGTTAATCATTCCGGCAGCCAAACAAGCAATTGCAAAAGGTAATGGTAATAATGCTCCCACAGCAATTAAAAAACCACCCCATTTTTGCATATTAATAATATGTTTCGACATTTTACCATATAAACGTTTATTAACTGATGGAATTGCAACAATAGCCATTCCCATAAAATAAGCAATTACACCGCCTAAATAGGACAAA
>NZ_JAKLJH010000008.1 GCF_023151265.1 Flavobacterium sp.
AACTTATTACTTTGCGGTTCGTTTTCCAAATATTAAGCAAACCTATTTTAGAAGTCTGTCGCAGTATTGGATTTTTACAGGCGTATTATTCTTGGTTTTAATTATTTATGTTTATTCGGTTTTATTGATGCTAAAGCAAAAAAGATATACCGATTTGCAGAAAGATTTTATCAATAATATGACGCATGAGTTTAAAACACCATTGGCTTCCATTTTGATTGCTTCTAATTATGCTAATACTCAAAAAGAAATTATCGACAACCCTAAGCTTTCAAAGTACATACAGATTATTATTAATCAGAGTAATAAATTGAACCAACATATCGAGAAAATTCTTTATGTAGCGAAGACCGAAAGTAAGCAAATCGAATTGGAAAAATTGAAAGTGGATCTGAAAGTATTATTAGAATTAGTTCGAGAAAATATATTTTTAAAACATCAAAAAGAAATCAATATTGATATTCAGTTAGAACGAAATTATGTAGTTCAGGCTGATGAATTTCATTTTTATAATGTAATTTACAATATCATGGATAATGCGGTGAAATATGCTACTCAAACACCACAAATAACCATTCAATCAAAAGAAAGTTCAAAAGGATTAGCTTTAAAATTTATCGATAACGGTTGTGGAATTCCAGAAAGCGATTTACCATTTGTGTTTGATAAATTCTATCGTGTAGCAAGAGAAGATAGTAAAGATATTGAAGGTTTTGGAATTGGACTTTCGTATGTAAAACGCGTTTGCGAATGGCACAAATGGAAAGTCGAAGCCAAAAACAATGAAGAAAAAGGAATCACCATAACCATCCAAATAAACAAAAACGATTATGAGTAAAAAGCGCATTTTGTATGTTGAAGACGACGAAACCTTAGCGTTTTTAACTTCCGATAATTTAGAGCAACATTTTGATGTTACTCATTGTGCCAATGGAAAAGAAGCTTTTCAATTGTTTTGCAAAGAGTCTTTCGATTTGTGTGTTTTGGATATTATGTTACCCGATATGGATGGATTTGAAATGGCAACTGAAATCAGAAAACGAAATCAAGAAATTCCGATTATTTTTCTTTCGGCAAAAACCATGAAAGACGACCGAATTAAAGGTTTGAAATTGGGTGCCGATGATTATTTAGTAAAACCATATTCGATTGAAGAATTGATTTTAAAAATCGAAATTTTCTTAAACCGAAGTCAGAAATCAACCGATAACTCAAACCAAAAACAATACACTTTTGGAAGTTTTCAATTTGAACCTGAGAATTATTTATTGAAAAATGAAAGCCAAAATATAACTCTTACCGAGCGAGAAGCCTCACTTTTAAAACTATTTTTAGACAATCCAAACACGGTTTTAAAACGCGAAAAAATCCTTATGGAATTATGGGGAAGCGATGATTATTTTCTAGGCAGAAGTTTAGACGTATTTATTTCAAGATTACGTAAAATCATAAAAGAAGAAACCCACGTGAGAATTGAAAACATTCCGCGCGTGGGCTTTAAATTGGTTGTTGAATAATATTTTATTCGAAGCTCATCATATATACTTCTAAGGCTTTGCGTTCTTCAGCCGTCATGGCTTTTGTAATAGCAAAGTTGGTTTTCATGGTTTCGTATTGCGATGGATCAACAATAGCTTCACCTTCTTCGTTAATGAAAGCAGCAATACTTGCACCTTTTTCCTTATAAATTTTGGCGATATCTTTTATTGCTGGTCCAATTACTTTTGTGTCAGCTTTGTGACAAGCGGTACAAGTTCCTTTTCCTTCAAAAAGTTCTTGTCCTTTTGCTAGTAATGGATCAACAGTAGTTTCTGTTACTACTTCTGTTTTTTCTTGAACAGGATTTCCGTAGGCATCAGTTTCTTTTTTTTCGCCACAATTTGTTAAGGAAATGGCTAATGTAAAAACAGCAAACGATTTAAATATAAGTTTCATTTTGATATAATTTAGAAATATCGATAAAATTACAATATCGCTTTCACTTAGTTTGTGACAAATGTCACATTACTTTTTATTCAATAAAATAGCAGCTTCTTTAGCAAAATAAGTCGAAATCAAACTAGCACCCGCTCTTTTGATACACATTAATTGCTCCATCATAATTTTGTCATGATCTAACCAACCTCTTTCCGAAGCCGCTTTAATCATCGCATATTCTCCTGAAACATGAAAAACCGTTACGGGAACATCCACTGCATTTTTAACTTCACGAACGATATCTAAATAAGCAATTCCTGGTTTTACCATTACCATATCAGCGCCTTCTTCTACATCCCAAAGTGCTTCTTTTACTGCTTCAATTCTGTTGGCGTAATCCATTTGGTAGGTTTTTTTGTCTTTTGGAACTTCTACATCAGCATCTTTTGGAGCTGAATCCAAAGCGTCACGAAACGGACCATAAAAAGCCGAAGCATATTTAGCCGAATAACTCATAATGCCCACATTATGAAATCCAGCAGCATCTAAACCTTGACGTAAACGTAAAACACGACCATCCATCATATCACTAGGAGCCACAAAATCGGCACCTGCTTTGGCATGAGAAACCGCCATTTTCACTAAAGCATCATTGGTGGCGTCATTTGCCACATCGCCTTTTTCGATAATTCCATCATGACCATAAATCGAATAGGGATCTAAAGCTACATCGGGCATTACAATCATTTCTGGACAAGCTGCTTTGATAGCACGAATGGCTCTTTGCATCAAACCATTGTCGTTCCAAGCTTCTTTTCCGGTATTGTCTTTTAAATCATCACTAACTTTTACATAAATGTTAACAGCGCGAATTCCTAAAGCGAATAATTCTTTCACTTCTTCTACCGTTAAATCTAAAGTGCGACGGAAAATTCCTGGCATAGAAGGGATTTCCACTTTTGTGTTTTCGCCTTCCATAATAAACATTGGAAACATAAAATCAGCCGGACTCAAGCTGGTTTCGCGAACTAAACTTCTTATAGATTTGTTTACTCTTAAACGACGACCTCTGTGTATTGGAAACATAATTTGTTATTCAAATATTGATTGGTAAAATTACTATTTTTTTGGACCAGAAATTATGATTTTAACATATTTTCAGAATCTGATAATTTGGTATATTCATTCATTTCTATAACTAAATTTTTTTATTGGTTTTATCGTAAAGTTCTTTCAGTTTTTTTGGCGGATTAAATCTATAACCAAGCGTGAACTTGAAGGTTGAAAAATTATCATTTAATCTAATTTTAGCATTAGTATCTTGAACAAAATCAGTAAAATTCAAATTGATAAAACTAAAAAACGAATCCACATTATACCCAATTTTAAAACTTCCTGTTACTTCATATAAAGACGAAAAATCGCCATCTACATCATTAAATCCAAAACCAGGAGAAAGTCCAGTCGAAACCAAAAACTTTCCCCTAATCACTAAATTATAAAAATAGGAAGCCGAAAGCGTTGCTAAATAAACATCACTATGTTCGCCACCACTTCCGTTATTGAGGTCAAAATTGGTGTAATAAAAACTAAAATTAGGAATAAAACTTCCTGCGCTTTTGGTTTGCCATTCTTTTTGATTGGCAATGGTTTTAAATGAAAATTTGTCATTAAAAACATAAGAAGTTGTGCCGCCAATTTTTGTAGTTCTTAATCGTGGTAGAAAAACGGTTACATCATCTTCTACATAAAATCCTTTTTGATTAATGAATGTGATAGATTGCATCCATTTTTTATGATAAAAACGAGTGCTAATGGTAAATAATTTGGAACCCGAATTATCTTTGTTTTCTTCAAAAAACTTTGGCGAAAAACCGTAACTAACATCAATAAATTTATAGCTAAGATTGGCGCCAATTTGTGCTTTTCGGTTGGGAATTAAGCTCAAATGTTTGTTTTCGCCGTCAGAATCAAACAGAAATTCAAAACTATTAGAAGTGTCTATAAAATATAAACTACTAGTTACTTTTTCGTCATAAGATTTAAAAAAAGGAGTAGACAAAGAATCGTTTTGAGCCACTCCTAAAATAGTTCCTAAGCAAAAAAATATGTAGCTTAATTTTATATCCATTCAATTGGTTTTGCTAATATTTTTAATAATTTTTCTTCTTCACTTCCCGCTTCTGGATGATGGTCATAAACCCATTGTACATGAGGTGGCAAACTCATCAAAATACTTTCGATTCTACCGTTCGTTTTTAGTCCGAAAAGAGTTCCTTTATCGTGAACTAAATTAAATTCTACATAACGACCACGACGAATTTCTTGCCAAGTTCTTTGAGCATCCGAATAAGGTAAATCTTTTCTTTTTTCTACAATTGGAACATACGCTTGCAAGAACGAATTCCCAACTTCAGTTACGAAATTGTACCAATCTTCCATTTTCATGGTTTCGGTTGCTTTCAAATAATCGAAAAACAAACCTCCAATTCCTCTTGCTTCAAAACGATGTGCATTCCAAAAATACTCGTCGCATTTCTTTTTGTAATTTGGATAAAATTCAAGGTTATGTTTGTCACAAGCATTTTTACAAGTTTGATGAAAATGTTTTGCATCATCTTCAAACAGATAATACGGAGTTAAATCTTGTCCGCCACCAAACCATTGGTTGATGATTTCGCCATTTTCATTGTACATTTCAAAATAACGCCAATTGGCATGAACAGTTGGTACCATTGGATTTTTCGGATGAATGACTAAACTCAATCCACAAGCAAAGAAATCGGCTTCGCCTACACCGAACATTTTTTGCATGGTATCAGGCAATTTACCATGAACGGCTGAAATGTTTACACCGCCTTTTTCAAAAACGTTTCCGTTTTCAATAACACGTGTGCGACCGCCGCCACCTTCTGGTCGTTCCCAAATGTCTTCACGAAATTTAGTGCTACCATCAATGTCTTCTAATCCTTTACAGATTTGGTCTTGTAGGTTTTGTATGTAGGTGTAGAATTTATTTTTCATGTTCTAATTCATATAATTCCATATCCAATGGAGTTTCATTTGGAGGTGTGTATTCATTTAAAAGTGTTCTTTTCCACTGGAAACCACATTTTTCTGCAACTTTACAACTTCCAATATTTGTTTTATGAGCAATAATTTGAAATTTATTGAATCCTAAAACTTCAAAGCCATATTTTGAGGTTAGTGTAATTGATTTTGACATCCAACCTTTGTTTTCGTATTCAGAGCTAATACAATAGGCAAATTCTCCTTGTTTCGTATCCCAATTTATTTTTTTGATAATAATTAAACCAGCAATTTTTGAATTTGAAACATCTTTAATTCCAAATGTAAATTCAGATTTTAAATCGTTTTCTTTTCTTTTTTCCTCAATATACTTTAAACTATCATCAAAGGATTGATTTTTTGATAGTGTAATTGGAAAATAACGTTTAAAGTTATCAAAATTCAAAACCATCATTTCAGATAAACTTTTTGCGTCATCTGCTTGTAAAGTGATTATATGAAATGAATCGGTTTTTATCATTAGTTTATAAATCAAACTATTTCTTATACTCCTTCACCGCCTCAACAAACGCCTTAGCATGATCCACAGGAATATTTGGTAATATACCGTGGCCTAAGTTTACAATGTATTTGTCTTTTCCGAATTCGTCGATCATTTCGTGAACCATTTTCTTAATGGTTGGAATTGGAGAAAGTAAACGACTTGGGTCGAAATTTCCTTGTAACGTTATGTTTCCGCCTGATAAATATCTTGCGTTTCTAGCCGAACATGTCCAATCTACTCCTAAAGCAGAAGCTTTTGATTTTGCCATGTCGTTCAAGGCAAACCAACAACCTTTTCCAAAAACGATTACCTCTGTTTCTTCAGCTAAAGCTTCCACAATTTGGTTAATATATTGCCAAGAGAATTCTTGATAATCTACTGGAGAAAGCATGCCTCCCCAAGAATCAAAAATTTGAATCGCATTACAACCTGCTTTTACTTTTTCTTTTAAGTATAAAATGGTGGTATCGGTGATTTTTTGCAATAATAAGTGTGCTGCTACTGGATTTGAAAAACAAAATCCTTTTGCTGTATCAAAACTTTTAGAACCTTTTCCTTCTACAGCATAACAAAAAATAGTCCATGGCGAACCTGCGAAACCAATTAATGGCACTTCGTCGTTCAGCATTTCTTTGGTTAATTTTACGGCATCCATTACGTAACCTAAGGTTTCGTGAATATTCGGAACAAAAACTTGGTTTACTTGTTCAGCTGTACGAATAGGATTTGGAATTATCGGACCTAAATTGTCTTTCAATTCTACGTGAATTCCCATCGCTCTTGGAACTACTAAAATATCTGAGAATAAAATCGCAGCATCTGGTTTTACAATTCTAATAGGTTGAACCGTAATTTCAGCAGCTAATTCTGGAGTTTCGCAACGGGTAAAAAAATCATATTTATCGCGTAATGCTCTAAATTCTGGTAAATATCTTCCGGCTTGACGCATCATCCAAACGGGTGGACGTTCAACAGTTTCTCCTTTTAATGCTCGTAAAAATAAGTCGTTCTTTAACATGGTTTTTTGTTTTTCAGACCTGACAGTTTTCCGAAACCTGTCAGGTCTTGTTTATTTGTAATATTTTATAACTTCTTTAATTACATTATCAACGGTGGGTTGTGATGCAATTACTATGTTTTTTGTTCTATTTTCTAATGCTTTTGCAGTGGTTGTTCCAATGCAAAAACAGGTTTTGTTTTCTAATGAATTCTTTTCTAAAAAACTATTTACACCTGATGGACTATAAAACAAAACGCCATCAAATGATTTTTTTATTTGCTGTGGTTTCAGTTTGGTCTCATATACGATAGTTTCGTTGTATGCGATTTTATTTTGCTGAAAAAAAGCAGGAATTGTATTTCTTCTGATATTTCCGCAAAAGAAAGTAAACGAATTACTTTTATATTTTGATTCGATTATTTGAATTAATTCTTCAGCATAATCGGCACTTTCAATAACTACGAAACCTTTCTTTTCAAGGAATTTCTTGGTTTTACTTCCCACACACAAACACGAAAAGGTATGAACGTTTTTTATTTTTGATTTTAAAACACTTTTCACCGCTTGTTTACTTGTAAAAACTAAGTAATCGTTTAGTTGAGGTGTTTCAAAATTAACAGATTTAGTTTGAATAAAATTCTTTTCTACAAGTTCAATTTTAGCATCAGAAAGTTTGTTTTTTAATGCTTTTGAAAGTTTTTTTGTAGAGAGAATTTGGGTCATTTTAGCTTCTAATTTGGTGTTCTTCTTGTCCTAAACAATAGGTTTCTATGTCTTTATTGTATCCATAAACTACTAAAATATCGTCTTCTTGTACAATAGTGTCAGGTGATGGACGTCCAATAGTTTCTTTTACAATAGATTTTTTTCCAATAAGATTTCGCTTTTCTCTTTTTCTAATGATAGTTACTAAGGTTAAACGATATTTATCGATAGAATCTAATTCGGCCAAAGTTTTTCCATAAAATTCTGGTTTAGCTTTTACTTCAGAAATGGTAAAATTATCATCTAATTGATAGTTTTCTAGAGTAGATTTAAAATTGATTTGTTTAGTTAATCTATCTGCAGACTCTTGTTCAGGATGAATGATGCTGTAAATTCCCATTGCTTCTAAAACCGTATCGTGAATAGGTGATAGTGCACGACTAATAATTTTTACATCACTCAATTTTTTAATAATAGCTGTTGTAATGATGGCGGCACCTTCGTTTTCACCAATAGCAACAACTACTTTGTCTGCATCTTTTAAAGGCAAAGCTTCGTAAGATAATTCATTAGTAGAATCTAAGGCAATTGCATGCGAAATCTTGTCTTTTACTAAATTTACCTTTTCGATGTTCTTATCTACACCAATTACTTCGTTTCCTGTTTCAGTTAAGCTGATAGCAAGTGACATTCCGAAGTTTCCTAAACCAAATACTATAATTTTCATTTTTGGTAGATTAGTTAATTAATATATTTTCTTTTGGATATTCGTAGAATTGATGATTCAATCTTCGTAATAATCCAACCATTAAGTTGAGCATTCCAATACGACCAATAAACATACAAGCAATTAAAATATATTTACTTGGTTCTGTAACAGTAGGTGTATAATTTAAACTCAATCCTACAGTACTATAAGCTGAAAAACATTCAAAAGCAACTGTTAATAGAGGTGTTCCTTTTGGTTCAAAAATTAGCATTGCTACTATTGATATTCCTATTGTTATTAAAGATATACACAAAATAGCAAAGGCACGAGATGTAGATTCTGATGAAATTCTTCTTCCAAATAATTCAATTCTGCTTTTTCCTCTAGCTACGGCAAAAATGTTCAAAGTTGCTAAAGCAAATGTACTCGTTTTGATACCACCTGCAGTAGAAGCTGGAGAACCACCAATCCACATTAAAAAGATGATTAGTAAAAGTGAAGGAACATTCATTTGAGTAAAATCAACAGCATTAAAACCTGCTGTTCTTGGTGTAACAGAGTTAAATGCGGCGGCAGTTATTTTTCCAAAAGTACTTTGATGTTCTAATAAAGTGTTGTTGTATTCTGAGATAAACAAGAAAATAAAACCACCAATTAACAAAATTAAAGTAGTATAAATTACAATTTGCGTATTTAATGTAATGATTCGAACTTTTCTATGAATGATAGTTTTGTCAAAAAGTTCTATTACATGCGTTTTTATTTTTTGATAGAAATTAAAAACAATATTGTGTCCTAATCCTCCTAAAATAATCAAAGCCATAATAATCCATTGAAGAAAATAGTCAAAACGAATGGCTTCATCATACAATCCAGCCGATAAAATAGAAAATCCAGCATTACAAAAAGCTGAAATAGAATGGAATATTGAAAAGAAAAATTTATTGTCAATAGTATTGTTGTCAATAATTGATGAATACACAAAAATAGCGCCAACAGCCTCCACTCCAATAGTGAAAATCACCACATTTAGAGCTGCTCTAAAAACATCTTTTAAACCTTCATGAGCAATAAAATCTTTGGTATTTAACCCTTCTTTAAAGGATGAACTTCCTCTAAAAAAGAAGGCGAAGAAAGAAGTAAAAGTTAAGATACCAATTCCTCCTAATTGAATTAAAACTAAAATTATAGATTGTCCAACAGTTGTAAAAGCCGTTGAAGTATCAACAACTGTTAATCCTGTAACACAAACCGCACTTGTAGAAGTGAAAAGCGCATTGGTAAAGGTAATTCCGTTTGTTGTAGCACTTGGTAGCATTAATAAAAATCCACCAGTTAGGGCTAAAATCATGAAACTTCCCACAAATACAATAGCTGGATTAAAATAAATATCATAAATATGACGCACTAAAACCAACAATCGCAATAAGAAATAAAATATGAGTCCGCCTTCTAAAATAGGTTTTACTTTTTGAAGAATATAATCAGATGGGATATCTAAGTTTAATATTGAAATTACAAAACAGGTTATCATTATCCCAGTTAGTAAAATCATATTTGCAAGTGCTACTTTTTTGTTGCTCTTGTACTTGTAGGTGAAAAACTTAAAGGAATTAAAAGCCAATAACCCAATAGAAAGAAAAATCAATCCAATTACATGGGGTGAATTATAGTTTTCTTCAAAGTCATATCCAAAGTCAAAAACTATGAAAAGTAATACGATGATATCAAAAAAGCGATATAAATAATTGAGTAACGATTCTTTCTCCATTTTGGAATTAAATTACTTTTTTAAATCACGACGAATGCTTTCCATTAAAGCACTTCCACCGTTGTTTAAAATCTCCTCGGCACATTTTTTTCCGAAGTTTTTATAAGAATCAAAAGTACAACTTTTTTTGATTGTGTGTTTTTCTTTTCCGTCTAAAGAGAATAAAACGCCTTCAAAATCAATTTTGTCTGAAGTAAATGTTGCCAAAGCACCAATTGGCGCTGTACAACCACCTTCTAATGTTTTTAAAAATTCGCGTTCAATGTGTGTGCAAATTTCGGTTTCAGCATGGTTTAATTTAGCTAAGGCTTCTTTACAGAAATCATCTTTTTGCATAGCAACGACAACCATTGCACCTTGCGCTGGTGCTGGTACCATCCAATCTAAATCGATATAATTTTCTGGTTTTAAATTGATGCGTTCTAATCCAGCGGCTGCAAAAACAGCTCCGTTCCAATCGTTATCATGAAGTTTTTGCATGCGGGTATTTACATTTCCACGTAAATCAACCACATTATGATTCGGATATTTATTTAACCATTGCGCTTGTCTACGCAAACTTCCAGTAGCAATTGTTCCTTCCGAAGTTAAAAAATCTAAATTGCCTTTATGAACTAAAATATCAACCGTATTAGCACGTTCTAAAACGGCTGCTTGCACAATTCCAATAGGTAAAGCTGTTGGTACATCTTTCATGGAATGTACAGCAATATCTACCTGACCATTTATCATAGCGATGTCTAGGGTTTTAGTGAAAATACCAGTAATTCCTAATTCATAAAGTGGTTTATCAAGAATGATATCGCCTTGCGATTTAACTGCTGTAATTTCAGTTTTGTAACCTAAATCGTTTAGTTTTTTTTGTACTGTGTGTGCTTGCCAAAGGGCTAATTCGCTATCACGAGTTCCTATTCGGATTGTTTTGCTCATTATTTTGAAACCGTTTCTAATTGAAAAATTTTCTCAATCCATTCAATGCTTTCGTCTACCATGGTTTCATCATCTTTTAAATGATTCGCAAAGTGATTCGTGATTTTTTGAATGATTCTTGCCGTAATTAATTCGGCTTGTTCTTCGTCAAAATTAGCCAATTTTTTACGTTGAAAGTTTAATTCTCCTTCTTTAATTGTATTCAGTTTTGCTTTTAAAGCATGTATGGTAGGGGCAAATTTACGCTGTTTAGTCCAAGCCATAAATTCGTCTTTAATTTCTTCAATAATGGCTTCGGCGGCAGGAATGTGTTTTTTTCTGTTTTCCAAAGTTTCATCTGTAATTTGCGAAAGTTCATCCATGTGAACTAAAGTAACACCTTCAATGTCTTTTACATTTTCATTCACATTTTTAGGAATCGATAAATCTAAAATTAATAAAGGTTTTTTTAGATTTAAAATGGCTTTGTCAACCGTTGGATTTTGAGCTCCAGTTGCTACCACAACGACATCCGCTTTTTGAAGTTCTATTTGTAAATCAGCATAATCTTTTACGATAACGTCAAGTTTTTTAGCTAATTTCTCAGCTTTTTCTTTAGTTCTATTAATTAATGTGATTTGTTCGTGTTTTGTATGTTTTACTAAGTTTTCACAAGTATTTCTGCCGATTTTTCCTGTTCCAAAAAGCAAAATATTTTTTGAAGCAATATCTTCAACATTTTTAAAAATATATTGAACCGATGCAAAAGATACTGAAGTAGCTCCAGAGGAAATCTCAGTTTCGTTTTTAATTTTTTTACTCGCTTGGATAACCGCATTTACTAATCTTTCTAAAAAAGCATTGGCTAAATCAAATTCTTTACTTTTTACAAAAGCATTTTTTAATTGACTAATGATTTCAAAATCGCCTAAAATTTGACTATCTAAACCTGTTCCTACACGAAACATGTGTGAGATTGCTTCACTATTTTTGTACACAAAAGCTACTTTTTGAAAATCTTCAACTGTTCCTTGGCTGTTTTCGCAAAGTAATTTAATCAATTGAAAAGGGTGTTGAGCAAAACCATAAATTTCAGTTCTATTACAAGTAGAAGTTACAATCAAACTATCAATACCTTCACCTTTGGCTTGATGTAATAAGTTAGTTTTGGCTTGTTCATCCAAACTAAATTTTCCTCTCATTTCAGCATCTGCTTTCTTGTAACTTAAACCTACTGCATAGAAAGTAGGATGCTTTGCGAATGTATTGTTTTCCATATGGTGTACTCTTTCCTAAAAGTTTAACAAAATTATATTTTCCAATTTTATAAAAACAACGCTTGAAGGACTTTTTATGTCGCTCAACGATATTTTAAAGATAAATAAGTCTTTTTCTTATATTTTTTTTAAATTTGTTATGTTATCTAGTGTTTACAAATTAACTATATAGATTAATTCTAAATAATGATTTTTGATATTCACATAAATACATACGTAAAAATGTCGCTGTGGGTTCATTTTATAAAAAAATATTTTTCGTGAAAATAACAAGTTACTTTCCCTATCTATTTATTTTTTATTGTGTTTCAGTAATAGCGCAAGGAGAAGCTAATATTTGGTATTTTGGAACAAATGCTGGATTAAATTTTAACAACAATCCTCCAACCCCTCTTTTAGATTTGCCTACAGTAGGCATGTTTTCTTCTGAAGGTTGCTCAACAATAAGCAATAGTGATGGAGATTTATTGTTTTATTCTAATGGTGAAAAAGTTTGGAATAAAAATTTTCAAATTATGTTTAATGGAGATCATTTGTCTGGGCATAATTCATCTACTCAATCATCTGCTATAATACCTTATCCAGGCACATATAATAGTACTGAAAACAGATTTGATAAGTATTTTTTAGTTACTTTGGATCAATATATTGAACAAAATCCAAGCATTCCAAATAAAGGCGTTTGTTTTTCGGAAATTGACATGACAATGGACGGAGGGCTTGGAGGCGTAACAACAAACAAGAATATTCATCTTTTTGGAACGTCAACTACTGAGAAAGTTTGTGTTGTGCCTCATAGTAATGGTTGTGATTTTTGGGTAATTTGTAAAGTAGTAGACAGCTATGATTTTTATGTTTATCACATTTCTAGCAGTGGTTTTAATCTTACACCAGTAGTTAGTACCACATCTGTTTTTACGGAGGCAAGTCCTGGACAAATGAAAGTTTCATCAAATCATAAATTACTTTCTTATGTTTTGCCACCTTATAGTGCTAATCCAGGTTTATATGTTTTTAATTTTGATAATGCAACGGGTTTAATTACTGATAAATTTTCAGACTTAACCAGTGAAAATCACTATGGAGCCGAATTTTCTCCTGATAGTAAAGTATTTTACAAATGTTCTGGAAGTAGAATATATCAATATGATGTATCAGTAAATTCAAATAACGACTTTGTAGCTTCTAAGGTAACAATAATGTCATCAGTTGCTGGCTTACAATCTATGCAGCTAGCACCTGATGGGAAAATTTATATTGCAAGATTAATATTAAATGGATTTCCAAATTATATGGGAGTTATTAATAATCCAAATGTTTTAGGTACAGCTTGTAATTATGTGCCATTACAGCAATATTTAGGAGGGCGTTTTTGTATGGCGGGATTACCGAATCAATTAAATAGTTTAATTCCTTATAATAATATTTTAATTGAAAATGAATATTGTAATGCCTTGCAAGTTTCTTTAGAAAACAATAATAATATTAACAGTTATTCATGGGGTTTGTCTTATGCAAGCGCCCCAGGGACTTTTATAAGTAGTTCAACTGAAGCCAATCCTATTTTTAGCTTTCCAGATTATAACCAAAATTATATTATTACTTGTAGTGTACTTTCTAATTGCTATAATAAAACTTATGAATTACTATATAGGCCAACCGTGCCAACATATATAACGCCCACATTTAATATTTCAACAACCGAATATTGTCAAAATCAAACACCAGATGTGTTGTCTACAGTTTCTACAGAGGGTATTTTAGGCACTTGGTTTCCAAATAACATAGATACAAGTATTCTGGGTACAACGACCTATACTTTTACTCCAAATCTTAATCAAGTTCAATGTGCTTATGCTGTTTCTGTTACAATTACTGTGAATCCGGTAGTTTCTTTTTCTTTTTCAGATGAGGTTGTTTGTAAAAATGGATTAATAGTTTTTCCTAATACAAATGGAATTATCGGAACTTGGTCTCCAACAAGTGTTAGTAATACTCAAAGCGGAATTTATACTTTTACTCCAAACAACTCATGTAGTCCATCAGCAACTTGGCAAGTTTTGGTTGTAGAAAGCTTTTCTAATTTAACTATATCTACTTACAATACAACTATAATTGCAAATGTTGACAATGTTAATAGTTTGCTTTTGTATCAATTAAATAATGGAAATTTCCAAGATTCTAATACATTTGAAAATGTAAATCCGGGTTGCCATACAGTAAATGTTACAGATATATATGGTTGTACAAATCTGTCTTCTTCGGTTTTTGTTTTTGATTATCCCAAATTTTTCTCGCCAAACAATGACGGATATAATGACTTTTGGAATGTTTTTTTAGAAAACTCAGATACTACTTTGTCTATTTTTGATCGTTATGGAAAATTGTTAAAACAAATTCGTCAGGATGAAGTAGGTTGGGATGGAACTTATAATGGGTATAAACTTCCTTCAACAGATTATTGGTTTGTATTAGATTATGATGAATGTGGAATTAAGCGAACTTTTAAATCACATTTTACTTTAATTAGATAATGTTTCAAAATTGGAAATAATCTTCAAAAATTGTTTAAAATAATAATAAAAACAATATCTTATTTCTTTACAAGATATGATGAAAACTAAAGGTTTTATCGGTATTTATTCATAAATTTGAATACCCCAAATAACAAAAAAAACAGCGCTATGGCTTCATTAGAAGAAATAAAAATTGAAAATGAGTTTATTTTATTGCGTTTTCAAAATGATAGTAACGAAACAATTAAAATAGAACGACCAGTAAGTCAAGGCCTTATTCAGTTTCATTTTGGTATTAAAGGAAAGGGAAAATTTATTTTTAATCAAGGAAATTACGCTTTGGATTTAAAAGAAGAAAAATCGCTTTTGTTTTACAATCCACAAAAAGAATTGCCAATACATTTAGAATTAGCACCTAACACTTGGATAATTTCTGTAATTGTATCTATAAAAAAATTTCATGGGCTATTTTCTTCAGAGGCAGAAAACATCCCTTTTTTAAGTGATGAAAATAAAGATAAAAAATACTATAAAGAGAACGACATTAGTCCATCTATGTCAATTGTTTTAAGTCAAATTTTTCATTATAATTTAAATTCATTCATTAAAAATTTATATTACAAAGGTAAAGGTTACGAATTATTAAGTTTATATTTCAATCGTTCCGAAGACCCAAATGCAGAACAATGTCCGTTTTTAATTGATGAAGAAAACGTTTTAAAAATAAAAAAGGCAAAGGAAATCATCATTGCTAATATGGCTGAACCTCCAACATTAGAAGTTTTATCAGATCAAGTAGGATTAAGTTTAAAAAAATTAAAAATAGGTTTTAAACAAATTTATGGTGATACCGTTTATGGATTTTTGTTTGATTATAAAATGGATTATGCACGTCAGTTACTAGATAGTGGTTCCTATAATGTAAATGAAGTTGGATTAAAAATTGGATATAGTACAGGAAGTCATTTTATAGCTGCTTTTAAAAAGAAATTTGGAACAACACCAAAAAAATATTTGATGTCGATTAATTCTAACATATAAAAAAAAGAGCTCTAATGCTCTTTTTTTAATTATAATAGTGTGCGATAATCACAACTTCATCATCTCCGCCACCCATTTGCATTTTAACAGCTCCAGTTCCTCCTGTGTCGGCAACAAACAATATCCCTGCAAACATTGGGCAATAAGTACCTGGGCCTAATTTTATGTAATCATGTCCAGTTGCGTAGAACTTTTTATCAAATCCTTCGCCGCCACCAGCTCCTAAGGTACTTCCGTTAGTATAAAAGTTACCGCTATATCCCATGGCTCCTGGGTTTCCTGCAAAATCAATTGGATTTCCATCATAATCTGTTGTAACTATAGCTCCTGCAGGGCCAGTTTGTCTTAAATAAACATAAAATTGAGCAGTACGTGCATGGTAATCATCTATAGGATTTCCAGATTTATATATTTCGTATGAAATGGCATAATTAATTTCTACAATTGCAGGTCTTGTTAATGTAAAAGTTGATAAACCTGCACCTGTTTGGCGTGGCCACCCTGCTTGTGAATATCCAGAACCAACTCCAGTTTGATTTACTTGGTTTGAATCTGCTCCTCCTGTATCTAAAGGATCATTTAGGTAATTTGCGGGATTAAATAGTACTTCAATATTTGTTGGAGCATTGTTTAAAACCAAGTCTCCATTTGAGTTGGCGTAAACACGAGTGTTTTCTTTATCGCCTAAATTTAATGGATTATTAGTTGAATTTAAGCCTTCGATACGGATAGTTGAATTAGTGCCCGAGATGTGTAATTCTTCTTGTGGGTTTGTATTGTTTACACCTACTTGAGCCAATCCAAATAGTGAAGAAAGTGTAAATAAGAATAAAAATATTTTTTTCATAACTAATTCTTTAGTTGTAAATACGAATTTTTAAATAATCTGATGAACCTCCAAAACCTACGTAGGTGTCTCTGTTGTTGCCGTCTGCAGTTTCTCCATAAAAAACTAATGAATGATTACCAGCAGGGATGTTTCCATATCCAACACCGTGAATAAAAGCGTATCCAACAGAGCCTTGTACATAAGAAGTGTAGGCTTCTCCGTGTAAACCATATCTTTTAGAGAGTTCTGTAGCATCTAAACCATCACTATTTAAATCGATATAGAAATAACAACGTACAGTTCTTGCAGAAACATCGCTGAAAGTAGAGGCAGCGGCAGCGGGTAAAAACTGGTCAGAAAGGTCAATTGTCATAGCATAGCGAACTTCTATTAATGCTTCTTGAGGACTTGAAAAAGGCACTGAAACTATTTGATTTACGGCAGTAGTTACACCAACGGGGTTCGCAACAACAGTTCCATCTCCAAAAGGGCCATTTGGAACAAAATTTGGGATACTAATTAAAAAATTTAAAGGTTCGTTTGTGCCAACACCACCTCCAGTTGTAAAGCCAGGAGGGTTTAAGGTTAAGTCTCCATCGCCAGTTACATAAACAGGGGCTAATTTTGGAGCTACATTTAAAACGGGTTCATTTGTAGAATTTAAACTTTCTATACGAATAGTAGAATTTGTACCTGCAACATGTAAATCTTTTTGTGGATTATCTGTTCCAATTCCTACTTGAGAAAAAGAAAAATTACAAGACAAAATGAATGCTATATAAAATATTGTTTTCTTCATAATTACAGTAGGGGATTAGTATAAACGAATAAAAATAGAGTCTGGTCCACCAGCAAATCTAACAAATGTATTTCTGTTAGCTGACCCCGAACATACTGTTCCGTAAAATCTTACGGTGTGTGTGCCTGGAGTTAAATACATGTAAGTTGTTCCGCTATTATAAATGTATCCCGTAGCAGCATCTGGAGCAGCTGCAGGGTTTGTTGCAATATCATTTCTGTTAAAATAGCATTTCGAACTTGGAGCGTATCTTCTAGTTGTTGAGGTTAATGTAGGTGTGTTTAGTGTAAAAAAATTAGTTATGTTTCTGGCGTATGGGTCTTTAACAATAGTTAGTAGATTGTCTTGAAAAACTTCCACACTCAAAGAGTATTTTATTTCTAGTGTAGTGTTTCTGGCAACTGTAAAAGTGTAAGAAGTTATTTCAACAGTTTCATAACCATCATTTGGTAATTGAGCTGTAGTAATAGACACTGTTCCATTAACAGCGGCAGTTGTGTAGGCATCTGAACCATCACTGTTTTGATAAGCAGAAACTTTTAACGTTAAATCGCCATTGTGGTCTACATATAAAGGATATGTTTTATCAACACCTCCGCCGTTAAATGAATTATTTGTAGAATTTAATCCGTCAACTCGAATTGTACCTGTTTGTGAGCCTAAATGAAGTGTTTGCTGAGGATTGTCTTTGTTGATTCCTACACCGCTAACTTGTGCGTTTGAGGTTATTCCAATAAAAAGAAATATCAGAAAAATAATTTTTAATTTCATGCTCTACCTTTTCCTCAAAAATCTAAATATTTTTATGATATTCAATATTTTGCATTAAATAATCGACAAAACACATTATTTATCGATAAAAAGCAAATTATTTTTAAAAATTTAGTTAAAATAGTACGCAATTATTTGAACCTCATCCATTCCTACTCCTAAATATAATTTTACAGCACCTGTTCCAGCAGTATCTCCAACGGCAAGTTGTGCAGCAAACATAGGAGTGTAAGTGCCTGGTCCTAAAACCACATAATCAGATGCTGTATTTCTGTAGTTCCTCCATTCACCTTGATTTCCCGCAATATTATTGTAAAATTGACCATTAATAGCTAATAAACCTCCAAGTTCCATGCAGTTACTTGTAATACACCAAGGTCCGCCATTTATAGGATTACCATAATAATCGTTAATTACAGCTGGTCCTAAATAATTATTTTGTCTAAAATACATTGCTGTTTGAACAATTCTAGCTCTAAAATCATCAATACGAGAGGTTGCAGTAACATTTTTTCCAACATTCCAGCTTACAGAGTAATTAACTTCAACAATAGCAGGTTTAGTTAATGTGAATGATATTGCAGCACCTCCAATTGGTATTCCGCCTTGACTAAAACCAGCACCGCTACCTACTTGGTTTATTAATGAAGTTGGGTCTTGAACGTCAACTAAATAATTTTCTGAGTCAAACAGAATTTCAACATTGTCGGTTAAAGTTCCTAAAACTAAATCTCCATCTGCATCAACATAAACGGGTGTTGAAGAAGCTGGTCCTAAATTATTAATATTGTTAGGGGTGTTTAATCCATCAATTCTAATAGTAGAATTTGAACCTCCTACGTGTAATTCTTCTTGTGGATTTGTTGTATTTACACCTACTTGTCCATTAACTGAAATGCAAAATGTAAAAATAATTGGGGTAAAATATTTTCTCATGATTGTAGGGGTTTAATTATATACACGTAGTTTTAAATAATCTGTTGCACCACCAAATCCAACACTTGTAAATGTGCTTGGTGGGTCTTGAACTTTTCCGAAGAAATGGATTGAATGTGTTCCGGGTGGTAATGTAGCATATCCTTGGCTATTCATATAAGGATAACCTAAAGAGCCTCCTGCAACTGAGCAATAAAATTGTCCTTTATTTCCATATTCAATAGCTTTTTCTGCAGGACTTAAACCGTCGTTGTTGATGTCAAAACAAAAGAATGTTTCAATGGTTCTAGTCTTGCTATCATTGATGTAAGCTAAACTTGGTGTCAGCATATTTGAGCCAGAAATAACTAAAGTAACTCCATGCTTAACTTCTACAGTACAAGCAGCAGGAACCGTAAATGTTACACTGTAAATAAATCCTTCAACGCCTTCTTGTGTTAAGTCGCTATTAATTATTCTTCCTAAGCTGTTATAAGGTGCTGGTAACCCATCAACATTATCAGGAATAAAATTAGGAACATCAATTAAAAAGTTAATGGGTAAATTGCCATTACCACTTCCTCCAGCTGTATAATTTGGAGGGGTTAATGTTAAATTTCCATTAGAATTTACATAAACACGAGCATTTTTTATTCCATCATTTAACACATTGTTTGTGCTGCTTAATCCTTCTATTCTAATAGTTGATGTATTTCCGGAAACGTGAAGTTCTTCTTGTGGGTTTGTAGTTCCTATACCAACTTGACTAAAGCTTATAGAAGTACAAAACAATAAACATAAGTATTGATTTTTCATAATTTTGGGGATTAAAGAATTATAATACTGTTATAAAGTATTTAGTGAAGCCTGAATAGTAATGAGTCGTTACCTCTTGCAAATTTTACGCAAGTAGCCAAACCTGTATTTGCAGTGGAGTTTGTAATTCCAGATGAAACCTCACCATAAAAACGAATTACATAAGATCCTGCAGCGGGTAATGAAATGTAAGAAGTACTAGTGTTAAACAGTTTTCCTGTTTCTCCATCGGTGCTTCCACCTGTGTAACATTTTCCAGATTGTCCATATTTTCTGCCTGCTCCATTCACCTGAAAATAGGTGTTTACTCGTCTAGCTCTTCTGTCTGAAATAGCTGTTTCGGCAGGATTTAAAAAAACATCCAGACTAACATTGTATTTTACTTCAAGAATGGATGCTCTATTAACAGCAATGGTAAAATTAAAAAGTTCACCCACAATTAAACCGTCATTATCACCTGCGGGAAGTGTTACAACAGACCCTGGTAAAATAGCATGATCTAAAGCATCAGAGCCATCACTATTATATAAAGGTTTGAATTCTAATGTTAAATTTCCATTTCCATCTACATAAAGAGGGTATGTAGCTGTTCCGCCACCATTATATGTAGAATTTGTTGCGTTTAATCCATCAACACGTATAGTTCCGTTTGTAGAACCTAAATGAAGAGCTTGTTGTGGGTTGTCTTCGTTGATGCCTACTCCTTGCACTTGAGAAAATGCTGAAGTTGAAACAAACCAAATTAGTAATTTAATGTAATGTTTCTCCATAATTCAACGATTTTAATTATTAATAATGCAATAATTATTCCACTAAATTAAATATTATTTAATTTAAAAAAAATTTTATTGTTAATAATATTGTAATTTTAACAAAAATTCGATAAAATGTATATTTTTTCCGATAAGTAGTTGAATTTGCTTTAAGATTAATCCTACGGCATTATTTTTTTGATAATTAAATAGTATTTTTGAAAAAAAAAGAAAATGAAAAAAGGAGTACTATTAATTAACTTAGGTTCGCCAGATAGTCCTGAACCAAAAGATGTTAGAAAATATTTAGATGAATTTTTAATGGATGAACGCGTTATAGATGTTCCTTATTTACTTAGAGCGCTTTTGGTAAAAGGAATTATTTTGAATACTCGTCCAAAAAAATCGGCTAAAGCGTATAAAAAAATTTGGTGGGAAGAAGGTTCGCCATTAATTGTTTTATCAAAACGTTTACAAAATAAAGTTAAAGAGCAAGTTAGTATTCCTGTTTCTTTAGCCATGCGTTACGGAAATCCAAGTATTGAATTCGGTTTAAAAGAATTACACAATCAAGGTGTAGATGAGGTTTTATTAATTCCATTATATCCTCAGTTTGCTATGGCAACTACTGAAACTATTTTGGTGTTAGCCGAAGAAATTCGAAAAAAACAATTTCCAAATATGGAATTTACGGTTCTTCCTGCTTTTTACAACCAACCTGATTATGTTCGTGATTTGTCTAATTCTATTAAATCGGCTTTAGATAATTTTAAATCAGATTATTTATTGTTTTCTTATCATGGAGTTCCAGAGCGACACATTAAAAAATCGGATGTAACAAAATCGCATTGTAAAATAGATGGAAGTTGTTGCAATACGCCATCAAAAGCACACGAGTTTTGCTACCGCCATCAATGTTATGAAACAACTAAGCAAGTAGCCGAATTTTTAGGTTTGGAAGAAGGAAAATACAGTACCTCTTTTCAATCTCGTTTAGGTCGCGATCCTTGGTTACAACCTTATACCGATGCTACCATTGATGGATTAGCTCAAAAAGGCATTAAAAATTTAGCTGTTGTAACTCCTGCGTTCGTTTCGGATTGTTTAGAAACTTTAGAAGAAATTGGAATGGAAGCTGCTAACAGTTTCAAAGAAAATGGAGGGGAACATTTCTTATCTATCCCTTGTTTGAACGACAGTGAAGATTGGGTAAAAACCATGAGCCGTTGGATTGACCAATGGGCTTTTCAAAATCAATAAAAAATGGAACTTTACAACTACATAAAATCACTACATTTAATCTTTGTAATCACTTGGTTTGCTGGATTGTTTTACATTGTTCGTTTATTTGTATATCATGCCGAAGCCAAACAAAAACCACAACCAGAACAAGACATATTGATTAAGCAATATCAATTAATGCAATACCGTTTGTGGTATATTATTACTTGGCCAAGTGCTGTTTTAGCAAGTGTTTTCGCTTTTTGGATGTTGTTTTTTACCGAAGTTGGAAAAGTTTGGTTAACCCAACCATGGATGCATGTAAAATTGGCATTCGTGTTTTTATTGTATTTGTATCATTTAAAGTGTCATCAAATATTTAAACAATTACAAAAGAACGAAGTAAAACATTCGGGTAATTTTTTTAGAATTTGGAATGAAGGCGCCACGATAATATTATTTGCAGTTGTTTTTTTAGTAATTTTAAAGAATGCAATCAACTGGATTTATGGTGTTATTGGAATTTTTGTTTTTTCGATTTTAATAATGATGGGATTCAAATTGTATAAAAAAATAAGAGAGAAGAACCAAAATAGGTAATGGATAGAATTTTTAACATCAAAAATCTTTCACTACGAATAAGAATATTTCTATCCATGATATTCTTAACACTTATTGCGTCTATACTTATTGCTACAGTTTCCATTTATCAATTTAGAAAAGAGGCTCGTGAATACCATCAAGACCGTTTAGAAAGAAAAGAAACTGCAATTGCTGAACACATAAATTATGTTTTGCAAACAACTACTTATCCACTAAACACAAAGAATATTCCACTAATTTTTAAAGATAAAATTTTCGAGTTAGCAGATATTCATAGTATGGAAATTAATTTTTTCGATTTAAAAGGAAACTTGTTAATTTCATCAAAAGCTATTTTTAAATTAGACAAAGACAAACCAAAAATAAATCCTTCGACTTTAAAAATCATTCAATCTTCTTTAGATAAAAGATATATAGAGTTTTCAAAAATTGAGGATAGGACCTTTAGATCATCCTATTCTTATTTAAAAGATAATAAATTTAAGCCTCTCGCTATTTTAAATTTACCTTATGAAGAAGATGCAGAATTTTACGACAATGAAGTTCAAAATTTCTTAATTCGTTTTGGACAGGTTTATACTTTTATGTTTTTCATTGCCATTGTTCTTTCTTATTTTTTATCGAGCTATATTACAAAATCATTAAAAATTATTAGTGATAAAATTCAGGAAACTCAATTAAATCAACGTAACGAAAAAATTGTAATCGAAGATGGAAGCAAAGAAATTAATCTTTTAATTGACTCTTACAATAACATGGTGGATAAATTAGAAGAAAGTGCTACCATTTTAGCTCAAAGCGAAAGAGAACAAGCTTGGCGCGAAATGGCAAAACAAGTAGCACATGAAATTAAAAATCCGCTTACGCCAATGCGATTAACAGTGCAGAGTTTTCAAAGAAAGTTTGATCCAAACGACCCAAATATTACAAAAAAATTAGACGATTATACCAAAACCATTTTACAGCAAATTGACACCATGACAGCTGTTGCAGGAGCTTTTTCAAACTTTGCAACCATGCCAGCACAGCAAAACGAAACTTTAAATGTTGTCCGAATTGTAAAAATGGCGTTGGAAATTTTTAATGAAGATTTTATTCAGTTTTCAGCATTAGAAGACGAAATTATTGCCAAGTTAGATAGAACTCAATTAATCCGTGTGATTACAAATTTGGTAAAAAATGCAATTCAAGCAATTCCGGAAGAACAGGAAAACAAGTTGGTTTTTGTGACGGTTTTTAGACAAGATAACGAAGTTAAAATCGCAGTAAAAGATAACGGAAAAGGAATTTCAACAGAAAATCAGGAACGTGTTTTTGAACCAAAATTCACCACAAAATCAAGCGGAATGGGACTTGGTTTAGCTATTATTAAAAATATTATAGAAAATTATAACGGAACGATTACCTTTGAAACAGAACCAAATGTAGGAACCGAATTTTTGGTTTCTTTCCCAATAAATAAATAATCAAAACAAACAAAAATGGAAAATATTCTTATTGAAAAACAAGATGCTATTGCAATTATAACGATTAAAAGACCTACTAAATTAAATGCTTTAAATAAGGCAACTATTCAAGAATTACACGATGGATTTAAATTGTTAAACGAAGATAAATCAGTAAAAGCAATTATTGTAACGGGTAGTGGAGAAAAAGCTTTTGTAGCTGGAGCCGATATTTCAGAATTCGCCAATTTTTCTGTAGAAGAAGGCGAAAAATTAGCCGCTGAAGGTCAAGCCTTATTGTTTGATTTTGTGCAAAATTTAAGCACTCCAGTAATTGCAGCAGTTAATGGTTTTGCTCTTGGTGGCGGATTAGAATTGGCAATGGCTTGTCATTTTAGAACAGCTTCAACAAATGCAAAAATGGGATTACCAGAAGTGACTTTAGGAGTTATTCCAGGTTATGGAGGAACACAACGTTTAGCGCAATTAGTAGGAAAAGGCCGTGCTATGGAAATGATTATGACAGCAGGAATGATTGATGCCGAAACCGCTAAAAACTACGGATTAGTAAACCATGTTGTAGCTCAAGAGGAATTATTAGATTTCACAAAAGGAATTGCAACTAAAATCACTAAAAATTCAAGTGTAGCTATCGCAAAAGCTATCGAAGCTATAAATGCTAATTTTGAAGATGGAACAAACGGTTATGAAGTAGAAATTAAAAACTTTGGACTTTCTTTTGGAACCGAAGACTTTAAAGAAGGAACAACGGCATTTTTAGAAAAAAGAAAAGCAGAGTTTCCAGGTAAATAATTAAGTATTCAGTGTTCAGTTTTAAGTTATCTGATTTTAGCAACTTGTAACTGAACACTGTTTTCTATTCTTGCCCATCCCATTCAGCATAAAACTGACTTAAAAAAGTCACCATAAAATCATGGCGTTTTTGAGCAATTTTTTTACCAGTTTCGGTATTCATTTTATCTTTTAAGAGTAATAGTTTTTCGTAAAAATGATTTAATGTTGGCGATTCACTATTTTTATATTCTTCCTTACTCATGTTCAAGTTTGGTTGAATATTCGGATTGTACAACGGACGATTTTTAAAACCTCCATAATTAAAAGTACGAGCAATTCCTATTGCGCCAAGCGCATCTAATCTATCAGCATCTTGAACAATTTCTAATTCTTTGGAATTGAATTTCTTTTCGAAATTTCCGCCTTTAAATGAAATATTTTCAATAATAGCAATTACGTGTAAAATGATGTCTTCTGAAACATTTTGCGATTCTAAAAAAGTTCTCGCTGTTTTTGGACCAACGGTTTCATCACCACCATGAAATTTAGAATCGGCAATATCGTGTAAAAGTGCTCCAAGTTTTACTACGGTTACATCACATTCCTCTTCTTCGGCAATTAATAAAGCATTTTTATAAACGCGTTCAATGTGAAACCAATCGTGACCGCCCTCAGCATGAGTTAGTTGATTCTTTACAAAAAGTATAGTATTATTGATAATTTGCATGGTTCTAATTTACAAAAAAAATTCCAAATTCATAATTGAATTTGGAATCTGAAATTTATTTTTTGAACGTTATTTTACTAAGGCAGGTTGTACCCATTTAAAAAGTTCTCCTTCAGCAGGAACTACCAATCGTTCAGAAATTTTTGTCATTCTAGCAGGTAATTTCATTAAATAGTCACGTGCTTTTTCAGCTTCATCGGTAAGATTACAAATTTTATCAATCTCCCATTTTTCATTTAATTTTTGAAGAATGTCCACATAATCCATCGCTGTGTATTTTTCAAATGCAGTTCCAATACTTTCGCCAGATTCTCTAATTAAATGAGCAGGCATGGTAATTTTTTTCTTCATCATGTATTGAAACGACAACATCATTTCGCTTGGGTCAATTTCAAAAATACGTTTCACAAACTCGCTATACGCTAAGTGATGACGCATTTCGTCTCCAGCAATTAAATTACACATTTTGTGTAGTTTTTTATCGCCAAATTTCTTTGCCATTTGTGCTACACGATTGTGCGAAACATACGTAGCTAATTCTTGAAAACTGGTAAAAACAAAGTTTTTGTATGGGTCTCTATCGGTTCCAGGATCAAAACCATCGTTGATTAAATGCTGTGTTGTAATTTCAACTTCACGCATATTTACTCTTCCCGAAAGGTATAAGTATTTGTTTAAAACATCGCCGTGACGGTTTTCTTCACCCGTCCATTGACGTAACCATTTTGCCCAACCGTTATCGCCATTTTCACCTTTTTGAGAAACACCTTCAACATCCATTAACCACGTTTCGTATGTAGGTAAAGCCTCTTCAGTAATAGTATCGCCAACTAAAACTACCCAAAAATCATAAGGTAAATCTTTAGCAATTTCGCGTAGTTCTTTTACTTCCTCTAAAAAATTTTCTTTAGAAGAATCAGGTAATAAATCAGTTGGTTGCCAAATTTTTTCGACAGGAATTAAGAATTCTTCCATGAAATGATCCACTTTTTTTTCCAAAAATTGCATCACTTCTAAACGGACATTTTGAATAGACATAGGGGTTATATTTTAATATGTTTTGTAATTATAGTTTCGGTTTTCTCAAAAATTTCTTCAAATGGGTGTTCTGAAATTTTTAGTGGTTCATGAATGGTGAATTCCAAACGAGTTCCTAATCCGAGAGGAAATTTACCAAATTTAGTCATTTTCCATGAGTTATTTATGGTAATTGGCAAGAAGTAGGCATCGGGTGCAAACTTGTATAGCATTTTTAAGCCATTCACAGCAAATGGTTTAGGAGCTCCGGTTTTACTTCTTGTTCCTTCGGGAAAGATAACAACAGAGTAATTATTATTGTTAACCAATTCCGCTACTTTTTTAATTTCGGGTAAAGCCTGTTTTGGATCTTTTCTATCAATTAAAGCTGAACCTCCATGTTTTAAATTATAAGAAACACTTGGAATTCCTTTTCCTAGTTCTATTTTACTAATGAATTTAGGATGTGCTTTTCGTAAAAACCAAATAATGGTTGTGATATCATGTAAACTTTGATGATTGGCAACTATGATTAAAGGCTTGTTTTCAGGAACATTTTCCATTCCTTTAATATGATATGTTGTACCAAGTAAATGTGCTGTTCTAACTAAGCAAAGATTCAAATATGCAACACTAATGCGATGTGCATTGTATCCAAATAAATTAAAACAAACCCATTGAATTGGATGAAAGATCAACAACCAAATAAAAAAAACTATTGTATATAGTATTGAAAGTGGATATGAAAGAATTTTTTCCATGTAAAAAACCAATTTAGGCAAAAGTAAGCTATAAAATAAAAATCCACCAATGTTTTGATGGATTTTATTGTATGCCAGCATAGTATAATGCTTGTATCTTTTATTCTATAATTACACAAGAACCATTTACACAATCAGTATTATTAGGAGGACTTACTACCATACAATCTGAAACAGCTCCTGTTTGTATATTGTATTGATAATCCATTTCATAATATTCATTTACCAAGTTTTCCAATGTAGTTTGATTCACTGTGCTAGGAAAAACTAAAAACTCTCTTGGTCCACCACAAGGTTTAGCGCCAAATGCGATGTAGTTACAATTTGATGTGTTAGTACACGAAAAACTGTTTATATAATCTAGAATCTCTTGTTTTTTCTCAATCAATTGTTCAGGTGTTATTTCTGAAACATTTGACTCATTTTCATCACATTGAAAACTTTGCAAAAGTATTGATAAGAGCAAAATTCGAATGATAGTTTTCATAATCTTTTTCTAATAAGATTCAAAAATCATGAAAAGGTTGCGCTAAAAAAAATATTAGCAAAATTCGTTGTAAGCGTCTTTTAAATTTTCAGCAATTAATTCTGCCGGACGACCTTCGATGTGATGACGCTCTAACATGTGAACTAATTCACCATCTTTAAACAAAGCCATACATGGTGATGATGGAGGAAAAGGAAACATGTGTTGACGCGCTGCATCTACAGCTTCTTTATCAACTCCTGCAAAAACAGTCACTAATTGTGATGGTTTTTTAGCACCATCTAAACTCATTTTTGCTCCCGGACGAGCATTTCTTGCAGCACAACCACAAACCGAGTTGATTACTACTAATGTAGTTCCTTCGTTTTTTAAAGCATTTTCTACTGCTTCAGCGCTATATAATTCTTGAAAACCAGCTTCTGTTAATTCAGCGCGCATTGGTTTTACCATTTCTTCTGGATACATAATGTATATTGTTATAAGTTAACGAATGGCAAAGTTACAAAGTTTTTTGCTTGTTACAGAGCGCTAATTCATAAAGATTTGTTATGATTTGATAGTTTGCTTTTATTTGAAAATTCTACCAAATAACGCCTGAACAAAAACCATTTTCGGACATCTCCAAATCACTCGTAAATCTTCTAAAAACGAAGTTTCTTCATCTAAAAATTTAAAAATTACTGTCGAATCACCTTTTTTAAACATCGATGAAAATATTTTGGAACCCAATTCGTTTTTAGAACCTAAAATATCCAACAATAATAAATCATAGAACCAAAATTTATCTTTTTTATGAAATTTCGTGAAGTCGGATTCTGATTTTAGAAATTGAACTAAAGCTTTTGATTTTTTGGATGCGTTTTTAAAAGTATAACCTGTGCTAGCTTTTGTCCAACCACCAGCCGAACCAATATTGACAATGTTTTTGGTGTTGTGTTTCCAAAACGGATAACACGTCATCGGAATATTGCCTTGTTCTTTTTCGATGATTTCATATTCGGATATGCCAAGATTTTCAATGTATTTCTGAATTTCAGCTTCATATTCTTCCTTAGAAAGTAAGTTTTTTGAGAACAAAGTATATTCTAACAACGCCTCAGTTGAAGAAGTTGGTAAAACATACATAAATCTTGTATTGCCTTTTTGTTCCACCGAAAAATCCATGAAAGTAGCGCAATTTGGAGTAAAAACAGCTTCTTTACTTTTGATAAACCAACCGATAAAATGTTGATGAATTAAAGGAAATTTAGTTTGCGATGTTACAACTTCCGGATTGTAAATTGAATTGAATACTTTGTTACAAGTGAAGGTTTCTTGTTCTGTTTTTACAACGCAATGATTGCCTATTTCGGTAAAATCAACTACTTTTTGATTTAGAAAATGAATGTTTTTATGTTCGGAAATCTTCTTGAAAACTAATTCGTAAAAATCTAAACCGTTAATTTTCTTGTATTGATAAGGCGTTAATTCTAAAATACGATTGAATTTCTCATTCGCAAAAATCGCTTGATTCCATTTTTTTGAAATTACTTCATCAAACAAATTATCTTCATCCCAAAAACACCAAGTTCTATCATTTACTTTTTTAGAATTCTCGTCAATTAGTAAAATGGATTTATCCTCAAACTTTCCAGATAAAAGCATTTCATAAACCGCCATTAAAGCCGATAAACCTGAACCTGTGAAAATGTAATGATAATGCTGCATTAAAAAATGGTATATCGAATTCCTAAAAAACCTCTAATTCCTTGATTGGGGGCATACACATAACTTGGGTCAAATGTTAAAGCATATGGATTAGTTGGTGTCGCTAAAACATTTCCGTTGGTGTCATATTCCACATCTTCGTCAAAAGGATCGTTTGCTCTTGCTATTAAAAATGGAGCGCTTTTGTTTGGCGTCCAATTCAAAATATTTTTCACACCACCATAAAGTTCAAAACTACGAAATTTTTTATAAGTAAACTGAATGTTTTGCAAACTCCAAATAGGAGAATACTCAGGTCTTGGATCTAAATCACCTAAAATGGGTAATCGCATCGGTCCGTATAAATTTCCAGTGTAATCGATGGATAAAAACCATTTTGGAATATCATACGTTATCGCCCAATTGGCGCTATATTTTTCCGTTAAAACAGGTGTTGAACTCACTCCGTTTTGCACATTTTTTGGTTCCATAATCGTAAAACCAAGAATTGCTTTCAATCCAAAAGGTGTCACTAAATCTATATTTCCGCTAATTCCTAAAGTTTGTGCATAACCATTTAAGTTGGAATAAATAATTTGGTTTGGATTGGTGTCGTAATCTGGAATAATTTGGTTATTAAAATAGGTATACCAAGCCGAAGCTTCAAATCCTAAAAAAGTACCGTTTTCAAATCTAATTTTTTTCAAATAATTAAAATTGACGTTGTAAGATGTTTCAGGCTTTAAGTCTTCGGTAATTATCACTTCTCTTGAGCCAGTTAAAGCTGCGTGTTCTTCGGTAAAAAGATTTACGATTCGAAATCCAGTTCCCGCATTAATTCGGAACACATCATTTTCTGTTGGATTCCATTTGTAGGCAATTCTCGGAGTGAAAATATTACCATGATTGTTGTTGTAATCGTATCGAGCACCTAGTAAAATATGATGCTTCTCGGCTAATTTAATTTCATCTTGAAGAAAAACGCTATAGATTTTTGTTTGTTCTGCCGAAAGAGTTGCTGTTGTATTATCGTCATAATATTGATAACGAAAAGCCGCTCCCAATAACAAATTGTGATTTTCTAACTTTTTATCCCAAGTATATTGTCCAAAAGCAATTTTTTGATTCGCCAAGTAAATTGTATTTCCATACACTGAATTTTGGTCGTGGGCGGTTACAGAAAACGACAAATACATGTCTTCTGTGGTTGGTAATTGGTATTTGCTCAAAAGTTCTACTCTTTTTGTATAAATGCTTTCGCCATACACTTCCGAACCACCGCGATACGATTTATTCCATTGCATTTCGCCTCCCCAACGGTCTTCGTAAAATAGTCTTCCTGCGATGGTGAATTCTTTATTGTTTTTTCGCTCGAAATTCCACTTATTGAAAATCGAAATGCGTTCTTGCAAGGTTACATCGGTGAAATTATCGTTGTTGTTGTCAATCGGTTGGTTATAATTGTAATAATTGATGCCAACTAAGGTCATTGCTTTTTTTCCAACGGAACTTTTCCAACCTAAATCCACATTGTTTTCTAACCATGAAGTTGAAAAAATATCGGCTGAAAATAAGGGAGCAGTTGTTGGCTTTTTGGTAATGATGTTGATTAACCCGCCAACCGCTTCACTTCCATATAAACTTGAAGCTGGACCTTTTACTACTTCAACTCTATCAATCAAAGAATTCGGAATTCCAGATAACCCATAAACCGTAGAAAGCGCACTCACAATAGGCATTCCATCAATTGTAACCATCGTATACGGACCTTCTAATCCATTAATATGAATGTCACCTGTGTTGCAAATGTTGCAATTTAGTTGAGGTCGAACGCCATTAACATTTTGTAAGGCTTCAAAAATATTGGATGTTGGGTTTTTCTTTAAAAAGGCTGTCGTATACACTTCAACCGGAACAGGCGTTTCCATTCTTGAAACAGGTTTTAGAGTTCCAGAAACCACCACATCATCTAAAACATTTGCATCTTCAATCAAGTTAAAATTCAGGATATAATTCGGTTCATTTAAAATAGTTGTTTTTTTTCTTTCGGGTTTAAACCCAACATATGATGCAATAATTGTATAGGAACCATTAGGAATATTTGTAAATTCATAAACACCATTTTCATTGGTTTCAACTCCTTTTTTTAGTTCTTTTATATAAATATTTGCATAAGCTAAAACCTCATTATTGGCGGTTATTTTTCCTTTTATGGTGTTTTGTGAAAAGGTAAAAATCGAAAAAAACAGAGTGGTATAAATAAATATTTTAAACATTGTAAAATTAAATTTAGACAAAACTAAAAATAAAACATTTACAAAACTAAAAAAACTTTATATATTTGTCAAAATGAATTGTTTATGACCATTTCGGAAGAAAATTATATAAAAGTTATTTATCATTTGTCGTTAGTGTCTCCAAAAGGCGTTAACACAAACGCTATAGCGGGAATGCTTGATACCAAAGCGTCATCGGTTACCGATATGATGAAGAAACTTTCGGATAAAGATTTGGTAAGTTATCAGAAATATCAAGGAGTTACCTTAACCGAAAAAGGCTTGCATTCTGCAAAAATGATTGTAAGAAAACACCGTTTGTGGGAAGTTTTTCTAGTAGATAAATTAGGTTTTTCTTGGGATGAAGTACACGAAATTGCAGAAGAATTAGAACATATCAAATCCGAACAATTGATTAATAAATTGGATGCTTTTTTAGGTTTTCCAGCAGCTGATCCACACGGAGATCCAATTCCAGATGCGAAAGGTGTAATTAAGAAAATCGAAAAACAATTGTTATCCGAAGTTGAAATTAACGCTTCGTTTCATTGCGTAGGCGTGAAAGATTCTTCTACCGATTTTTTAAAATATTTAGATAAGCAAAAAATTGCATTAGGTTCGGTTGTAAAAGTAATCGACAAAGAAGATTTTGATGATACCTTAACCGTTGAAATCGATGGAAAACGCTTAACGATTTCCAATAAGATTGCTAATAATTTATACGTTCAATAAGTATGTTTGATTCAATTATCCATTTTTTTGAGAGTATTGACCCTATTTTGGCGGCATTTTTGGCTACAACATTTACGTGGGGTTTAACAGCATTTGGTGCTTCGTTTGTGTTCTTTTTTAAGACTATGAATCGAGTAGTGTTAGACGGAATGCTAGGTTTTACAGGTGGCGTAATGGTTGCCGCTAGTTTTTGGAGCTTGCTAGCACCAGCTATCGAAATGAGTCATGGAGAAGGTTTTGTAAAAGTAATTCCAGCAGCTGTTGGATTCGCTATGGGAGCTTTATTTATTTTCGGATTGGATAAAGTATTGCCACACATGCACATTAATTTCAAAGAAACTGAAGGGATTAAATCGCCATGGCAACGCACTACTTTATTAGTTTTAGCTATTACGTTGCATAATATTCCAGAAGGATTAGCAGTTGGTGTTTTATTTGGTGGAGTTGCAGCTGGAATTCCAGAAGCTTCGATTGCAGGTGCCGTTACTTTAGCTATTGGAATTGGAATTCAAAATTTTCCTGAAGGAATTGCGGTTTCTATGCCGTTACGAAGAATGGGAATGAGCAGAAGAAAAAGTTTTATGTACGGACAATCGTCGGCTTTAGTAGAACCTATTTTTGGAGTTTTAGGAGCCGTTGCGGTTACTTTTTTTACTCCAATATTACCTTATGCTTTAGCTTTTGCAGCTGGAGCGATGATTTTCGTGGTAGTAGAAGAAGTTATTCCCGAAACACAGCAAGATAAAAATACCGATATCGCAACTTTAGGTTTTATCGGTGGATTTATTGTGATGATGACTTTAGACGTGGCTTTGGGTTAATGACACGCACAATCATCACCACAAGGTTTTGATTTCTTTTTGCGTTTTTTCCAAAAGAATTTTTTTACCAAAAAACCTACGGCAATGGCAAGAGAAAGGTAAACTAAGATTTGTTGTATATCCATATTTTAAAAAAATATTCCAGTTCCTAAAGTTACAAAATTATAGCTAGGTGAAGCAATTTTTAAGTGTTCATATCCTAATGAGAAAAAATAATTCTTTTTATGATATTTACCTCTAAGTTCGAATGATTTTACGGGTAATCCATTTATTTTACTCCAAATCATAGCACTATTAAAACTTATGTTTTTTATTGCAAAAACATCGGTATGTAAACCATAAGAAAAGCCAGCTTTTTGAACATCATTTCCAACATAGGTTGCGCCAAGTGTCCAGCCTAAATTGAATTTTTTAAATCGAATTCTATCGTAAGCCACGTTAAATTGAAATAATGATAGGTTTGAAAAACGATTTGTTAGCATGTTTTTTTCCAATAGTTCACGATAATCGGCTTGCACATAAAAATATTGAAATGGTCTAAATTTTGCTTTTAAATGATTTCCGAATGAATTATTATTGCTATATAAAAAATGGTTTTCAACATCAAATCGCATTACATTTTCATATTCAATACTGTCATTTTCTTTTTGAAAATTCCCTGATTCGCCATCGAAATAAGGATATTTAGAAAGCGAATTATACAAATGATTTTCACTTCTGTAATCGCCAATGGTAGAATAAAAACTCACATATAAAAATCCTTCAACAAGTAATCCTGCTAATCCAAAGTCATTTGAAGAAGAACTTCTGGAAGAACCTGAACTCGAGGAATTGCTACTTGAACTCGAAGAACTCGAAGATTTTCCAGATTTTAATTCACTTTTAGACTTGTCGATTTTCTGAGAAAATGAACTATTTAAAGTTAAAATAGTAAACAGTACAAATAATGTTTTTTTCATCAATCTTGTTTTTTGAAGACAATCAAAAAGTATGCCTTTATTTCAAGAATTGATAGGCAATCAAAGAAGTAATATAAGCAAATCCACTCATGAAAACCAATTGAATTATTGGCCATTTCCATGAATTGGTTTCTTTTTTAACAATAGCTAAAGTAGAAATACATTGCATCGCGAAAGCATAAAATAACAACAATGAAATTCCAGTAGCAAAATTGAATATTTTTTCACCAGTTATGGGATGAACTTCTGCAGCCATTTTGTTTTTAATGGTAGTTTCTTCTTCACTATGACTTCCTACACTGTAAATCGTAGCCAATGTTCCTACGAAAACTTCGCGAGCAGCAAACGAACTCACTACAGCAATTCCAATTTTCCAATCGTAACCTAAAGGTCGAATAGCTGGTTCAATGGCTTTTCCCATATAACCGATGTATGAATTTTCTAATTTGAACGAATTCACTTGATCTTCAAATTCTTCAGAAGTAATGGTTTTGTTTTTATTTTGTTCGGTTATGATTTTTTCAGCGTTGTTGAAATCATCACTTAATCCGTGCGAACCTAAAAACCATAAAATAACAGATAGGGCTAAAATGATTTTTCCAGCACCAAAAACAAAGGCTTTAGTTTTTTCTAAAACGTTAATTCCAACATTTTTAAACATCGGAATTTTATAACTTGGCATTTCAACTACGAAATATGATTTGCAGTTTAATTTCAAATATTTGTTTAGTAGATAAGCTGAAAAAACAGCCATTCCAAATCCTAATAAATACAATCCCATTAAGGTTAAACCTTGTAAACTTAAAAATCCGAAGATTCTTTTTTCGGGAATAATTAAGGAAATTAGTATCGCATAAACCGGTAATCTTGCCGAACAAGTAGTGAATGGTGTAACTAAAATCGTAATCAATCGTTCTTTCCAATTTTCAATATTTCTTGCACTCATTATCGCCGGAATCGCACAAGCCGTTCCTGAAATCAAAGGCACAATACTTTTTCCAGACAACCCAAATTTTCGCATGATTTTATCCATCAAAAATACCACGCGACTCATGTAACCACTTTCTTCTAAGACGGAAATGAACAAGAATAAAAAGGCAATTTGCGGAATGAAAATCACAATTCCACCAATTCCTGGAATCAATCCTTCGCTTATTAAATTGGTAAATTCTCCTGCTGGAAGATGTTGTTTGGCAAGCGAACTCAAATTAGCAAACGTTTCATCAATAAAATCCATTGGAATACTACTCCAATCAAATAAAAATTGGAAAATCAACATTAAAATTCCGAAGAAAATCACGTAACCAAAAATTTTATGTGTTAGAATTCGGTCGATTTTTGCACGAATATCTGTTGCTTTTGAAACGTCTATTTTTTGACCTAATTTTAGCGTGTCATTGATAAATTGATAACGCTTTATAGTTTCTTTTTGTTGTAGTTTCTTTAAATCGGAATGCGATTTGGTAAACGAGCTTTTGATTTCGTTTCGGTCAAGATTTAAGAAATTGACATCCTGAGTAATCACCAACCAAAGTTTGTACAACAGCTGATTTGGAAACGCTCTTCTTAAATTGTTGAAATATTCCGGATCAATAGAAGACGCATTCAAACACGGTTCAGTTGAAAGGTTTTCGTAATTGAGAATTAGGTTTTTTAGGTTGTCAATTCCAGTTTTTTTTCGCGAACTCACAAGAGCAATCCTTGTTTTTAGTTCTTTTTCTAAAATAGGAATATCTAACTCAATTCCTTTTAATTCCATTCTGTCGGCCATGTTGATGACTAAAATGGTTGGAATTTCTAAATCTTTAATTTGGGTAAAAAGGAGTAAATTTCGTTTTAAGTTTTCCACTTCGGTCACCACAACGGCTACATCTGGAAAATCTTCGTCATTCTTATTTAATAATAATTCAATCACCACATTTTCATCAATCGAACTCGCATTTAAGCTGTAAGTTCCGGGTAAATCGATGATTTTTGCTTTTGTGGTTTCGTTTAATTTACAAACGCCTTGTTTTTTTTCAACGGTAATTCCTGGGTAATTTCCCACTTGTTGATTTAATCCTGTTAATTCATTAAAAACCGATGTTTTGCCCACATTTGGGTTTCCAATTAAAGCAACTTTGATAGGATTTTTACTCATGAGAATTACAATTTGGTAACCGTGATTTCTTTAGCCGTTTCTAATCGAATGGCTACATGCGAATCATTTACGTTAAAATACAAAGGATCGCCCAAAGGCGCAATTTGAATTAAAGTAATGGAATTTCCAGGCAAACATCCCATTTCTAAAAGTTTTAGTGGGATTTCATCTAGATTGATGGAGGTTATTTCGGCAACTTCTCCAATTTTAAGTTCAGAAGAACAAATTTCCATTTCCTTATTTAGATTGAATTAAAATACAAAAGTAAAAATTATAATCGGACTAAAACTGATAATTGTCAACTTTAGCAAATTATTTATGAAAATTAACTTATTGGTTTTCGCTAAGCCACAAAATATCTTCTAAAAGTTGTTTCATGTTTTTTGTTTTTGGATCATCGGTAGGCTTATCTAAATTAGTGCCATCATAAAAACCACGAATGCGTTTGTTTTTATCTACCAAGATGAAATTTTCAGTATGAACCATATCATACATTTCTTCTGGCTTTCCTGTTTTTACAGCTAAATAGGATTTTCTGGCTAGATAATAAATATCCTTTTTATCTCCGGTAACTAAATTCCAACGCGAATCATCAACACCTTTTTCTTGAGCATATTTTTTTAAAACTTCAGGCGTATCGATATCAGGTGTAACTGAAAAAGACAACAATTTTACTTCTGGGTTATTCTTCAATTGATTTTGTAACCAAACCATGTTATCGGTCATTTTTGGGCAAATTGTTGGACAAGTTGTAAAAAAGAAATCGGCTACATAAATGGTATTTTCATAGTCTTTTTGGGAAATGATTTTCCCATTTTGATTGGTAAAAGCAAACTCAGCAATTTTATGATCGTTGCCAATATGTTGCACTGTAGAATCTACTAATTCTGGATTGATATCTCTTGGAGAATAAATGGGAAGCATTTTTTCTGGAGAAAGTAAGTTATAAATTCCAAAATATATAAGGATAGAAAGTACTCCAAAAATGATTAAAAACTTTTTATAAGGGGCAATAATATCGAACATAATTTTTTTGCAAAAATAATCATAAATCAAATGAGTTTTGTTAAAACACGAATAGACATTTGTTAAAATTCTAATTTGTTGATTATGTTCATTATATTTGTGAAATTGTAATTAGAGGCGATGCGATGTATGATTAAAAATTACCTTTTCTCTATTTTTTTATTTTTTACTATTCATCTCGCCAAGAGTCAGAATAGTTTAGTTATTAATTTAGAAGGGGAAAAGAAAGAAGTTGTTGATTATATTAATGCCAAAGGATTTACTACAAAGCCATTCTACGACATCTCTGAAGATAACTTTCTTTCATTAGAACGAGATGCAATTAAAATTTCAGGAACCAATTCGAGTGTAAAAAGGTTAAAAAACTATTTTATAGTTTCAAATTTTAATCAAGAGTTATTAGCTTTTTTAAGTTCTAGAAAAGTTCCGTATTCATTTACAGAAAACAGAATAATTCCTCCTCCTGGAGATATTTTACCTGTTACACCTAGTTATGTTTCACAACAAACTTATTTACAAGCAAATCCCGGATTAAACGCTGAAGCAGTATGGAATTTAGGTTATTCAGGTCAAAATGTTACCATTCATAACATTGAGTATGGGTTTAATAAAAACCATGAAGAGTTTAATGATGCTAATTGCAATATAGCGCTAGGAATGGATGTAAACACGAGTGCTTCAATTAGTTATACAGAGCACGGAACAGCTACAATGGGAGTTTTATTTGGTAATAATGGTTCTTATGGAATTACTGGAATTGCTCATGGAGCACAACAAGTTTGGTTATATCCAGAATGGCAGCAGAGCGGTTATAGTAGAACAAATGCAATAACTCAAGCTTTAAATAATTCGGTAATTGGAGATGTAATTGTTTTTGAAATGCAAGCTTACGGATTTAACGGTACAGTCTCAGACCCTCGTTTTGTTCCAGCTGAGTATGATATTTTGGTTTGGAACTTAACAAAAGCACTAACAGACGCAGGAAGAATTGTTGTAGCTGCTGCTGGAAATGGTTTTCAAAATCTGAATAGTTTAGACTATCAAAATTATTTGAATTATGGCGATAGTGGTGCCATCATCGTTGGTGCAGGAACAGCTAATTTAAGTCATAGTATTTATTCATATGTTTCAGGTGGAATAACTTATGGAAGCACATACGGAGCAAGAGTTGATGTACAAGGATGGTTTTTAAATGTAAGAACTACAGGGGCAATTCCAGGTTATGGAGCTCTTTTGTTTAATAACGATTTCAATCAGTCTTATATGTCTTTTATTGGTACAAGTGCAGCAACAGCTCAAATAGGAGGCGTTGTTAGCGTTTTACAATCTTACTATAAAAGTCAAACAAATAATACTTTAACATCTCAACAAATGAGAACCATTCTCAAAAGCACTGGAGTTGCTCAAGGAGGAGATTTAACTAAAAATATTGGTCCAATTCCAAATATGTTAGCTGCTTTAAATCACATAGAACAAAATTTAAGTAGTGAATCTTTTGAAGAAAATAACATTGTGGTTTACCCAAATCCTTCAAAAGAAATTTTTAACTTGGTCACAGGTAAAAATGAAATTTCAGAAATTAAAGTGTATGATGTTTTAGGTAAGGTAGTTTGGTCTAAAAAAGATTTTGAAGTTTCAAATTCTGAAATACAACTTAATTTGTCTTCTGTTTCATCAGGAGTATATTTTCTTCGAATAACATCGCATAATAAATCAGTAGTAAGACGTATAATAAAAGAGTAATTTATGAATAGAGTAATTTTAAAAGGAAGTCTAGGATTTCTTTTTTTGTCAGCGGTACTAATATCTTGTAAATCATCACAAGAAGTTGCTTCAAAAAAAGAATCAGTAGGAATTAATGTAGGATATATGGATAAATCCGTAAATCCAGCTAACGATTTCAATCGTTATGTAAACGGAACTTGGTTAGATAAAACCGAAATTCCAGCAGACAGAACACGTTGGGGAAGTTTTGATGAGCTTCGTAAAAACACAGATGACGATGTAATGGCAATTTTAAAAGATGCCATCAAGGACAAAACTATCGATCCAAATTCTGATCAAGCGAAAGCAATTAGCTTATACAAAACGGTTTTAGACACAGTAAGCAGAAACAAAGCAGGAATCGACCCATTAAAACCTTATTTAGCGAAAATTAATGCAGTTCAAAACGCTGATCAATTAGTAGCTTTATTAGCCGAAATGGAACCAGAAATGGGATTAGGTTTCTTTGGAAGTTACATTGGTGCCGATGCTAAAAACAGCAACAAAAATGTAATTTATGTAGGAACAGGAAGTCTTGGTTTACCAGATAGAGATTATTATGTTTCCGATGCGCCAGACAACAAAGAAAAGCGTGAAAAATACGTAGCTCATGTAACCAGAATGTTACAATATTTAGGAGAATCAGAAACTACGGCTAATGCAAATGCGAAGAAAATTTTAGCCTTAGAAACTAAAATGTCAACCGCAACTTTAGATAGAGTTGAGCGTAGAGATAGAAGAAAAACCTATAATCCAATGAGTTTTGCTGATTTACAAAAATTAGCACCAACAGTAAAATGGGATGCTTATTTCCAAAGCGTTGGTATTGGTAAAGTAGATTCGTTAGTAGTATCGCAACCAAAATATTTACAAACGGTTGAAACGATTTTAAAAGATAACCAAGTTGAAGATTGGAAAGCGTATATGCGTTGGACAGCTTTAAGAGGTTCGGCAGGTTTATTATCAACCGATATCGAGAATGCTAATTTTGATTTCTACGGAAAAACATTAACGGGAGCTGTAAAACAACGTCCAGCAGAAGAAAGAGCTTTAGCAACTGTTAATGGAAGATTAGGTGAAGCGTTAGGAAAATTATATGTTGCTAAAAAATTCCCACCAGAAGCAAAAGCAAAAGCGCAAGCAATGATTGCTAATGTGATGTTAGCTTTTGATAATCGTATCAACAATTTACCTTGGATGACAAAAGCGACTAAGGAAAATGCGAAAATTAAATTGAATAAATTCCGAGTGAAAATCGGATATCCTGATAAATGGAAAGATTATTCAGCTCTTGAAGTAAAATCTCCAGAACAAGGCGGAACGTATTTTGATAATTCAAGAATGTACGCCAAATGGAGTCAAAAGAAAAACATCGAAAAATTAGGTAAACCAGTAGATAAAGAAGAATGGGGAATGTCGCCTCAAACAGTAAATGCTTATTTCAGTCCAACAAACAATGAGATTGTATTCCCAGCTGCGATTTTACAACCACCTTTCTACGATTACAAAGCGGATGAAGCTGTAAATTATGGTGGAATTGGAGCTGTAATTGGTCACGAAATTTCACACGGATTTGACGATTCAGGTTCAAGATATAATGCAGATGGAAATTTGGTAAACTGGTGGAGTGATGAAGATTTGAAACAATTCACTACATTAGGAAGTGCTTTAGCAGATCAATATTCAGCTTTAGAACCATTGCCTGGAATTTTTGTAGATGGAAAATTCACTTTAGGTGAAAACATCGGAGATTTAGGTGGAGTTAACGCTGCTTACGACGGATTACAAATCTATTTAAAAGCAAACGGAAACCCAGGTTTAATTGACGGATTCACGCCAGAGCAACGTTTCTTTATTTCTTGGGCAACCATTTGGAGAAGCAAAATGCGTGACGAAGCCATCAAAAATCAAGTAAAAACTGACCCGCATTCGCCAGGAATGTATCGTGCTTATGTGCCATTGCAAAATGTGGAAGCGTTCTACAAAGCGTTCAATATTTTACCACACAACGGTATGTATTTGCCTTTTGAAAAACGTGTGAAAATTTGGTAATCAAATTCAAAATAAAATCAAGTCCCATCTTTTAGGTGGGATTTTTTTTGTTGAATAGTAAAGATTATCGCCACGGATTAAAAGATTAGAAGGATTATAATCCGTGAAAATCCTTTAATCAGTGGCTAAAAACTATTTCTTCTTAATCGCTCGATTTACTAAATAAAGTCCAATAATCGTTATCGTTCCACCAATAATAATAGCAGTTGTCAAAGGTTCATTAAATAATAAATATCCAAAAAACAACGCCACCATCGGATTTATGTAAGCATATAAACTGCTGATTTCCGTTGGTAAGTTTTCCAACGCATAAATAAAAGCAATAAACGTCAACAACGAACCAAAAACCACCAAGTAACCAATCGACCACCAAGAAATCGCCGGAATTTCGCTCAACGGAACCGAAGTCCCATTAAATCCAATTACGCTTGAAATCACAATACTCGAAATCAACATTTGCAAACCCAAACTAAAATACGGATTAAAATTCGTCTTATTTTCTTTGATATAAATCGAAGACAACGCCCAAGTAAACGTAGCAATTACTGAAAGTAAAATTCCAAAACGGAATTCAGGTTCTAAGAAATCGTTGAGGTAATCGTAGAAAATAACGCAAATTCCACCAAAAGCGATAACCAAACCTACAACAGCTTTCCAAGATGTTTTTTGTCCGCGAAACAAACTGATGATTACAATCCAAAGCGGAAATATCGAACCAATAATCGCACCCAAACCACTCGAAATGTATTTCACGCCCCAAGTACTTAAACCGTTACTCAGCATGAAATTCAACACACTCAAAACTAAAATCGTGCGCCATTGTCGTTTGTTTGGCCAAGGATGTTTTTTGATTAAGAAATAAAGCAAATACAACAATCCACCAAAAAGTTGACGCAACGCAACCAATTGCATCGGAGGCATGTGTTTGACACCTTCTTTCGAAGCAATCCAAGTAGTTCCCCAAAAAAAGCTAATCCAAATTAATGCTAAAATCGGTAAACCAATCGCATTTTTCTTTTGCTGGATGTAATTGTGAAATACGCTAAAATACGCCATTACTAAATTTCTTTTTGGAACGAATATCCTAAAATGGTTTCCACTTTTTCACTAGAAATAATTTTACCTTTCGATTCCGAATCTTCCGCAAAGGTAGGCAATGGCAAATGGAATATTTCAGCTTTTTTGTGATAATATGCTTTACGTGTTGGATGTTGAGGTGCGACAGCGTTGAAGGTTTGGTTCCATTCCCAATTGTCATCTCGAGCGAAGTCGAGCGACTTTTCTATAATTCCAATACAATCTTCTCTTTGAATCATATTCACCGGCGCATCCGGATTTTCGACATTCGTTCTTCCTGCTAAAAATTTTACTGGATGACGATCATCGCCAAGCAAACCACCAAAACGAATTACGGTAGTTTTGAAATATGAATTCGATTGTAAAAGAGTTTCTGCAATAACTAATTGTTTGCCACTTTCGGTATCGGGATCGGGTTTTGTTTCTTCGGTAATTTCAACAATTGGAAAACTATCACCATAAACCGAAGTCGAACTTACAAAAACAACTTTCTGAATCCCTGATTTTTCGATAAACGGAATCAACGTTTTTACTTTATTTACGAATGTCATTTCGTTAGAAGTCGAAACTTCTCTTCTCAATCCAGGCGGAATATCAATAATCAAAACATCGGTTTCTTTTAGAAAATCTTCCATATTTCCAATGATTTGATGTTCATCTAATTGAATTTGGAAAGGTAAAATCCCAGCATTTTTCAACACGTCTAATTTACTTTCCGAAGTCGTAGAACCTTTTACTTCGTAACCTTTTGCAAGCAATGATTTGGCTAAAGGTAAACCCAACCAACCGCAGCCGAGTATGGAGATTTTTATTCCCATTTGTATTTTTTTATGTAGGTATTTGTTGGAATGTCGTGTTCGTAGTAAGTAACATATTTAAAACCAGCTTTAGTTAATGTAATTGAATCTGGTTGGATTTCTTCGTTTAAATAAATATGACTATTTTCTGGATTTTTTTTATCAAAAACGACATTGAAAAACTTTTTTAAATCTTTCTTACTAAAATTATTCTCATTTGATTCGGAAACAAATCTTTGATTTTTATAATAAAAGTAATATCTCAAATCACTTGTTTTTCCATGATTCTTAATACTGCTAGTTATGCCAATTGTTTTACCACTATAATTTTTGATTTTATTATTATATTCTTCTTTATTAAATTTTGAAAAAATCATAATAAATATGAAGAACAATATAATTAGGAGGAAAACAATCTTCCCCTCATTTTCTTTCAAAAAAGTTGAATAACTTTTCTTTTCTCTTTCTTCTTTCATCTATCTTCTTAACTATCTTTCTTCACCAACATATAAAAATCATCTTCCAAAGCACGATACCCTTGGTCGTACAAAAAGAAATAGGTGTTGCCGGTTTTGGTTTGTAACATGCTTGTGAAAAACTCAAAATCGAAACCTTTGCTTAGCAATTTGGTTTTGGTGGTTTTTCCTTTATCTTCTGGGTTGAGTTCACACAAAATGCGGTAGTTTTTACGCAATTTGTTGTTTATGTTGCGCATCAGATTGTTCTGATCTTTGTTCATTTTGTTGTTGTACGCATTGCGGCAGCCATCCGAACAAAACTTTTTGTCTTCGCGACCGATGATTTTATCGCCACATTCTAAACAGGTTTTACTCATAAGTTTTAATGTATTGTTTGACCTGACAGGTTTTCGAAAACTGTCAGGTCTAAAAGAATTACTTCTTAAAATTAAACTTCATTTCTTTACCACTTTCTTCAAAAACTACGTAAAGATTAATTTCGTTATCTGAAATTTTCTCAAAAGTAAATTTGTCAAAATACACATGGGTTGGCGTAACTTTTACCAATCTGAAATTCTCACTCACTTCCGCTTTTTCCCAACCTTTCAATTCGCCGTCAAAATGTTTGAGTTGTAATAAAAGTGTTTTTTCTTTTTCAATAATGTGTCCCAATTCATAGAAAGCAACTTTTCCATCTACTACTAATTTGAAGCTAAACATCATCGAATTTCCAATCGGCTCGCTCCACGTTTCTTGACAAATGCCGCCTAAAGCTTCGCCTGTCCAATTACCCACAATCCATTTTACATCTTGCAAAGTAGCTTTTGGCGAACCTTTTTCATCGTTGTAATTCAAAGTGTTTTGTGCAAAAGCAGTAAACGAACAAATAAAAAGTAAAAAATAAATACTTTTTTGGAAGATTGTTTTTTTCATCTGTAAAGTCTTATAATTAAAGCTAATATACAAAAATATTTTCCATTTACAAACGCTTACAAATATTTACAACCGAAATTAAATGCCTAAATACCGAATAACGTTTTTTTCTTGCCACATCTTTGCAATGTCGAAATGAACGAAAGCAAAATTCAAAAACAAGAGCAAGTTCAAATTTCAAACATTAGATTTTTTAGATTATTTCAATTTCTTAAATCTGTGTTCCAAAAAAGAATCAATATTAATAATTATAAACATTTAAATTTTTACACGCCATGAAAAACAGAGTACAATTAATCGGACATGTAGGTCAAGAACCAGAAATCAAAAACTTAGAATCTGGAAGAGTAGCTAACTTCACTATCGCTACGAATGAAAATTACACCAACGCTAAAGGTGAAAAAGTAGAACAAACCGAATGGCACCGCGTTTCCGCTTGGGGAAAAACAGTAGATATCATTGAAAAATTATTAACCAAAGGAAGTCACGTTGCTATTGAAGGTAAACTAACCCACAGAAGCTACGACGATAAAGATGGAAACAAACGTTATATCACGGAAGTTGTTGCAAACGAGTTGATTTTATTAAGCAAGTAATCAAGTTCAATCCCGAAGCTTCGGGACAAATTCAAAAATCAAGTTCAACACATAGATTTTTTAAATTATTCCAATTTCTTAAATCTGTGTTCCAAAAAAATTCAAGTAACACAAACATTTAAATTTTATACGCCATGAAGAATTCAGTACAATTAATCGGACATGTTGGTCAAGAACCAGAAATCAAAAACCTTGAAGGAGGAAAAAAATTAGCAAACATCAGCATTGCTACAAACGAAGTGTATTATCGTGAAAACGGTGACAAAGTAGAACAAACGCAATGGCACCGAGTAACCGCTTGGGGCAAAACAGCCGAAATTATCGAAAGATTTGTAACCAAAGGAAAAGAAATCGGAATAGAAGGTAAGTTAACTCACAGAAGTTACGACGATAAAGACGGAATCAAACGCTATGTTACAGAAGTTGTTGCAAACGAAATTTTATTAATCGGTAAATAAGGATGTTATGCAAGTTAGAGTATTTTCAATCCGTTTGGATAACGTATTTTTGGAGTACGATCAACAACAATTGAATGCTTTTTTGAATTCGGTTACGTTTAAAAAATCAAGTACGCAATTTGTGGAAAGTGAAGAAGCCCATTGGTCGGTTATTGTTCATTATGAATCAGAAGAAGAACAAAAACCAGAGCGATTAGAACGAAAATCTTTCGAAGATTTGAATCCGAAAGACAAACAAGTTTATGGTTATTTGAATCAGTGGAGAAACGAAAAATCGGAAGCTTTGAAACTGAAAAAGTATATGATTTGTCACAATTCAGAATTAATCGATTTAGCCATGTATAAGCCAAGCAACTTAGATGAATTACAACAAATCAAAGGTTTTGGGAAACAAAAATCGGAACGATTCGGTGAAGATATTTTAGCAATTTTGAATGCCGTTTGAGAAAAGACCACCAGCGAAAGTTGGTGGTTTATTTGTTTAATTCGGTTTGTAATGCTTCGATAAATAAGCCTATATGATAACCATCAATTAACCCATGATGTGCAGTAACTGAAAGCGCCATCGATTTCTTTCCGTTTTCTTCAACCAGTTTTCCATAGGAAATTTTCGGACAACTGTCGGCAACGCCAAAATTTCTAGAATGCGTTAATCCAGTAAAATTGATCCAAGGCACAGCCGAAAAATGAATAATGTTTTCAGGATACTCTCTCGTTAAAATTCCAGTAGTCGTTTGGATTCTTTCAATTTCTTTTTGGACTATTTTATTAAATTCGTGAATATCTTCATGAAATTTCATAAACGAAAAACCAAAAGTCTTATCTTCTCTCATAATAGTAGCAGAAGCGTCAATTTCATTGTATAGAAACACATCATCACCTTCGATTCTGTATCTAAAATTTTCAATTTGATTTACCGCTGCAAGAGTCTTATGAAGATAATATACAAAAAATGAAATTTGCATTGCCTTCGCTTTTTCATAAGCAATCGTACAATCAATGGCTGTTGTAATTCCAAAAAACGGTTCTTGGAAGGCTGAGAAGAATTCCAAATGTCCTTTTCGGTTCCAGTTGTTTAAATCAATTTTTGTTTTCAATGTAGTGTATGGTTATAAAACACAAAACCTTCTCGGTTAAGGAGAAGGTTTAGGATGCTTTTTTAATTAAATCAAACATTGGGCAACGTTTACAGCGTTTGTGTTCGCCTTTTTCAAATTTGCCACAACATTTTGATTTGCAGTTTTCTGCAATTTTTATATCGGCTAAAAGAAGTTGTTGTTTTTGCTTCTTCTTTTTCTTTTTGTCCTTCTTTTTCTCTTCTTTGCTCATCAGAAATTCATTTGACTCTGCAAAGATAATATTATTTTTAAATATTCTAAATAAAAATTACTGCGGATTTATTGAAATCGAACTAGTTACTGCTAATTGTTGAATATCACGGTCAAATAAGTATAATCCACCTCGGTCTTCGCCAATTAAATTGATTTTATCTAAAATAGTTTTTGCTTGTGCTTCTTCTTCAATTTGTTCCGCTACATACCATTGTAAGAAATTGTGAGTAGCGTAATCTTTTTCGGTTAGCGTTGTATGAACCAATTCGTTGATAGAATTTGAAACAAAACATTCGTGCTCGTACAATTCTTCAAACATTTCTTTGAATGTTCCAAATTTGGTTTTCGGAGCTTTTAAATCGGTGATTTCGGCATGACCACCTCTTTCGTTTACATATTTTACCAATTTTAGCATGTGCGAACGCTCTTCGTCAGACTGATTGTACATGAATTGAGCTACACCTTCTAAGCCTTGAATTTCAGCCCAACAAGCCATTGATAAATAAATTTGTGAAGATTCGGCTTCTATTCTAATTTGCTTATTTAAAGCATTTGCGATATTATTTGTCAACATATTTCTTTGAATTTTCGTAAAGTTAAGAAAATAAAATGAGTTCCAACAAATGAAAAATCTTATACAATTGTTAAGATTTCTTCGATGGAGGCGAATGATTTGAAATTTTCGTGTTTAATCTCAAAATCAATTTTCTCGTATTCCCAAGTAGTGTGATACGGAATGTGAATTGCATGCCCGCGAATATTTAAAATAGGCAAAACGTCTGATTTTAAGGAATTTCCAATCATAAGAAAATCTTCAGGTTTGCAATCTAATCGAATTAGCATTTTTTCGTAATCCAATTCGGCTTTATCACTCAACACTTCAATATGATGAAAATAGTGTCCAATTCCCGAATCGTGTAACTTACGATGTTGGTCTTTTAAATCGCCTTTGGTGGCAACGACCAATTTATATTTCCCTTTTAATTGTTCTAAAACGGATTCTACATTAGGTAACAATTCGACTGGTTTTTGCAATAAATCCTTTCCAATGGCTAAAATTTGCTCAATTCCTTTTCCCAAAATTTGATGATTTGTCAATTGCAAAGCAGTTTCAATCATTGACAAGGTAAACGCTTTAATTCCGAAACCATACAAAGGCAAATTTTTAACCTGATGATTCAAAATCAATCCCAAAATTTCCTGACTCGAAGCATAATCTTGAAACAAAACACAAAAGCGTTCTTGCGCCTCATCGAAATAAGGTTCGTTGTGCCATAAAGTGTCGTCTGCGTCGAAAGCGATTATTTTTGGGTTCATATTTTTTGTATTAAGAAATCATCGCGCCATTAATCACGCCTTCCGCATCTGGGTTTACGAAAACCAATTTACCTTCTGCATTGTTCGTTAATAACAACAAGCCTTCACTTTCTACGCCTCGTAAAGCTCTCGGTGCTAAGTTTACTAAAACCGTTACGCGTTTTCCAATTACTTCTTCTGGTGTAAAGTGCTCTGCGATTCCAGAAACGATGGTTCTTACATCAATTCCAGTATCTACTTTTAAAACCAATAACTTATTGGCTTTTGGCATTTTTTCAGCTTCAATAATCGTTCCAATTCGTAAATCTATTTTTGCAAAATCTTCGAACGAAGCCGTTTCTTTTTGCGGTTCAGCTTTTGCGTTTTCCACTTTGTTTGCGGTTTTAGTTGCTTCTAATTTGTCTAATTGTTTTTGGATTTCGGCATCTTCAATTTGAGCAAACAAGATTTCGGCTTGACCTATTTGATGTCCAGCTGGTAATAAATCTGTTTTAGTCGTTACATCGTTCCAAGCTAAAGCATCGATTTTTAGAATATTCGATAATTTCTTAGCCGTAAAAGGTAAAAATGGTTCTGATAAAACCGCTAAAGCAGAAGCAATTTGTAATGCCACATACATTTGCGCTTGAACTCTTGCCGGATTTTCTTTTACCATTTTCCATGGTTCTTCATCCGCTAAATATTTGTTTCCTAAACGAGCAACATTCATTAATTCGCCCAATGCTTCTCTAAATCGGTAACGCTCAATTGAACTTGAAATTACGGCTGGATACGCTTTTAATTCAGTTAATGTTTGTTCGTCAACTTCTGAGAATTCGTTTGGAGCTGGAACAATTCCGTTGTAATATTTATTGGTTAACACCACGACACGATTGATGAAATTTCCAAAAATCGCTGCTAATTCGTTATTATTTCTCGCTTGAAAATCCTTCCAAGTGAAGTCGTTATCTTTAGTTTCAGGCGCATTTGCTGTTAATGCATAACGCAATGAATCTTGTTTTTCTGGGAAATCTTGTAAATATTCGTGCAACCAAACTGCCCAGTTTTTAGAAGTCGATAATTTATTTCCTTCTAAATTTAAAAATTCGTTTGCTGGAACATTATCAGGTAAAATGTAACTTCCTTCTGCTTTTAACATCGCTGGGAAAATAATACAATGGAACACGATATTGTCTTTTCCAATGAAATGAACCAATTTTGTATCGGCATCTTTCCAATACGGTTCCCAATCTTTTCCTTCGCGAGCCGCCCATTCTTTGGTTGACGAAATGTAGCCAATTGGCGCATCAAACCAAACGTATAATTTTTTTCCTTCGGCACCTTCTACTGGAACATCGATTCCCCAATCCAAATCACGTGTTACCGCTCTTGGCTCTAAGCCACCATCAACCCACGATTTTACTTGTCCGTAAACATTTGGTTTCCAGTCGTTTTTATGACCTTCTAAAATCCATTCTCTTAAGAACGATTCGTAACGATTTAAAGGTAAAAACCAGTGTTTCGTTTCTTTTTTGATGGGAGTTGTTCCAGTGATTGTCGATTTCGGGTTGATTAAGTCCGTCGCATTTAAAGTCGAACCACATTTTTCACATTGATCGCCGTAAGCTTCAGGATTGTCACATTTTGGACAAGTTCCCGTTACGAAACGGTCTGCTAAAAATTGGTCAGCTTTTGCATCGTATAATTGTTCGGTTGTTTCTTCGATGAAATCACCATTATCGTATAATTTTTTGAAAAATTCCGAAGCCGTTTTATGATGAATCTCGGCAGAAGTTCTAGAATAATTATCAAAAGAAATTCCGAAATCTAAAAACGATTGACGAATAATTCCGTCATATTTATCAATTACTTGTTGTGGTGTAATACCTTCTTTTTTCGCTTTCATGGAAATCGCCACACCGTGCTCGTCGCTTCCGCAAATGAAAGCCACATCTTTTCCTTGCAAACGTAAATATCTTGCATAAATATCAGAAGGAACATAAACACCTGCTAAATGTCCAATGTGAATAGGGCCATTTGTATAAGGTAAAGCCGCAGTAATAGTATATCTTTTCGGATTTTCTAACATAATTTTTTTATTTTAACGCAAAGACGCTAAGTTTTTCGCAAAGCTTTGCAAAGAATTTTTAAGTTTTAAAAGTGCAAATGTCGTGAAAATTATAATTTATTCACAACTCGTCTGATACCTTCTTTTAAAAGAACGGAATTAAAGTTTAAAAGTAAGCCTAATTTGAAGTTGCCTAGCCTTAAATAAGTTAAAGTTTGAGCAAAATGAAGTTCGGAAAGTTCTTCAACACTTTTTAATTCTAAAACGAGTTTATCCTCTACAAGTAAATCTATTCTGTATCCGCAATCTAGTTTTACTTCTTCGAAAATCAATGGAATTGATTTTTCTTTTTCAACTTTAAATCCTGCTTGTACAAGTTTATAATAAAGACATTCTTTATAGGTATTTTCAAGTAAGCCAGGACCTAATGCATTGTGAACTTCAATGGCAATTCCAATAACTTTGTTTGAGATTTCATTTTCTGTCATTTTTCCTTTTTTTAACTTGGCGAAAAACTTCTAAACTTTGCGTTAAATTTTGAACAACTGAAGTGTTAATTTAAGAGAGTAAAGACTATTTTATTAAAAACTGAAACAAAAATAATCGATTAGTGACGAAATCCCGAATTTTAATTGGATTTTGTTTACTTTTGAGTTAATAAAATCTGACGATGTATAGATTTATTTTGATACTTATTTTAATTTCAAACTTTTCTCATTCGCAAAAGAAAATGAAAATTCCACCTTATCTTAAAAAAGGCGACACAGTTGCTATTGTTTGTACGGCTCGTAAATTTTTTCCAGAAGATGCAAAACCCGCTATTGAATTATTAGCATCTTGGGGTTTAAAAGCCAAATTAGGGAGAACCATAGGTTTAGATAGTTGCCAACTTGGTGGAACTGATGCCGAAAGAATAGCCGATTTTCAAGAAATGATGGACGACGATAATATCAAAGCCATTTGGTGTGCGCGTGGAGGTTATGGGACGGTTCGAATTATCGATTCATTAGATTTTACCAAATTCAAAAAGCATCCGAAATGGATTATGGGTTTTTCTGATGTTACCGTTTTGCACAGTCAATTGAATGTTGAACGAGTTGCGACTTTGCATTCGATTATGCCATTTACAGTTCCAAAAGCACCAGAAGAAGTGAAAGAAACGTTGCGAAAAGCGCTTTTTGGTGAAGTTATTTCCTATACAATTCCATCAAAACCATATGATGTAAAAGGAAAAGCTTCGGGTGAATTAGTAGGTGGAAACATTTCGATTTTATATAGTTTATTGGGTTCAAAATCATCGATTGATACGAAAGGAAAAATTCTATTTATTGAAGATTTGGATGAGTATTTGTATCACATCGACAGAATGATGTACAACTTAAAACGTAACGGTTATTTCGAAAATGTAAAAGGAATTATTGTGGGAAGTATGGCCGATATGCACGATAATGAAATTCCGTTCGGGCAAAACGAAGTGCAAATTATTACTGCGATTGCCAAAGAATATAACATTCCAATTGCTTTTGAATTTCCAGCGGGACATCAAAAAGACAACCGAACATTGATTCTTGGAAAGCAAGTTGATTTTGAAGTGAATGACAAAGAAGTAAAATTGATTTTTGATTGATGATTAACGATTGCTGATTTAAGAAATAAAATGGCTGAACACAACGATTTAGGAAAATTTGGAGAAGAATTAGCAGTTGATTTCTTGGAAAAAAACGGCTACGAAATCTTGGAAACCAATTGGGTTTTTGACAAAGCCGAAATCGATATTATTGCTCAAAAAAATGGAATACTAGCCGTTGTTGAAGTAAAAACGCGTTCGAGTATTGATTTTGGTTTGCCTCAAGATTTTGTAAAACCTAAGAAAATTCAATTATTGGTAAAAGCCATTAATGAATACGTTATCCAAAATGATTTAGATGTAGAAGTTCGATTTGATATTGTTGCAATTCACAAAGAAAAATCTGATTTTGTTATAGAACATATTGAAGAAGCATTTTATTATTTTTAATGTTAAATTTATAACAATTTGTTTTTTGTTTTTATCTTTGCGCCAAACAAACAACTAAAAACATGAAAACTATATCCTCTGTAGTAGAACAATACATTAAATCGAAGCCTTTTTTATTGAGTTCACTTTCGCAAGGCATTATCAATTTAACATCTTTAGCTCGCATTATGATGCCAGAATTGGAAATGCATCTAGGAAAAGATGTAAAACAAGGTGCCGTTGTAATGTCGTTAAAAAGACTTTCTGAAGAATTAGATTTCAAAATCAACTATAAAATTTCAAAAGTTTTAAAGAATATTGGAGAAATAACGGTTCGTTCTTCGTTAACAGATTTCACTTATGTAATTTCGGACACTCTTTTAGATAATCAAGCCAAATTGATTTCTGAAATTAATAAGCAACAAGATATTTTTTACACTTCGTCTCGTGGTGTTAATGAAACTAATATCGTTACGAGTACTTCGATTGAACCAATGGTGGAAGCTATTTTCAAAAACGAGAAGTTAACTCACAAAATTGAAAATTTATCTTCTATAACGGTTAAATTACCACAGGAAAACATTTCAACTCCAGGGGTTTATTACTATATTTTCCAAAGATTGGCTTGGGAAGGAATTATCATTCATGAAGTAATTTCAACTACAAATGAATTTACAATTATAGTTAGTGATGATCAAATTGATGTAGCATTTAAGGTAATAAAAGACCTAAAAAATGTATTTGATTAATAAAAAATCTCCTATTTTTTTTCACATCAAAAAAAGAAACGTATTTTTACCATTCTATACATACTAAAAAGTGATTTTAGTAGTTTAAGTACAAAAACGTTTTTACATTGAAAAGCACTATATTTAAATACTCTCTTGTCGTAGGTTTTTTGTTTTTTTTAATAGCCTGTTCTGTTAAAAAAGATAAGTTTATTAACCGAAATTTTCACGCTGTTACTACAGAATACAACGTTTTATATAACGGAAATATTGCATTAGATAAAGGGTTAGAGGAATTGAAAACCACTTATCAAGATAATTTTTGGGAGATTTTACCTGTTGAGCGAATGCCAAATAATGAAGACGCTTTACTGCCAGGTCAAACAAAAAATCAAAATTTTGAGCGTGCCGAAGAAAAAGCAGTAAAAGCCATTCAAAAACACTCTATGAATATTGCGGGTACTGAGAAAAATCCACAAATGGATGAAGCTTATTTGTTACTTGCCAAAGCGCGTTACTATGACAATCGATTTATCCCTTCACTAGAGTCGTTAAATTACATTTTGTATAAATATCCATTAAGTGATCGCATTTATCATGCTAAAGTATGGCGTGAAAAAGTTAACATTCGATTGGATAATGAAGATGTTGCTATCAAAAATCTTAAATTACTTTTAAAAGATAAAAAAATTGAAGGACAAGATTTAGCTGATGCAAACGCTATGTTGGCGCAAGCTTACATGAATGTTCAGGTTAAAGATACCGCAATTGCTTCGTTAAAAGTAGCAAAAGAAGCCACAAAAAATAATGAAGAAAAAGCACGTTATACTTTTATTTTAGGACAATTATATGAAAGCCTAAATTATCAAGATAGTGCTTATGCTGCATTTCAGGAGGTAATAGAGATGAATAGAAAATCGCCAAGACGATACGTTATTCAATCGCATGCAAAACAAGCTCTTCAATTTGATTATAAAAAAGGCGATACGTTAGCTTTTGTTGAAAAGTTCACTAAACTTTTAGAAGACAGAGAAAATCGCCCTTATTTAGATATTTTACATCATCAAATGGGAATTTTTTATGACAAACAAGGTTTAAATGAAAAGGCAAAATTTTACTACAATAAATCAATAAAATCAGTTTCTCAAGACAGTTATTTGATTTCTTCAAACTATAGAAATATTGGAGAAATTTATTTTAAAGAAGCCCAATACAAAACAGCTGGTAAATATTACGATAGTACTTTATTACGATTAAACGATAAAACTAGAGAATATCGTAAGATTAAGAAAAAAAGAGATAATTTAGAAGATGTTATTAAGTATGAAACCATTGCACAACAAAATGACAGTATATTAAATGTTGTTGCAATGAATGATTTAGATAGAAAAACATACTACGAAAACTATATCGCTAAATTAAAAATTGAAGACGAGAAAAAGGCTAAAATAGCGGCTGAAAAAGCAGAAAAAGAAGCAAATATTCAAGCCAGTCTTAACACTCCAGGAACTAACGATAAAAATGTAAATATATCTGGTAAAAAAGATGTCCAAAGCATGGATATTGCAGGACCATCAATATTACCTCCAGGAATGGGAGCAGATAATAGCAACTTCTATTTTTATAATCCAGTAGCGGTAGAGTTTGGAAAAAAAGAGTTTCAATCCAGATGGGGAAAACGTCCATTAAGTGATAATTGGAGATTGTCTTCTAGTGGATTAAAAAATACTGATAATGAAAATACTGATAGTCTTTCAATTGACCAAAAAGACATTTCAGATAAAGAAGAATTAAATCCAAAATACGATCCGCAATTTTATTTGGCTCAAATTCCAACAGACCAAAAATTAATTGATAGTTTGGCAAAAGATAGAAACTTTGCGTATTATCAGTTAGGATTAATTTATAAGGAAAAATTCAAAGAATACGAATTAGCGGCTTCTCGCTTAGAGCAATTATTGAAGAACAAACCCGAAGAACGTTTGGTGCTTCCGGCGATGTACAATTTGTACAAAATATATCAGCAAATTTCGCCTTCAAAAGCAACTGATATGAAGCAACAAATTTTAGCAAAATATCCTGATAGTCGTTATGCTCAAATATTAAACAATCCAGAAGTTGAAGTTACCGATAGCGATAACCCAGAAATCGTATTCAATACATTATACAAGAAGTTTGAAAACAATCAGCTGAGAGAAGTTTTTGTAGAAGTAGATGAAGCTATTTTTAAATTTGCTGGAGAAGAATCGCTTCCTAAATTTGAAATGCTAAAAGCTAAAGTTGCAGGAAGATTAAAAGGGGTTGAAGAATATAAAAAAGCTCTAAATTTTGTAGCCTTAACTTATCCAAATGCCGAAGAAGGAAAACAAGCCGAAAAAATGGTACAAACCGAAGTGCCGTTAATTGAAGCGCTTGATTTTGGTGTGTCACAACCAACGAGTTACAAAATTATCTTCCCTAAAACGTATCCTTACGAAAAAGAGGTTAAAAACTTGACAGATAAGGTTGCTAAGTATATCAAAGACACTAATGCAGTTGCATTAAAATCATCTGAAGATATTTATACACTGACTGATAATTTTATTGTAATTCATGGTTTTGATAATAAAGATGCTGCCATTTCAGTGTTGTCAGTATTACAATTGCATAAAAATTATAAACTAACCGACAAAGTTTATATTATTTCAACTGAGGATTACAAGATTGTACAAATGAAAAAGAAGTTGGAAGAATGGATTTTGTTAAATAAATAAGAACCCAAATCCCTATTAATATGTTTGAAAAAGTAAAGAATCAAGATCATTTATTAGGCAAAACAAATAGAATTGTAGAAGGAACTACTATTACAGGTGACATAACTACTTTCGCCGATTTTAGACTAGACGGAAAATTAAAAGGAAATTTCACTTCCGAAGGAAAAATTGTAATTGGACCAACAGGAGAGGTCATTGGTGATATTGTTTGTAAAAGTATCGATATTGAAGGTGTTTTTTCAGGAAAGCTACAAGCTGAAGGAATGCTAAATGTAAAATCAAAAGCACATATAACAGGAGAAGTAATCGTTGGAAAACTCGCAGTAGAACCAGGAGCTCGATTTGAAGCCAGTTGCGAAATGAGAACCCATAACAAATAATGGATTCAAACAATAAAAAACAATCTAATAAGTGGTTAGTTTTTATGAACATCCCATTTCAAATGGGATTGATTATTTTTTTAGGAGTCGTGTTAGGGCAATGGTTAGATGAAAAATTTAAAATTGAAGGTTCTGTATTAACTATAGTTTTTTCATTGTTAGCTGTTTTTGTGGCGCTTTACAATGTAATTCGACAGGTTAACAAAATGAGTAATGATAAAAAGAATGATTAAAAAAATTACACGTCTGTTCGTTTATTTAGTTCCTTTAACGGTATTGCTATACTTTGTTCAACAATACGTTTTAAGTTCTTATTTTAATCAAATCGAATTTAAATTATCGCCTTTTTCAATTTATTTATTTCACTTTTTAACGGTTACTGTTTCGTACATTTTATTGGTGTTAGTAAATAAGTATTTTTTTCAACAAACAGGATATGCTTTTCTAGCGTTTGGAATCATCAAAATGGGACTTTCGGTGTTCTTTTTAATGCCTGTTATTGATTCTGATATTGCTAATAAAATTCCGGATGTGTTGTCGTTTTTTATACCTTTTTTTGTTTTTCTGCTATTAGAAACCATTTTTTCGGTTAATTTACTGAATAGTTCCGATTTGAAAGAAAACTAGTAAAAAGGGTTTTTGGCTTACTTTTTTTAAAAATTATAATAATAAGTTTTCATTTTTTAATTAATAATGTACCTTTGCACAAAATTTAGAGGAAATAAATTTTACTATTATTAGTATAAGTATATGAGAATAGCAAATCGCACAATTCAATTTTTGTTTTCGTTATCATTTTTGATTTTACCATTAATGGCTTCTGCGAGCGGAGGACATTCAGAATCAGCTGATAAAGAGTTTAGCGCTACAGAACTTATTAATTCACACATTGGAGATTCTCACGAGTTTCACATAGCTGATTGGAATGGTCACGCAATTTCGTTGCCATTACCTATTATTTTATGGACAGATAATGGATTAGAGATTTTTTCTGCTTCAGAATTTCACCATGACAATACAGGTCATCATGTAGCAAAAGAAAAATTTGTAAGATATAATGAAGTAATTTTTTATGCTGACAAATTTGAAACGTTAAAAGAAGAAGATAAAAGTGCTTTTAATTTTGCAGCTCGTCCTTTAGATTTTTCTATTACTAAAAATGTTTTCTCAATGCTAATGTCTGTTATCATTCTTTTAGTATTGTTTATTACTGTGGCTCGTTCTTATAAGAAAAACAGTATGGCTCCAAAAGGCTTAGCTGGTTTCTTAGAACCATTAGTAATTTTTGTTAGAGATGATATTGCAATTCCTAATATTGGGGAAAAGAAGTATGGAAAATACATGCCATATCTATTAACTATCTTTTTCTTCATTTGGATTAATAACTTAATTGGTTTAATTCCTTTCTTCCCATTTAGTTCTAACTTAACTGGAAATATTTACTTTACTTTTGTAATGGCATTTATTACATTTTTGATTACAACTTTAAGTGCTAACAAAGCATATTGGGGACACATTTTTGCACCACCCGTGCCAAAAGCGTTATATCCAATTATGTGGCCAGTTGAGATTATTGGAATGTTTACAAAACCATTCGCATTAATGATTCGTTTATTCGCTAACATTACTGCAGGTCACA
>NZ_JAKLJH010000201.1 GCF_023151265.1 Flavobacterium sp.
GCTCATATATAAAAAGTATGAATTTGTATTATTAGTAAGTAGTAAATATACGGATTTTGTTACAAAAAAAACCCACCCTTTATTGCTAAAGGATGGGAAAAATTGCTATGAAAAAGAAAAACTCACTCTCCTAAGAAAGTGAGTTTCAAATGTATTAATATTTATTTAATTATGAAAACATATCTTTAACTTTTTCAAAAAAAGATTTGTCTGACTTTTCTGGTTTCGGAATAAAGTTTTCATCAGTTAGCATTTTCTCGAAAAACTGCTTTTGTTCTTTGTTTAAAGTTTTTGGCGTCCAAACATTTACATGAACTAATAAATCGCCATTTCCATAAGAATTTAAACTTGGAATTCCTTTTCCTTTTAAACGAAGAATTTTACCCGATTGAATTCCTTCTTCTAATTTAATTCGAACTTTTCCAGAAACAGTATCAATTTCTTTAGAAGCGCCTAAAGCAGCTTCGGCAAAACTGATATATAAATCGTAATGTAAATTTTCTCCTTCGCGTTTTAAAGATTCATGTTCGATTTCTTCAATAGCAACTATTAAATCTCCTGGAATACTGTTTGTACCTGGCGCTTCATTACCTTTGCCGGCTACTTTTAATTGCATTCCATCAACTACTCCAGCAGGAATTTTGATTGAAACCGTATCGTCTTCTAACAACATTCCTTGTGCATCAGCTCCAGCAGGTTTTTGATCTAAAATTTGACCCGAACCACTACAAGTATGACAAGTAGTTGCCGTTTGCATTCTACCTAAAATTGTATTAGCAATTTTCATAATTTGTCCAGAACCATTACAAGTTGGACAACTTCTATAGGTTACTCCAGAAGCCTGAACTTTACGTTTTACTTTAACTTTCTTTTCAACTCCGTTAGCAATTTCTTCCAAAGTTAATTTTACTTTGATGCGAAGATTGCTTCCTTTTACTCTACGTTGACCTCCGCCACCGCCAAATCCAGAAAATCCGCCACCTCCAAAAGCACCACCAAAAATATCACCAAACTGACTAAAAATATCATCCATGTTCATGTGATGACCACCACCAAATCCACCACCATCAAAAGCTTGGTGACCATATTGATCGTATTTTGCTTTTTTGTTGGCATCGCTTAAAACTTCATAAGCTTCGGCAGCTTCTTTGAACTTTTCTTCTGCTTCTTTATTGCCTGGATTTTTGTCAGGATGAAACTCGATTGCTTTCTTGCGATAGGCTTTCTTTATTTCTTCGGCTGTAGCATTTTTTGAAATGCCTAATATTTCGTAAAAATCTTTTTTCATTACATCTTGTATTATAATATGTAGAAAAAGACAAGTCATTACTTGTCTCTACAGTAAAATTATTGTCCGATAACCACCTTTGGAAAACGGATGATTTTGTCACCTAATTTGTAACCTTTTTCAATTACATCGACAATTTTACCTTTTAATTTATCGTTTGGTGCTGGAATTTGGGTAATAGCTTCAGCAAAATCAGCATCAAAAGCATCACCAGCTTTCACTTCTACTTCTTCTAATCCTTTAGAAACTAAAGTTGATTTTAATTTATCATGAATCAATTGAACACCTGTTACCAAAGCTTCATCACCTGAATTTGAAATTTGTGCCCAAGCTCTGTCGAAATCATCTAAAACAGGCAACATCGCTTGTAAAACCTCTTGATTAGCAGTTTTAAACAAATCGATACGTTCTTTGGCTGTTCTTCTTTTATAATTTTCAAATTCAGCAAAAAGACGTAAAAATTTGTCTTTTTCATTGCTTAATTCTTCTTGCAATTGCTCTTCTACCGTTAATTCTGGTGTTGGAATTCCTTGAGTTTCTGAAACATTTTCTTCATTAATGTTCTCCTTTTCGATGTTTTCAGTACTTTCTTGACTCATATTTTTGAATATTTTTTTAAACATTTTTACTTTAGTAAATGGGATTGCAAATGTATTGCCAAAAGTTGAAAAATGTCAAATTGTCAGCAAAATTATTGAAAGATAAATTTTAGCAACTTTTTAAGACAGTTTAAAAAAGTTAAGAATTAAGTTTGTAACAACTAAAAAAATTAAAACATGAAAAAAAGCATTTTAAGTTTATTTGTTTTGGCTACTATTTCTATGAATGTAGCTTGTAAAGGAGAAAAAGAAAATGGTGAAGCTGGAGAAGTTGCAACAGCATCGGCAGAAAGCACCACTTATGTAGTTGACACAAAAGCTTCAGTTATTGAATGGATTGGTTCTAAACCAGCAGGAAAACACAATGGAACTATTAATTTAAAATCAGGTGAAGTTGCGGTTAAGAATGATAGCATTCAAAGCGGGAAATTTGTAATCGACATGAATTCAATTGTAGTTACCGATTTAAAAGCAGGTGACGGAAAAGAAGATTTAGAAGCACATTTAAAAGGAACTGGCGATAAAGAAGGAGAAGATCATTTTTTTAACGTAGGTAAATTTCCTGAAGGAATGTTTGAAATTACTTCTATCACTTCTGCAGACGGAAAAGCTACTGTAAACGGGAACTTGACTTTAAAAGGAACTTCAAAACCAGTTAGTTTTCCTGCAACAGTTGCTTACGAAGGAAACAACATGACATTGGAATGTAAATTATGCTTCAAAATCGATTTTTGATGATTTAAAAGATAAGTTTGTAAACGATGAAATTGACTTGGTTGTGAAATTAAAAGCAACTAAAAAATAATAATTAAAACCGCCAATTTTGTTGGCGGTTTTTTTATTTTAATAAATCATTCAAGGCTTTATCAAGAGAAGCGAATTTGAATTGGTATTTCAAATCGAGTAGTTTTCTACAACTTACATGCTGACTTGAAAATAGTATTTGATGCATTTCGCCAAGAATAAGATTCATTACAAATTGAGGAATATTTGGCAAAAATAATGGCTTTCCTAAAGTTTTAGCAATCGCTTTTGTTAATTCAGCATTCGTAACAGGATAAGGCGCAACTCCATTAAAAACTCCTGAAAGTTGATTTTGAATTACAAACTGAAAAATGCCTACTAAATCCTGAATGTGAATCCAAGACTGATATTGCTCTCCTGAACCAAAAGCTGCACCAACACCCATTTTAATTGGTTTTGCCATTTCTTGAAGCGCTCCTCCTTCTTTGGCAAGTACAATTCCAATTCTAATTTTAGCTACATTAATTTGTAACTTTTCAAACTGATTGACTTCCTCTTCCCATTGTTGTACAACATTACCTAAAAATGAATTGTCAACCTTATTATCTGTTTCATGATAAATATAGTTGAAGTCATTTGGGTAAATCCCAATAGCTGAAGCAGAAACAATCTGTTTTACTTGATGCGAATTTTTTTGAAGTGTTTTATAAAGTAATCTTGTAGATAAAACTCTACTTTCAATTATTTCCTCTTTATATGAAGATGTCCATTTTTTTGCAACCGAAGCTCCAGCCAAATGCACAATCACCTCAACGTCTGTTAAAGCATTTAAATCGATTTCAGATGTTTTGGGATTCCAATAAAAACCTTTGTAATTATTTTGCGAAACTAGTTTTGATTTCGAAGTCGACAAATAATGAACTGTAAATCCATTTTTAAGTAATAAACTTACCAATTCTTGCCCAACTAATCCTGTAGCTCCTGTAATTAAAACCGTCATTTTCTTTTCCTTTTTTCTCAAATTTACTACCAATAAATAAGGAATGAAAGTAAATTAACTTATGTTTAGGATTAGTTTTAAGTTGAGAGTTATGAGTTATGAGTTGGGAGTTAAAAAATATTAACCTCTAACTTTAATGGTCCATTCGAATTGCATTTCGGAAACTTGTTCACCTTTTTCATTTTTACCAATTGATGTTAACCAAATCGTTTGTCCTTCATTTGTGTCAATCGCTTTTTGAATGGTATTTTTGATTGCATTTCCTTGATTACAAGTAAAAGTAATTCTTCCAGTAGCTTTCTTAGTAAACAAACTTTTATTTTGAGCCACTAACATTGATATGTTTTTACCGCTTTGTTTGATTTGAAACATGACCAAAGCCCCCGTTGTAAACTCGGCCGCCATAGCTTGCACAGCAAAATACATAGAATTAAACGGATTTTGATTAAACCAACGATGTTTTACCGTTACTTCACAAACTTCGGGTGAAATTGATTTAACTCTTACCCCACTCCAAAAGGCAGAAGGCAGTTTAAAAAATGTAAATAGATTTAGTTTTGCAGGTGTAAACTCCATAATTCATTGATTTATTTTGTAAAAATACAAAAAATACTATGCACTCCTAGCATTTTTTTATTTGTTAAATTTTTGTTAAATATTAGTACTATGCGTAACATAATACCTGCTTTTAGACTTATCTTTGTATAAGAAAATAATAGGTAATCTAATTTTCAATCATCAAATCAATCACTGCGCAAGCAAAAAGAATCAAAAAATGAACAGTCTAATTAAAAAAAACAAGGGGAATTATGAACATTGAAAACACTAAAGCACAAATGCGAAAAGGTGTTTTAGAATTTTGTATCTTATCGGTCTTAAAAGAAAAAGATGCATATACTTCTGAAATATTGGATACGCTAAAGAATGCTAAATTACTAGTTGTGGAAGGCACCGTTTACCCACTACTAACAAGGCTAAAAAACGATGGATTATTAAATTATCGTTGGGAAGAATCAACATCGGGACCACCAAGAAAATATTACGGTTTAACCGATGAAGGAAAAGAATTTTTACAAGAATTAAATGGCACCTGGAAAGAATTATCAGATGCAGTAAACATAATAACAAGTCAAAACTAAAAGTCATGAACAAAACAATAAGTATAAATTTAGGAGGTTTTTTCTTTCACATCGACGAAGATGCCTATCAAAAATTATCGCGTTATTTTGATGCGGTGAAACGTTCGCTTTCGGCTGATGGAAGAGACGAAATAATGAAAGATATAGAAAGTCGTATTGCCGAACTTTTTCAAGAGCGTTTAAAGAACGACAAACAAGTTGTAGGATTAACTGAAATTGAAGAGGTAATCACCATTATGGGACAACCGGAAGATTACAAAATTGACGATGAGAAATCAACTTATCAATCTAGTTCTTCTTCATCAACTAATTTCTATTATCCTTCAAAAAGATTGTATCGTGATAAAGAAAACGGTATGCTTGGTGGTGTAATGGCTGGTCTAGGTCATTATTTAGGAATAGATACTTTGTGGTTACGTATCATAATGGTTATTTTATTCTTTGGCTTTGGAACTGGTTTATTTGTTTATATCGTATTATGGATTTTAGTTCCAGAAGCGGTTACTACAACTCAGAAACTTGAAATGAAAGGCGAACC
>NZ_JAKLJH010000202.1 GCF_023151265.1 Flavobacterium sp.
ATGATTCTTTATTATTCAACGCTCAAGCGATTTTATCTTTAGCAAATGCTACAACACCAGCACCATCACCATCTCAAACCAATCCAATGGAATTTGGTGGCGGCGGATTTAGTGGCGGCGGAGCAGGAGAGAAGTTTTAATTTGATTTTAACCTTTATTTATTCTAATTATAAACAATGAAGTTGTAAATTTGTACTCAAATTGTACAAAAATGTTTGATGTTCAAAAAGTAAGAGCTGATTTTCCCATTTTATCGCAAAAAGTAAATGGCAAACCCTTGGTGTATTTTGATAACGGAGCTACTTCGCAAAAGCCACAAGTGGTAATTGATGCTATTTCCAAATATTACAGCGAAATCAATGCGAATATTCACCGTGGAGTACATACGTTGAGTCAATTGGCTACCGATGCGTATGAAGTGTCGCGAAATACGATTCAAAATCACTTAAATGCGAAACACAATCACGAAATTATTTTTACTTCGGGAACTACGTTCGGGATTAATTTGGTGGCGAATGGTTTTGCAAGTTTATTAAAAGCTGGTGATGAGGTGATGGTTTCGGCATTGGAACATCATAGCAACATTGTGCCTTGGCAATTTTTGTGCGAAAAAACAGGAGCAAAGTTGGTCGTAATTCCAATGAATGAAAAAGGAGAATTGGTTATTTCGGAATTCGATAACTTACTTTCCGAAAAAACAAAAATCGTAACCCTAAATCACATTTCAAATGCTTTAGGAACGGTTAACCCAATTGAATACATCATCAAAAAAGCACATGGAGTAGGAGCAGCCGTTTTAATCGACGGAGCACAAGCAACACCACATTTACGTCCAGATGTTCAAGCATTAGATTGTGATTTTTATGTGTTTTCAGGACATAAAGTGTGTGGACCAACAGGCGTTGGAATTTTATACGGAAAAGAAGAATGGTTGCGAAAATTACCACCGTATCAAGGCGGAGGCGAAATGATTGCAGAAGTAACATTCGAAAAAACAACTTACGCTGATTTACCACATAAATTCGAAGCCGGAACACCCAACATCGAAGGTGGAATTGTTTTAGGAACTGCGATTGATTATATGAATGCAATCGGTTTTGAAAACATTGCGGCTTACGAACAAGAATTATTAGATTACGGAACTAAAAGATTACAGGAAATAGAAGGTTTAACGATTTACGGAACGAGTGAAAACAAAGCTTCGGTTATTTCGTTTAACATAGAAGGAATTCATCCGTATGACATTGGCACAATTATCGATAAGTTAGGTATTGCGGTTAGAACCGGTCATCATTGCGCCCAACCTATTATGAATTTTTTCAATATTCCAGGAACGATTAGAGCGAGTTTTGCTTTTTATAATACCAAGGAAGAAATTGATATCTTTGTAGAAGCGGTTAAAAAAGCGCAAATGATGTTATCTTAAAAAAATAGAATTATGAAATTATTCGCATTACTTTTTAGTATTATGAGCTTTTTTACTAGCTGTAAGTGTAATAAAACTGCAGTTAAAGAAGAAGCAAAGGTTGTGAATACAGAATCAAATTTAGAAGAACAAGTTTCAAATTTACCCGTTGTAGTTTATCAAGAAAATACGCGCGGATTTTATAGAGAAATAGTTGTTCGAGAGGGTAAAATTTTTGTTGTTACTGCTCGTGGAGCAAAACCTGCTTTTTGGGAATTAAAAAAAGAAGACTACAAAAAACTATTGGGTTTATATCAGAATATCGACTTGAAGGGTTTAAGTTCTTTAAAAGACCCAACACAAAAAAGATTTTATGATGGTGCACCAATAGCAACGTTATCATTTACAGAAGAAAAAAACACGTACACTTCTTCTGAATTTGATGGTGGTTATCCACCTAAAGAAATTGAAGACTTTGTTAATGAATTAATTTCTGTTGCCGAAAAATTAAATAAATAATGACGATTAAAGAAATACAAAACGAAATTGTAGATGAGTTCTCTATGTTTGACGACTGGATGCAACGCTACGAATACATCATCGAATTAGGTAAATCACTTCCGTTAATAGATGAGCAATACAAAATAGACGAAAACATCATCAAAGGTTGCCAATCAAAAGTTTGGGTACACGGCGAAGAACAAGATGGAAAAATCGTTTTTACAGCCGATAGCGATGCGATTTTGACTAAAGGAATTATTGCTATTTTAATCCGTGCTTTTTCCAATCAATCGGCAAAGGATATTTTGGATGCTAACACAGATTTTATTGATGAGATTGGTTTAAAAGAACATTTATCACCAACAAGAGCCAACGGTTTGGTTTCGATGATAAAACAAATAAAAATGTATGCTTTGGCATTTCAATCAAAGCAATAGAGTTAAAATTTAAACATATAAGCCATATAAGTTTTTATAATATGATATACACCACTAAAATTAATACAAGCCATGAAGAATGTAACAAAAACTCAATTAAAAGATTTAGTTTATCAAGTTAACGGAGCAGCAATAGAAGTTCATAAAAGATTAGGGCCAGGATTGCTTGAAACCGTTTATCATCAGTGTTTGATTAAGGAATTAGAATTACGAAATATAAATTCAATTTCAGAATATAATATTTCAATTAATTACAAAGGATTTGAATTGGAATCAAAATTAAGATGTGATATTTTGGTTGAAGACATTTTAGTAGTTGAATTGAAAGCAGTTGCCGAGATGAATCCTATTTATGAAGCGCAACTTTTAACTTATATGAACTTATTGAAAAAGCCAATAGGCTTATTAATTAAT
>NZ_JAKLJH010000203.1 GCF_023151265.1 Flavobacterium sp.
AAAAAGTAACTGTTTTTAATGACTATTTTACTCTAAAATTTAGGTGGTCAATTTGGACTGGAATTGAGTGGTCAGTTTGCACCGAAATCGATGGTCAATTTAGACTGGAAAGTGGTGGTCAATTTGACCGTTTTTTCCAGTTTGATGCTCTTTTAGTTGGAATTAAACCTTCAACATCATTTTCGCTGTAAGCATGATACCAATTGTAAAAGGTACTTTTATTAATTCCAATCTCCCTAAGTGTTCGATTTACGCCAATTTCTGAACGAGTAACCAGGTGAATGATTTCTTGTTTTTCGGATACTGTAAGTCTCATATATTTCTTAAACTTTTCAGTTAATCCAGCATGTCCAAGCTTTTTTTTACAATATCGTAGCGTAAAACTAAATCGGCAATCATGACTTTTAAACGCTGATTTTCTTTCTTGAGCTCTGCTACTTCATCACTAGTAGCTTCTCTTGTGGTATCGCCTGCTAAACGCTTTTTACCGGCTTCTAAAAACTCTTTGTTCCATTTGTAAAACTGAGATTCATTAATGGAATACTTTCGGCATAATTCTGCAACTGACATTTCTGCTCGTAAAGCTTCCATGACAATTTGGATTTTCTGTTCAGAACTAAAGATTCTTCGTGTATTTCTACGAATGTCTTTGATGAAATTCTCTGCTGTTTTTTTCTTAGGTGTTTTCATACTATTTCAAAGTTAATAATTTTTGAAAACACTCTCTTAGTTTTGACCTAAATCAGTCCACTTTTTGCTGACGATTTACAGACGCAAATAGTATTGAAGAATCTATAATTATATTCTTTCTACATATCCAAAAAGTTTATTTAAAGTGATATAAAATGTAACCTTCAGTTTGGGAAATCATCTAAATCTTAGTGTCCAGATATAACAACTACTAAAAATACATGCAAATGGGGTTCATTTTTCCTTATAAAGTCAAAGTCGTTAAAAAAAGATTTATTAGCGATAGAATTGTCAAGTTATCAATCGAGAGACCTTATAATTACGATTGCAAACTTGGTCAAGTTATCGATTTGAGTATTGATGCTCCGCAATTTGGGTTGGAGGTTGATACATTTACAATTATAGATGTAAGTGGGAATACTTTTTTCGATATAATTGTAAAGAGTTGCCCCAATGATAGTAAAATTTCAGATTATCTTAGTATAATAAACACTAACGAAAGTATTTTTATATCTGATGCTTGGGACTCACAAGAATACAAAGGCCCAGGTTTGTTTATAGTAGAAAATATTTTCATAGCCCGGATCTTAAATATTTTGAAAAAAATTAGTCCAGACTCGATAAACATTTCAAATCACAAGCTTTTACTTTTTAATGAGAACAAAGCAGATGTTTTTTTTGGTTCAGAAATGAAAAAAATTTTAGGCACAAACTTCAAAAACATTTACCACGGGAACCAGTTCGATTACTATAGCCTACTTAAGAAGCGTGTCTATAATTTAGATCAAAAGATATATATATGCGGAACTTATAAATTTGAAAAAAATATAATGGCTGCGCTACTAAGCATTGGGTTTAATAAAGAACAAATACATACAGGAAAGTAATGAAAAATAGAAAGCTATTTTTATTAGAAGAATCGTCTAAGGAGAGAAAAGAATTATTAGATAAGACTTTAATTTTCGGCGAGCATTTCCTTAATAATTTGTCACATTTGAACGCATATAATGATCCATCAAAAAGCAATTTAAATACGAATAGAAAGTTCGCCATTAATGGAAAATCTTCTGGGATAGATGAAATTTTGTCCTTATTAGAGGAAGAATTATTGAGCCCAGGTTTAAATACTGCATCCGGAGCAAACATGGGATACATTCCAGGAGGTGGTATTTTCAGTTCCGCTCTTGGCGATTACATTGCTGCAATCTCCAATAAATATGCTGGAGTATTTTATGCATCTCCTGGTGCAGTTAACATGGAAAATGAGTTAATACGATGGACAGCAGATCTTGTTGGTTATTCAAAGGGTTATGGCGGCAATCTAACTTCAGGGGGAAGTATAGCTAATCTTATAGCGCTCTTAACAGCAAAAAAAACAAAAAATATAAATATTCGCAATATTGAAAGGACAGTTATATATTGTTCTCATCAATCACATCATAGCATTCAAAGAGCCATAAATATTATTGGTCTTGAGGACTGCATTATTCGCTACATTGATATTGATTCAGAATTACGCATGAATACTGAAAAACTTGAGCAACAAATTATAAAGGATTTAAAAACTGGTTTGAATCCTTTTTTAGTTATTGCCAATGCAGGGTCAACTGACGCAGGCATGATTGATCCTTTATATACCATCGGAAAAATTGCAACACAATATTCGTTATGGTTTCATATTGATGCTGCGTATGGAGGATTTTATCTTATGACAAAGAGAGGAAAGAAAAAATTAAAAGGAATTTCTTTAGCGGATTCTATAATTATGGATCCTCATAAAAGTTTATTTCTTCCTTACGGATCAGGTGTGGTTTTAGTAAAAAACATTAATAATCTTATCAAAGCTAATCAGTACAGTGCTAATTATATGCAAGATGCCAATGAAGATTCCAATAGTTATTCACCTTCTCTGTTATCGCCCGAATTAAGCAAACACTTTAGAGGATTGAGAATGTGGTTACCATTAAAGCTCTACGGTCACAATACATTTGAACATTATTTAGACGAAAAACTGAACTTAGCAAGGTACTTT
>NZ_JAKLJH010000204.1:0-2635 GCF_023151265.1 Flavobacterium sp.
AAAGACAAACTAAACCGTTAAGACAACCAAACTGCATAAGCCGACCTGTGTGAAAGCCTCCCCACATTTTGCAAGCACATATTGCAACTTATTTTCAAAGGCAATAATTTTAGTTGTTGCACTATAAGCTTGCAAAATTTCCTCCCCCAACTCACTAGACGTAATAGAACAAGCGGTTTTCCAAACCGCATTCGCCAACGCACAGAAAAAAAACTAAAAACTATGTTCTAAACATTCTTTACGGTAGACGCTTAACTGCCTAGACTTCAGAACAGGCAACTAATAAGCATCCGTTCTTTTGTTTCGGGCAGACCTGCTTCGTAGACAACATAGTTCACACTAAATGGGGCGCACTAGAAGGTAACAGCGTGCAAGCTCAATAGCGGCGGACGAGGGAGTAATAACATTATTTCATTATATTTACATTATGCAAGCAGAAACAGTAGTGTTTCAAACCGCTACTAAGCCTGCACGCAAAACGTTAGCTGCAATTAAGAAACGACAAAAGATAATAAAATGGACATTATTAAAATTCAGGAGCAATTAGACAAAAATCGGAGAACTGTTTCCTTTGACAGCTATGATATTACTGTCAGACAGCTTTACGACATGGTTGTTGAGGCAATAATTGACATAGCACCAGAATATCAACGACATTTTGTTTGGGATGAACAAAGACAATCACAACTCATAGAATCAATATTTCTGGGAATTCCCGTTCCGAGTTTGTTTATGGCGACAAATAAAGACTCATCATGGGAAGTTATAGATGGGCTTCAAAGGTTGACAACCATTGTTAATTTTATTGGCGACAATCAAACCATTAAAAGAATTAATGCAAACTGTGATAAACTAGCACTTGAGGGTCTTGATAAATTAGATTCACTTAATGGACTAAAATATGAAGATCTACCTAAGTCTATTCAGAATATGTTTCTAACAAGACCAATTCGAGTTACGGTACTGAATGACCGCAGTGATTTTAATTTGAGATTCGATCTTTTTGAAAGACTAAATACTGGTGGAGTTACCTTACACCCACAGGAAATTAGAAATTGCATTTATCTCGGTGAATTTAATGATTTCATAAAGGAGTGTGCTGAGAAGGAAAATTTCAAAAGCGTAATCAAAATGACGAAAAACGCAGAACGAAACGGAAGCCTCGAAGAATTAGCTTTAAAATTCTTTGCATACTACGAGCATAGGGACAAATTTGTTCACGGTGTGAAAGATTTTCTTAATGAATATATGGAATTCAAAACGTCAAATTTTAAAAATAGAGAACAATTATCTTCACTGTTTCTTGAGACATTCGAATCGTTAAACAATTTACTACCTGACGGAATAGTACGTGGGAATAGAAAAAATATTACCCCGATTGTATTGTATGAAGCAATTGCAGTTGGCGTTGCTGATTTACTTTCTCAGAATAAAAATATACCAAAAGTTAAGTTGCAAAAACTTTTAAATGATACTGAATTAAACAAACTCACAACTGGAGCAACGAATTCGAGGAGCAAATTATATCAACGAATAGATTATGTAAAAAACAAGTTATCGTAATGACATTTACACTAATTAAAAATAGAGCTCGAGCAAGATTTAATGAGAATCTAACTTATTTGAATTATTTAACTTCACTGGAGTCAAATGACGCAACTATTCCAGCGACAACTGAATTGAAAATAATGAAAGGATTATTTTACGTTCATTTATATTCATCTTTAGAAAAAACGGTCAATGACCTTATTGAAAATACTCTTATAAGTATAAATTCCCAAAGCATCAAGAAAAAGCACTTTCATTTACCCTTTAATACAATTTCTTTACTTGGAAAACTCCAAGCGTTTAAAGACTGTGGTTATAAAAATTTCTTTGGTAAAGCAATTGAAATATTTGAAGAAATGAATAGCGATAGTGTCTCAAATATTAACGAAACTGCATTTTCAAATAGCCTTCAAAATGTTTGTAAAAAAACAATAATTGAAATTTTATCCGCATTTGGAATCACAAACTTTACAATAGATCCACGAACAAGAACGACCATAGATGAAATAGTAGAAAAAAGAAATGCCGTTGCTCATGGACGCGAATCAGCAACATATGTTGGCGAGAGATTTAGGACAACTGACTTGAGAATAAAAATGAATACGATAACAGCATTTACTTTCGAGTTAATTGACTTGTTTGAAAACTATCATGACAATAAGAAATTTATTAAACCCCAATCTAAAAAGCATTATGTGGCGACACCATAATCATTTAACTGCAGCTAACAGCCGTTTGGCGTCATGCGGGGTGCCGTGCTTAAATTCAAGTGCGGTGAAACTATTGGGCTTTAGTGGTAGGTTGACAGTGAAGTGCACCGAAATCCCGCACGAACGCCAAGCGGCAAACCGTTATAGGGCATTTAAACATCTAAAATAATGTTAGTTGAATATGAACTTAAATAATTTCATTACGAATTTTGTAAGCCTTACTGAAAAAGAACTATCAGATATTACAACTTATTTTACTTTCAAAACAGTTAAAAAAGGTAGATTTCTCCTCAAAGCTGGAGATGTTTGTAAAGATTTTATCTACGTAAAAAGTGGTTGTATTCGCATGTATTACCTATCTGATGAGATCGAAATAT
>NZ_JAKLJH010000204.1:2642-5358 GCF_023151265.1 Flavobacterium sp.
ATTGCAATGGAAGTGCAGAGTTTTATTAGTGAAAAACCTTCAATCTGTTATTTACAGGCAATTGAAGACTCCGAAGTTTATATTCTACCAAAGTCGAAACTAAATGAACTTTATAATATTCAGCCTAAAACCCAGGAGTTAATGAGAAAAATTTGGGAAGCTGCACTAATTATGGTAATTCCACGTTTTTCCTCATTACAAAATGACACTGCTGAAAAACGTTATTTGGAACTAATGAAAAACCCAGAATTAATGAGACAAATACCTCAAAAATATCTAGCTTCATTTATAGGAGTTACCCCAACATCATTAAGCCGAATTAGAAAAAAAATACACTAGTTAATTAATTGCCCTATGGCAACTTATTTTTGCATTCAACCAATTAATTTTGTTCAAAAAATGAAATGAAAGTTTTACTATTTGGGGCAACAGGAAACTTAGGTCAAGCCATGGCTAATGAATTAAAACAGAAAGGTTACGAAACAACTTGCGTTGTTAGGGATACATCGAAACTAAAAGGCTTAGAATCTATAACTGATAAATTTATTAATGCCGACGTTACAAACCCTGTAAGTTTAATAAATATTTGCAGCAGCTTCGACATTATTATATCTGCACTAGGTAAAAGCGTATCGCCAAATGATAATAGTAAACCTTCCTTCAAAGACATTGATTACATTGCCAATTCAAACATTCTTAATGAAGCTAAAAAAAGTACTGTAAAAAAATTTATTTATATCTCTGCATTTCATTCTGAAAAATATTTGCATCTAGAATATTTTAAAGTTCATCATGAATTTTCGCAAAAACTTATTTCATCAGGAATTAACTACACTATCATTAAGCCCCCAGCAATATTTAGTGCATTTAAGGATATGGTCGAAATGGCTAAAAAAGGTCAATTAATAAATATTGGTTTAGGTGACAAAAAAACTAATCCAATTTACGAGGGTGATTTGGCAGGGATTATAGTTGAAAGCATAAAAGGCTCAAACCAAATAATTGAGGCCGGAGGAAAGGTTATATATACACGAAGACAGATCAATGAAATAATTCAAAAATCAACAAATCCTGAAAAAAAAATAAGATATGCTCCGTTAAGTCTATTTAAACTCATACTTTCATTGATGAAACTCATAAATAAGAATTTGTTTGATAAGTACTCATTTTTTATTGAAGTTATGCAACATGACACAATTGCTCCTCAGTTAGGAAAAATGACTTTGGAAGAATACTTGACATTGAAGAAGCAAAACACAATCCAATAATTAACCTGTAATGATAAAACAATTCATATTCATTCTTTTTTCATTTATTTTTATACCCTTGATTTTAAAGAGTCAAATTTGCTGTATAAAGGCTACTAATAAGTTAGCGCATATAAAATTGGAAAACGGATTGGCTGTTGAATGGACCATTACTCCTGAAACTCGGCCGGATGTTTACGAATTGGTTATTCCAAAGTCAACAAAAAGCAAAGTTACATTTTTTACAGATGTTGACTCAATAACTTTTCATGTTGAACCTAAGCGAACATATTCTTTTGTTGTGTTACTTGGTAAAGACTCTGCATACACTAAAATTGTTACTCGACCAGAGCCTGCTTATTTTTCAAAAAAGTATCAATCGCAAAATAATAATAAAACCTTAGTTGAAAACCCTGAAGTTTATGAATTGGTTAATATAGTAATAGCTCTCACAAAAAAGGGCCTAAGTGATAGTGATTTGGTAAATCATAACACAAAGTATTATAATGATATGATTAAATACTTTGAAAAGTTTAAATATGATAAAGTTGTACTAAGATTTGATTCTATTTTACAAAATCAGTGGTGGAAATATTTTTATCTAAAAATGGATGCATATGCTTTTGAAATTAAAAAAGGAAAGATTATTAATGGCGGTGTTTACGAGCGTGTAAATTGGGAATATGTAAATACCCTTCAACCACTTCTATCTGACTTGCAAGAATTTTATTTAAGAACCAATTTCTCTACTTTTTACAATGATCATAAAATTCTTTACGCACAACAAATTTCTTATTTACAAGATAGTATAAATATTCAAGGAATGAAACACTGGTTAAGCAAAAATTTCCCAACAACAAACTATAACTGTATTAAAGTAATCTATTCTCCTTTGGTATATGGAAGTCAATCTGCTATAAGTTTCCAAAATAATAGATTTGGTGAGGCGCAGGTTCACGTTAATTTCCCCTATACTGATGAGTCAGATATTGCGTTTTCTGAAATAGAAAACATTCTGAGGAATGGTAGTGTCATTTTTACAGAATTGAATCACTCGTATATCAACCCTGAAGCAGAAAAGTATTTGACGAATGCCGATTTCATAAAAGCCTTCCAGGAACTTGATTTTTGGGAGAGAAAGGATTCTCCAGCTAAAATAGCTTATCGCAATGGAATAAAATGCTTTGAGGAATATCTAAATTGGTCGTTGCTTTCACTCTATATTGTAGATAATGCACCAAAAAATTCACAAGAGAAACTTATAAGTAGAATTGAATACAATAATCAAGAAATTCGTGGCTTTTTAAAATTTAAAGAATTCAATCAAGAGTTTATTCGTTTATATTCTCAAAAAAAAGCTGAAGAAACTGTTGCTGATCTTCTTCCGGCCATTATAAAATGGTGTAGAAAACAAACAACTATTGCAACGAAACAATAAAATCCTAATGAATATGCAAGTGAATCAATAA
>NZ_JAKLJH010000205.1 GCF_023151265.1 Flavobacterium sp.
AAGACGAATTCTTTGAAAGAATGGCAGGTAAAATTGCACAATCGCGTCAAATGAACGACAATATGAGTTTTACTAAAATGAGTAAAAACGTATTAAATCCGCCTTACAAAGAACAATACTTAAACGTTTACAACAAAGGAGCTTTAATTGCGATGTGTATGGATATCTTAATTAGAGAAAACAGCAATGGTAAAAAAGGAATTTTAAACCTAATGCAAGAATTATCTAAAGAGTACGGAACAAATAAAGCATTCAAAGACGAAGAGTTATTTGGTAAGATTACAGCATTAACATATCCTGCTGTTGGTGAATTCTTAAAAAATCACGTAGCTGGTGAAACTCCAATTCCATACGAGCAATATTTTGCTAAAATGGGTGTAACTGAGGCTACAACTGAAATTGCTGGAAATCCATTCTTAAAAGGACAAACTGAACCTTATATTACAGTAAATCCTAGTACAAAGGAAATTATGATTTTACCAGATACAGAATTAAATGTATTCATGACAACATTAGGATTAAAAAACAACGACACACTTTTAGCTTTTAACGACAAAAATTATAACTTAGACAACATCTACGATTTAATCATGGCAAGCATGAACTGGAAAGATGGTGATGCGATTTCGGTTAAAATTAAAAGAGATGGAAAAGAGCAAACCGTTAAAGGAAAAGTAGTGATGCCAAAAGAAAAACAAGATGGCTACCAATCAACAGATGCTACTAAAAAAGCAGTTCGCGAAGCTTGGTTAAGAGGCTAAGATTTGAGATTGTTGAATTTTGATTTTAGATTTTAGACGTATTTTAAAATTTGATATCGAAATTTGTATTTGATATTACACTTGAAAATCCTCAAAGTACTTAGTATTTTGAGGATTTTTTTATTTACTTTGCGAACACAAATTAAAATTCAAAATGAAGAAGATAGTTTTAACCATAATTGCCGTTATCACATTAATAGCTTGTAACAAAGAAGGAGCTTCAGATGCAAATGTTCATATTTCAGGTGACGTAAAAGGATTAAGTCAAGGAAAGTTATATTTACAAAAAATTCAAGATTCTGCTTTAGTAATGCTTGACAGTATTGAGATTTCAGGCGATTCTAAATTTGAAAGCCATATCAAATTAGAAAGTCCAGAAATGTTGTATTTATTTTTAGACAGAGGACAAACCAATTCAATTGATAACAGTTTACCGTTTTTCGCGGAACCAGGAGAAATTAAAATCGAAACTACGTTAAAACACTTTTTTGCCGATGCTAAAATTACAGGTTCTAAGAATCATGATTTATGGAAAAAATTTGATAGCTTAAATAGTAAGTTCAGAGATCAAAACTTAGCTTTAATGGCAAAACGTTTAAAAAACGAATACCAACCTAACCCAACTACTACAGACAGCATTGAGAAAGCTTATAATAACTTATTAAAGAGAAAATATCGCTACACCGCACATTTTGCTGTTACGAATGCAAACAAAGAAATTGCGCCTTATTTAGCGCTTTCAGAAATTGCCGATATTAATACCGTTTACTTAGATACGATTCAAAAAAGTATGACACCAGAAGTTGCCAAATCAAAATACGGAAAAATGCTTAAGAAATATGTTAAAGAACGAAAAGCTTTAGAAGCTCAGAAATAAAAAAAGCGGTCAGTAAATGACCGCTTTTTTTATGCTAAATTTAAAATTGATTTTTATCTTTATGAATATTGATAAATCATAAATTGACGCTAAAGCATTCACATGGTAGCATGGAGAACCAGCAGCAAGTCGTTAAAAATATAACAAAACATTCTATTCAGTAGCGGATTTTACTGCGGAAAATCCGGAAGTAGTCATTAAAGCAACACGATGTTATCGTAGTTCTTTTAATTTTCTGTTTCTGTCTTGTGTTTTTTCCAAGTTATGTAAGCTTCTCTTCCTAGTGATTTAGTTGGTTCTCCACATAACGGCCATTTAATTTCTAAATCAGACCAAGGATCAAAAGGTAAAGGTCCGTCATAAACAATTTTAGGATTAATCGACCCAATAATTTCGATATTTTCCTTGTTTCTTCTTGTATAAACTCCAATGCAAATTTCGTTTTTAGAAAAGTCCTCAACATTTTTTAAAGCATAAACTCTTTCAAATTCCAATGGTTTTAATTCTTCAATCTTAAGTTCACTAAATTCAATTTTATGGTTACGGATTATTGGAGTTATTGCTATATGACACATTGGATGATAATTTTCAGTCTTTTCTCTTTCAGATAATACGACAGCAATTCCCCAAAAGCCTTCTGCTGGATTTGTTAGTATTACATCACCTTCATTGAATAATTTTATTTTACCCATAAATAACTAAATCAATATAATGTTTCTTTCAGTGAATTTTCGGCACTATTACAGCTAACTACTAACTATCATCAAATATATAAAAGTTTCTACTATTAAAAACATCACAAAACAAAAAAACCACCACATTACTGTGATGGTTTCTACTTTAGAGCCGATGGAGGGACTCGAACCCACGACCTGCTGATTACAAATCAGCTGCTCTAGCCAGCTGAGCTACACCGGCAACTCTATTGCGGTGCAAATATAGTTCTGAAATTTAAATTTCCAAAAAAAATCTGCACTTTTTTATCGCAATTTTTTAGTTTAATTCGTTTATTTTCGCAACAAATTGATTTGCAGCCGCTTCGTAATCCTTACGGA
>NZ_JAKLJH010000206.1 GCF_023151265.1 Flavobacterium sp.
TTTTGTTTCTTGAACACTAACCGGAGCAACACTTAAATTCGAACTTTCTAACAAAATACTATTTTGCATGAAAGTAGTTGCCGTGAAATGCGTTTTGAAAGTTCTAGCGGTTACGAAAGCTTCGTTACCCGAATGTTTTACGCTTATTGGTTCCCAAAATTTTTCTTCCCAATTGGCATCTTCGTTATGAACTCCAGCATCCACATAAGGTTTGAAAACAATTTTTACATCCGAATTCAAAGCGGTGATTTCATAGTTGATAACGCCAACTTCATCCAAATCTAAAGACAAGAAACGTTGTACTTTTACAGCGATTTCGGTTCCATTTGCTAAAATTGCATTGAAAGAACGATAATAAATTCCTTCTTTCATGTTCAACTCGCGACGGAAATTAGAAACCGACTGGCATTTGGCTAAATCTAAGTTTTCGCCATTGATTTCAATGTCAATTCCTATCCAATTTGGTGCGTTTAATACTTTTGCGAAATATTCTGGGTAGCCGTTTTTCCACCAACCTACTTTGGTTTTATCGGGATAATAAATTCCGGCAATGTAGCTTCCTTGAAAGGTTTTGCCAGAATAATGTTCTTCAAAATTAGCGCGTTGCCCCATAGCACCGTTTCCGATGCTAAATAAACTTTCAGAAGATTTAACTCGCTCTGCATCAAATCCTTCTTCAATAATCGACCAATTGTCGGGTTGTATATAATCTTGATTCATTTTTGTAATATGTCAATTTGTTAATGTGTCAATTAGTCAATTTCTTAACCAATTAATTGCGATAAAAAGGCTTCATCCATAAAGGTGAAATCTTTAAAATTGTACTTTGCTTCGTGTAAAACGGCTGCATCACCGATTCCTACACTTATCATGTTGGCAATATTAGCCGCTTGAATTCCCGCTACCGAATCTTCAAAAACGATAGCATTTTCATTAGAAACACCTACCAATTGTGCTGCTCTTAAAAATACTTCCGGATCAGGTTTTGCGTTTGAAACGTCATTTCCATCTACGATAGCATCAAAAAAGTGCATAATGTTAGTTTTTTCTAAAATAGGACGCGCATTTTTACTTGCCGAACCCAAAGCAATGAATTGGTCTCTACTTTTCAAAAATTCCAAAACATTTAGTACACCTGGAAGAATTTCACTTTCGTCCATGTCTACTAAATAGGAAAGGTATTCTTCATTTTTTTGAACCAACCATTTGTTTTTATCTTCTTGGGAAGCTTGTACATTTCCCAATTCTAAAATAATCTCTAACGAACGAACACGGCTCACGCCTTTCAAACCTTCGTTGTGCTCGTGCGTAAATTCGATTCCTAATTGGTTGGCCAACTTTTGCCAAGCTAAAAAATGGTATTTAGCCGTGTCAACAATTACGCCATCAAGGTCGAATATGAATGCTTTTTTCATGGTCTAAATATCTTTTTGATCTTTAACTTTTAATACCAAAAGGGCAGCCAATAGGAAACTCACACCACTCATAACAATAGCATAAATAGCATGATCGTTATAAACGTATTTCACTAAAGGACCACCAATTAAAGCATTAATAATTTGTGGAATTACAATAAAGAAGTTGAAAATTCCCATGTAAACACCCATTTTTTTAGGTTGAATGGAGCCCGCCAAAATAGCGTAAGGCATAGCCAAAATGCTTGCCCAAGCGAATCCGACTAAAACCATTGAGAATATTAAAGCCTCTTTGTTAGGCATAAAATACATCGAGATTAATCCGATTCCACCTAAAACTAAAGAAAGTGCATGTGTTTTTCTTCGTCCAATTTGTTTTGCGATATATGGTAATGCAAAAGCTACCACAGCAGAAACTGCATTGTAAACTCCGAAAATAATTCCTACCCAATCTCCGGCAGATTGAAATTCTGGACTTTTAGTATCATCTACTGATAACCCATAAATGTGTTGGGCTATAGCTGGAGTTGTAAAAACCCACATTCCAAACAATCCAAACCATGAAAAGAATTGTACCCAACTTAATTGACGCATTGTTTCTGGCATTTTAGCAAAATCTGAAAAAACATCAGAAAGTTTGGCTTCTTTGGTTTCACCAATAGCTTCTTTGTGTTCTTTCTCGTCTCTAAATTGTTCTAATTCTTCTGGAGAATATTCTTTAGTTGTGAAAATGGTTACTAAAATTGAAGCCACTAAAATTAGAGCTCCAATAATAAAAGAATAAATTAAGTTTAATGGAACAGCAGAAGTTTCTGAAGGTTGATTACTGATTCCAAACCAATTGGTTAAAACATAAGGCAACCATGATCCTACCACGGCACCTATTCCAATTAATGCGGTTTGAACGCTAAAACCTAACGTATGTTGGTCTGCCCTTAAATTATCTCCCACCAAAGCACGGAAAGGTTCCATTGCGATGTTAAAAGAAGCATCCATAATCATTAACATTCCGGCACCAACCCAAAGAGCTGGCATGAAAGCAATGAAAATTTCGGCTTGTGGCATTAAAATTAAACCAACTGATGCTAAGATCGCACCTGCTAAGAAATAAGGTTTTCTTCTACCAAATTTAGACCAAGTGTTATCGCTATAGTGTCCGATTATCGGTTGCACAATTAATCCCATTAAAGGAGCAATTATCCAAAACCATGATAATTCATGAACATCGGCACCAAAAAGCTGAAGAAT
>NZ_JAKLJH010000207.1 GCF_023151265.1 Flavobacterium sp.
TAAATTATAAATGAATCAATTATTTGAGTTCCATTAATCATATTAAACTCAATTTTTAAATTATCAACTTGTAATTTCTCTAATAAAAAAGTGTTATTATGTCCATTATATGTAATTTTAAATTTACCTGTGTACCCCATAAAATTATAACTATAAACATCATCATAATGAACTCTAGATAGGTCAAAGTTTGGAATATTATTTTGAAACGTAGGGATAAGATATTCATCAGGTGTATAATAAATTGCTCTAGAAATTACTCCATCAGCTGTCAAATTCCACCCCAAACCAACATCGCTTGCACTACCATCAATAGAAATACTTGAAGGATGATAACTTAGTGCTACGTTTACACCAATATCTTTGTTATGAGTAGACAAACTTACAAGTGGTATTGATATATCTGGAATTCCTGTATGAGTATTAACAGGAACTTCCGTAAAACTCATTAAATTAGCCACTGAAGGCGCTGGACTAATTACCTCAACTGGAATTGTATTTATTTGACCATATCCAGATATAGTAAATAATACTAAAAATAATATCGTTTTTAAATTTGCTTTCATTTCTAATACTTTCTTACTTCTTAATAACTTTAACTCCATCTTTGCTCACATCTGTTTTCACCTCTATGATATAAACTCCTTGGGGTAATCCACTTAAATTTACTGGAACGGTTCGCTCTCCATCTACTTTAATGGTTTGTAAACTTCTTCCATTTAAATCATAAAGTGTTACGGTTCCATCTTTGTAGTCGTAACCTATAATAGCATTGGTATATGATGAAGCTGGATTTGGAATGGCTTCTATATTTTGCTTTTCTTTATCTTTTTTATCTTTGTCTTTTAATTTAACTATCCAAAAATCTTGTCTCCCTTTCATAGAGTTCTTGTCTCTTGAAATAGTTCCGTTAGATGTTCCTGCTAGAATATAACCTCCATCTCGGGTTTCAAAAAGTCTCTTTAAGACTTCGTCTCCATTACTTCCAACGGTTTGTGTCCAAATTTCTTCCCCATTGTCTTTGATTTTTAAAGCAATGTAATCGTTAATACCTTCTTCGTCTTTTTTGGTAGTTTTTAAACCTTTTACATTTGTTGACTTTGATTTAAACTCTGATTGTGCATAACCTCCAATTAAAAAAGTGCCATCTGGATTCTCAACTATTGAAGATAACATATCGTATTTACCATAATCGTAAGCTTCTTGCCACTGTACATTTCCAATCTCGTCTAATTTAACAATCCAAAAATCTGTACCGTTCTTACTGGTTTTATTTTTAGTATCGGTTGCACTTGAATTAGAACTTCCTCCAACAATAAATCCTTTATCCTTAGTTTGAGTTAAAGCAAATAAATTATCATCTTTATCACCTCCTAAAGTTCTTTGCCATTGAATTAATCCGTTCTTATTTAATTTAACAACCCAATAATCACCTTGTCCAACATTAGTCTCTGCTTTATCTCCAGAAACTGGAGAGTTGGAATACCCTCCTAATATGTAGCCTTCATCTTCTGTTTGCTCTATACTTTTTAACTCATCTACATATTTTCCGCCAATAGCTTTATTCCACTCAACTTTTCCATCTATATCAAGTTTTACTACCCAATAATCTAAATTTCCTTTACTGTTTTCAGCTTTTCCAAATTCATCTAGCTTTCCTTTACTATCAGCTAAAGTTTTATTTGAACTTGATGATCCTCCTAAAACAAAACCTCCATCTTTAGTTTGCGCAACACTTAGTAATTTTTCTTGGCTAGTTCCTCCAATAGTTCTTTGCCACAACTCTTTACCTTTCGCATCTAATTTTATAACCCAAAAATCTTCTTGACCCTTGCTATCGTCTTTTTTATCTTCACTTTTATTAGAAGAAGATGTTCCTGCTAATATAAATCCACCATCATTGGTGTTTTTTACACTGTATAAAATATCGACACCTGTTCCTCCAAAGCTTTTTTGCCATTCTGGAGTTCCTTTTTCGTCCATTTTCCAAATCCAATAATCTAAATCGCCTTTGTTTGCCTCCGATTTATTTCCATTCTTATTGGAAATAGAACTCCCTGCCAATATGAAACCATAATCAGCTGTGGGAATAGCATCAAATAAATATTCTGCATGTTTACCTCCGTAGGAGCGTTCCCAAAGAATGTCTTGGGCAATCGAATTAGTAATCGAAAATAATCCGATTACTAGAAATAAGTAGTGTTTGTTTTTCATTGTTAATTTTCCTTACAAAATTGATCAAAAATAGGTTGGTTAAAAAAGTACCTGATTTTTAAAACAGGTATTTCTACTTAGTAAACTAAGTATTTTTAAGGGGGTTCTGTTTTAACATTTTGCAAATAAATGAAAACACAATAAATATATTGCTGTAGAAAAAATGTACATTTTAATGAAATTTGATTTTTTTTACATATTTCTGAACAATATATTCACTTACAGGCTTCAAAGCTTTTCCAGTTTCAGGATGTACTCCATATGTGTTAAAAAACTCAGGTTTACCATCTACTTTACAGTACCTGGAAAAAACGGTCAAATTGACCACCACTTTCCAGTCTAAATTGACCATCGATTTCGGTGCAAACTGACCACTCAATTCCAGTCCAAATTGACCACCTAAATTTTAGAGTAAAATAGTCATTAAAAACAGTTACTTTTT
>NZ_JAKLJH010000009.1 GCF_023151265.1 Flavobacterium sp.
AAGGCTACTGATTCAACAGCAACAGATGAATTTGAAATGTATGAAATGTCAGAAATGGCGGCTCTTATGGAACAAATGTATGTTGATAATCAACGTTTGAAAGATCGAATTATAAAAGGCGATACGATTGGTAAATTTCCTCAGCATTTTATCAAGATTCATAAAGCAGTAATGACAGATGAACATGATAAAGATGCTTTTTTTGATGAACAAGCACAGAAATTCATCCAAGCTCAAGAATTGATTTATAAAGATCCTAAAAATGCCAAGAAACATTTTAATAACGGAGTAGATGCTTGTATTCAGTGTCACCAAGTAAAATGTAGCGGTCCAATTCCAAGGATTAAAAAGTTATATATAAAATAAGAAGAAAGAGGGTTTATTTTGAACCCTTTTTTTATGGTATGAAAAGAGAAATCATAATCACAGACGACGGTTCTACAACCATTCGAATTCCTGATTGGGATGAGAACTATCATTCTACACACGGAGCAATTCAGGAAGCAAAACATGTTTTTATCAAAAACGGATTGGATTTATTTCAAACTCAAGATTCTATATCGATTTTAGAAATTGGTTTTGGGACAGGTTTGAATGCTTTTATTACTTTTTTGGAAACATTAAATAAAGAAAAAGTAAATTACGTTGGAGTAGAAGCATATCCTATTTCAGCTGAAGAAATTACCCAAATGAATTATGTTTCTCAATTAGATGCCGAAAAGTATCGAGAGATTTTTGATAAAATACATGCTTGCGATTGGGAAAACCAACAAATGATTACCCAAAACTTTCTTTTAACAAAGAGAAAACAGTTTTTTCAAGATATTGAAGACAAAAATCAATTCGATTTAATTTACTTTGATGCTTTCGGATTTCCATTACAACCTGAATTGTGGAGTGAAGTCATTTTTAAAAAGATGTATGACGCACTTTTGCCAAAAGGAACATTGGTTACTTACGCATGTCGTTCATCAATAAAAAACGCGATGCTAAGTGTCGGATTTTCAATTGAGAAACTACCAGGAGCTCCAGGAAAGCGTGAAATGTTACGAGCAACAAAAAATGTATGATTTTTATTGTAAAGTAAGAATTTAATAAAATTTTAGCATTTTTTTTATCAACTATATCGTTTTCGAAAGATTTTTTTGTTTATCTTTACGACAAGTTCTTACCCCCAGTCTAACCTTTTATCTAGAAAAAGTATGCCCAGACCGATGTTTTCTTATACCAAGTCAATTTTGGAGAGAGTGAGTTTTGATGCAAAACTATTTTGTAAAGAATTAGAGAAAGCAGTACGAATATTGCTTCCTTACGAAATAGATCAATTAAGAGAGTGGCTTTTACAGTTTACCGAAGAAAAGCCAGAATTAAGACAATGTTTAATTTATATCAACTAAAAATATAAAGTCCCGATAACCTCGGGACTTTTTTTATGGAATAAATTGAAATTTATTTTGTCTTTGGACTTATTATTTCAACATCACTAAATGCTATAGCTCCACGAACAACGCCAGATATTGTATCTCGCAGGGCGTTAATAATGTGTATTTTTAATTCGTTTTTAGGATAAATTAAACTCACTTCTCTAGCAGGCTTAGGATCGGCGAAGGGTTTTAATTTTGCTTTACTTTTTTCACTTAAATCTAAAGTGTGCAAATAAGGCAATAAAGTTGTACCTAAGCCTTCATCTGCTAATTTAATAAGTGTCTCAAAACTTCCGCTTTCTAATTGAAAATGACTATCTGTTATAAATTTATTGTTTTTACATAAATTTAGAATTCCGTTTCTGAAACAATGTCCGTCTTGTAAAAGCAAAATTTTATCCAAATCTAAATCAGATATTTCAATTTCTTTTTTATCAATAGAAGGATGATTTGAAGGAACATAAGCTACAAAAGGCTCATAATATAAAACGATTTCTTTTAAATTTTCTTCTTCTAATGGAGTAGCGGCAATGGCACAATCTAAATGTCCATTTTTTAATTTTTTGATGATATCTTCAGTGGTTTGCTCTTCAATAATTAAATTTACTTTTGGATATTTCTTAATAAAATTATTTAGAAACATTGGAAGTAAAGTTGGCATAACCGTTGGAATAATTCCCACTTTAAATTCCCCACCAATGTAGCCTTTTTGTTGGTCTACGATATCTTTAATTCTTCCTGCTTCGTTAACGATGTTTTTGGCTTGGTTAACAATTTTTTCACCAACTTCTGTTAGTAGGATTGGTTTTTTGCTTCTGTCAAAAATTAGAATATCTAGTTCATCCTCTAATTTTTGAATTTGCATACTCAAAGTAGGTTGCGTAACAAAGCATTTTTCAGCTGCTAATGTGAAGTTTTTATATTCGGCAACAGCCAAAACGTAATATAGTTGTGTAATAGTCATTATTGATAAATTTGATGCAAATATAAAAACTATCAATTAAACTTATATAATAAAGGTATCGAAATTTTGGAAGGGTTAAATCAAATTAAATTTAGTAAATGATTCAATGGGATTTTTATAAAAAAATTAAGATTTGTTTCAGTTTGAAATAGTATATTCGCACTATGAAATTATTAGTAAATATCTTTTTATTTATTTTCATTACTTTTTTGTCTACACCTACATTAATTGGAATAGTAGATGAAGAAGCTGATACTTCTTATTTTTACACCATGTGTGAAGAAGAGGAAAATCATGCGCCTTTTAATGAAATTAAAACGGTACCTACAACTAATGATTCAGTCATTCATTTTGCATTTGGAGAATTAACAAAATTTGATGCTTTAATGGAACAAGACTTATTGAGTTTTGATAATTTAGCGCACCAAATTTTCTCGCCACCTCCCAATTTAATATAATACATTTTCAATTTTTTAACGCTTCAATCTTTGAGGTGTAGTATTAATGTATTTATATTATTTCATGAATAATCATTCTATTTTTTCCAATGTAAGAGGTGATCTTGCAGCTGGACTTGTTGTATTTTTAGTGGCTTTGCCATTGTGTTTAGGAATTGCATTAGCGTCTGGAGCACCTTTGTTTTCAGGTGTTGTTTCGGGTGTTATTGGTGGGGTAGTTGTTGGGTTTCTTAGTAATTCCTCATTGAGTGTTACGGGACCAGCGGCTGGTTTAACTGCTATTGTTTTAACTGCCATTACCGATTTAGGCGGATTCGATATCTTCTTAGTAGCAGTAATTTTAGCTGGATTAATTCAAATTGCTTTAGGTTTTTTAAGAGCCGGAAGTTTCTCTAATTACTTTCCTACCAGTGTAATTGAAGGAATGTTGGCAGCAATTGGAATCATCATTATTTTAAAACAAATTCCGCATGCTTTTGGTCACGATGTTGACAATGAAGGTGATTTCTTTTATATTGAAAAATCAGGTCATACTACATTTGATACTTTGATAGAATCGATAAATTATATTCATACAGGAGCATTAATTATTGCACTTTTATCGTTAGCTATTTTAATTACTTGGGAAAAAGTTCCCGCTTTAAAAAATATAAAAGTAGTTCCTGGCGCTTTAGTTGTTGTTGTGGTAAGTATCTTATTGAATGAGTTTTTTATTCAATCAGGTTCAAGTTTAGCGATTGTTACCCAAAATCATCTAGTAAGTTTGCCTTCGTTTACCGAAATCAGTAACGGATTTGCATTGCCAAATTTCACATCATTAACAAATGAAAAAGTTTGGATTGTAGCCGTAACTATTGCTGTTGTTGCATCTATTGAAACATTATTGTGTATTGAAGCAACAGATAAATTAGATCCATACAAAAGATTTACCGATACGAATAGAGAATTAAAAGCACAAGGAATTGGTAACATGCTAAGCGGTTTATTAGGTGGTTTGCCTATGACATCAGTTGTTGTTCGTTCCTCAGCCAATATAAATTCTGGAGGTAGAACTAAATTTTCAACTATTTTTCATGGATTTCTTTTATTTACTTTTGCTCTTTCCATTCCGTTTATTTTAAATAAAATTCCTCTAGCAGCTTTAGCGGCAGTTTTATTAATGGTTGGATATAAATTAGCAAAACCAAGTGTATTTGTTCATTTATGGAATAATGGATATTCGCAATTTATTCCTTTTGTTGTGACTGTAATTGCTGTAGTTCGTATCGATTTGTTAAAAGGAGTAGGAATTGGTTTAGCAGTAAGTGTCATTTTTATTTTATACCAAAATTTAAAAATCGCCTATTCATTTAAAAAAGAATCGTTTAATGATGGCGATGTAATTACAATCAAATTGGCTCAAGAAGTTTCTTTTTTGAACAAAGCAGCAATTAAAAGTACATTAGCAAGTATTCCAAATGGTTCTAAGTTGATTATCGATGCTTCAAACACTAAATACATAGATTTTGATGTAGTAGAATTAATTAAAGATTTTAGAAATGTAAAGGCAGAAGATAAAGAAATCGATTTGACGCTAAAAGGTTTCAAAGACCAATATGATTTAGATAATACAGAATTTAAACACGTAAAAATTAAAGATTCGAAAGAAGAAACAAAATAATATAACTTACTATGAAAGCACATAATAAAGAAACACAAGCACAAATGACGCCTCGTAAAGCATTACAATTTTTACAAGAGGGAAATGAACGTTTTATAAATAATTTAAAAGCCAACAGAAATTTATTAGAACAAGCCAACGAAACTCGTGACGGGCAATGGCCATTTGCAACAATTTTAAGTTGTATTGACAGTAGAACTTCTGCCGAATTAATTTTTGACCAAGGATTAGGTGATATTTTTTCGGTAAGAATTGCCGGAAATATTGTTAATACCGATATTTTAGGAAGTATGGAATTTGCTTGTAAAGTAGCTGGTTCTAAACTTATTGTGGTGTTAGGTCATTCAAAATGTGGCGCTGTAAAAGGGGCTTGCGATCATGTTGAAATGGGTAATTTAACAGAGTTATTATCTAAAATTCAACCTGCAGTTTATCAAGAAAAAGAAACTACAGATAACAGAACTTCAAAAAACAGCGAATTCGTAGAAAATGTAGCCGAAATAAATGTAAAAAGAAATGTAAAAAACATAATTGAAAGAAGTTTTGTTTTAGAACAAATGTTAGAAGAAGGACAAATTGGAATCGTAGGAGCAATGCACGATATCGAATCGGGAAAAGTAATTTTCTACGATGATGTTATGTACATTAAAGACGATTTGAATCCTGAATTCACTGTTGCAGCACTAAGACATTAAAACTAATTTTAATCATAATTACAAAAAAGCTATCATTTCTCTAAAATTTAATACGGAATTGATAGCTTTTTTATTTTATATTTGATACCACATAACTATGATAATGAGCGATTTTTATAAAAAGATATTAGATAACAACAAAAAATGGGTGGAAAATAAGTTGTCTGTAAACCCAAATTATTTCAAAAATTTAGCTGATGGGCAACAACCTCCATTACTCTGGATTGGATGTTCAGACAGTCGTGTTCCTGCAAATGAAATCATTGGTGCTGAACCTGGCGAAGTTTTTGTTCATCGAAACATAGCTAATATGGTAGTGCATTCTGATATGAATATGTTGAGCGTCCTTGATTATGCAGTTAATGCCTTAAAAGTAAAACACGTAATTGTTTGCGGACATTATGGTTGCGGTGGAGTTAAAGCAGCGATGGGAAACAATTCTATCGGAATTATCGATAATTGGATTCGTCATATTAAAGATGTGTACCGTTTTCATCAACAAGAATTAGATAGTATCGAAAATGAAAAAGAACGCTTCAATAAATTCGTAGAAATAAACGTGAAAGAACAAGTAATGGATTTAGCCAAAACATCAATCGTTCAAAACGCTTGGAAAAATGGACAAGAATTATCCTTACACGGTTGGGTTTATGGTTTAAACGATGGTTATGTAACTGATTTGGGAGTGAATTTTAGTTGCGATAAAGATTTAGATGATGTTTATCAGTTGAAGTTTTAATCATCCAAATTTTCATTAAATGCCGAAGGTAATAACTGTGGAATAAATTTGATCAAAATAGGCAATAACAAGCCACCACCAGGAAGTAAAAAGATAGTTAACGATGGAACTGTTTTACAGATGTCGAGCAACTGTTTTTTTACTTTCTTTTTTTCTTCTTTGCTCAAATCTTTTCGGGTTGATTTGGCTAAAAGTTGCATCAATTCGCCACTTTCTTTGATTTCTTTGGTTAATCTATCTTTGTTGCGAATGATAAGTTTGGTTACATTTTTATTGGCTTGGTCATAAAAATGTTTTATTGGATTTGAATAATTAAAAAACGGAATTTCCGCTCTGTATTTTTCGATAAAATCATTTATTTCTTTGGTGCTTTTTTCAAGTAAATCAGATTCTAATTCTAATTCCGAACTTAACTGCTTTAAGAAATTATCTTCATTAGTTTCCAATTTTTCATCGCTCCAAAGCGCCATTTGAGCAATATCTAATAAATACAATTTTTCCAATAACGAAGTATGTCGCATTAATTTGATTTCCGATAATTCGATATTTTCAATAGTATTGAATTTGGTATAACGAATCGAATTTTCGAACAATTTTACCAATAATTCATCGTATTTCGACTTTCGTTCTTTGATTTTCAATGCTAATGAAACTATTTTAATACAATCGGATTCTACATTTTTTAAATAGTCTGACGGTAACGTTTCATTTTTTAAATAATGTTCGAATGCCAAAACATCAATAAACAAAAGTGCATTAGTAATTATGTGCGAAAAATTCTTGCTAATTGTATTGTTATTCGTTTGAATTCGGTCGTCAATAACTTTTTCTAAACGCGAACTATACGAACCTTCTGGAAGCAATTTTTTAATGAAATTCAGATTTTCAGGCTGAATAATCTTGTAAAATTGGTAAACCGAATTAATGAAATCTTCTTTCGTTCCGTTTGATTTTTCAATGCGATATAACGAAAAAAGCGTATTTAGAAACCCAACTTTCGTCACTTCATCATACGACCATTTAGTTGTATTTATTTGATTTTGAAGTTGGAAATGAACCACATAACCATAAATAAAACCTGTTGCTCTACAATCTTCATAAAAAGACAAAGTGTCACCTTGAAAATCAATGAAATTGTCATTGTTTTCAGTAAAAAACTTGTCAATCCAACCGTTTGCAGATGGGTTTATCATGTTATAGCTTCTCTTTTAAGTATTTTCCTGTAACTGAATTTTTATTTTTAGCTACTTCTTCTGGTGTTCCGAAAGCTACTAATTTTCCGCCATTTTCGCCACCTTCTGGACCAATATCTAAAATATAATCGGCACATTTGATTAAATCTAAATTATGCTCAATTACAATAATCGAATGACCTTTTTCCAACAACGCATCAAACGAAGCTAATAATTTTTTGATATCGTGAAAATGCAAACCCGTTGTAGGTTCGTCAAAAACAAATAAAGCTTTATCTTTAATTGTACCTTTTACTAAGAACGAAGCCAATTTAATACGTTGTGCTTCACCACCAGAAAGGGTAGAAGAGGATTGTCCAAGTTGTACATAACCCAAACCAACGTCTTGCAAAGGCTGTAGTTTTTGCGTGATTTTTGTCTGTTTTTGTTCGGTAAAGAAATTTAAAGCTTCATCAATGGTCATTTTTAAAATGTCATCGATGTTTTTGTTTTCGAAAGTAACTTCTAATACTTCTTTTTTGAAACGTTTTCCGTTACAAGCTTCACATTCTAAATGAACATCCGCCATAAATTGCATTTCGATAGTTACTTCGCCATCACCTTTACAAACTTCACATCTTCCGCCATCAACGTTGAAAGAGAAATGTTTGGCTTGATAATTTCGTAGTTTAGAAACGTTTTGTTTCGCAAATAAATCACGAATATCATCGTACGCTTTGATATACGTAACCGGATTTGAACGCGAACTTCTTCCAATCGGATTTTGATCTACGTATTCGATATGTTTGATGTGAGAAAAACTTCCAGCTAATTCTGTAAATTGACCCGCTTTTTCTCCAACTCCTTCTAATTTTTTTTGAATGGCAGGAAATAAAATTTTCTTTACCAATGTACTTTTTCCACTTCCCGAAACACCTGTAATTACAGTCAAACATTCTAGAGGGAAAGTAAAATTTTCATTCTTTAAGTTATTTTCTCTCGCGCCAATAACTTCGATATGATTTTTGAATTTTCTTCTATTTTTTGGAACCGAAATTTCTTCTTTTCCGTTCAAATATTTAGCGGTTAAAGAATCCGCTTTTAGAATTTCATCATACGTTCCTTGTGCTACCAATTCACCGCCATGCGTTCCGGCTTCTGGACCAATATCGATAATCATATCGGCAGCTTTCATAATATCTTCGTCGTGTTCGACTACGATTACGGTATTGCCTAAATCGCGCAAATCTTTTAATACTTCGATTAATCTTTCGGTATCTTTTGGATGTAAACCGATACTTGGTTCGTCTAAAATATACATCGAACCGACCAAACTACTTCCTAACGAAGTCGCTAAGTTAATTCGTTGCGATTCACCACCAGAAAGTGAATTTGAGTTACGATTTAAAGTCAAATAACTCAATCCAACGTTGAATAAAAAGTCCAAACGATTGTTGATTTCGATTAATAAACGTTTGGCAACTTTAGCATCGTATTCGTTTAATGCTAGTTTTTTGAAGAATTCGATTAAGTTCACAATTGGTAAATCCACCAAATCTGAAATAGTTTTTCCACCAACTTTGATGAAGTTCGCTTCGTAACGTAAACGTTTTCCTTTACAAGTGGTACATTTTGTTTTTCCGCGATATCTCGAGAGCAAAACACGATTTTGAATTTTATAATTTTTCTCTTCAAGTTCAGAAAAGAAATCATGCAATCCTGAGAAATACGAATTTCCATCCCAAATCAGTTGTTTTTGTTCGTCTGAAAGTTCGAAAAAGGGTTTGTGAATTGGGAAATCGAACTTATAAGCGTTGTTTACCAATTGATCGCGATACCAACCCATACTTTCGCCACGCCAAGGAAAAACAGCATTTTCATAAACCGATAAAGCCGTATTAGGAATCACTAAGTCTTCATCAATTCCGATAACACTTCCATAACCTTCGCAAGTTGGACAAGCTCCGTAAGGATTATTAAAACTGAACAAGTGAATATTTGGTTCTAAAAACGTAATACCATCCAATTCAAAATTTGAGCTGAATTCCAAACGTTTTTGTGAGTCGACTTCTTGTAGATAACAAACACCTTTTCCTTCATAAAAAGCAGTTTGCACGGCATCAGCTAAACGATTATAAAATTCTTCTTCGTCTTTTACGACAATTCTGTCAACGATAAGAAGAATGTCTTTGTTATCTAATTGGTGTTGGTCGATTGTATCCAAACGCACCATTTCGTTATCTACTAAAATACGTGCAAAACCTTGCTGTAATAAAACTTTTAGTTTGTCTTCTAAAGCTCGACCTTCTTCTAAATGAATTGGAGCAAGTAGTAACCATTTGCTATCAATTGGAAATGTTTTGATGTCATTAATAACATCAGAAACCGTATCTTTTTTGACTTCTTTACCAGAAATAGGCGAGTAAGTTTTTCCAATTCGAGCAAAAAGTAGTTTTAAATAATCGTATATTTCTGTAGAAGTTCCTACAGTTGAGCGAGCATTGCTAGTATTTACTTTTTGTTCAATGGCGATTGCAGGTGCAATTCCTTTGATATATTCAACTTTTGGTTTGTCTAATCTTCCTAAAAACTGACGGGCATAAGATGATAAACTTTCTACATAACGGCGTTGTCCTTCGGCATAAAGTGTATCAAAAGCCAAACTCGATTTTCCTGAACCAGATAAACCGGTAATAACTACCAATTTGTTTCTTGGAATAGCAACATCTAAATTTTTAAGGTTGTGCAATTGTGCTCCTTTAATTAAAATGTTTTTTTTAGGTTCTAAGGTAGAAAAATCAGGTTGTGTCATGGTTGTTTTTAAAAGATTTGCAAAGATAACAATTGTAAAATTATTAAATCATATTAGTTAATCTTTAATAATGAAAAACATTGAATTAAGATTAGAATAGTTTGATATTAATTGAAGATACTTGCGATTTTGTAATCAATTGATTCTAAGTTTAGCTTTATTTTCAATAAAAGAATACTTTTTTTGAATAATTATTTGGATATTAAATAAATTTTATGTTAAATTTGAAGTATTAATTTCAAAAACAAAATAGCCTATAACACACAATTACTTTTTAGAATCGGAGACTTAAATTAACTAAAAGGTATTGTTATGGCTAATCTTGTACTTCCAGATGCAGTGTTGGTAAAGAATTATATAAGTGGAGATGAATCTGCTTTATCTTCATTAATCAACAGACATCAATCAAAAATCTACGGATTTATTTATTCAAAAATAAACGATAGAGATTTATCGGATGATATTTTTCAAGATACTTTTATTAAAGTAATAAAAACTTTAAAATCACAATCATATAACGAAGAAGGAAAATTTTTACCTTGGGTAATGCGTATTGCTCATAATTTGGTTGTAGACCATTTTAGAAAAGCAAAGAAAATGCCTTATCAGCGTGAGACTGAAGAATATTCTATATTTAACTATATGACCGATAATAGTTTGAATATTGAAGGACAAATTATATCAGAACAAGTTGAAACGGATTTAGCTAAATTGTTAGATGAACTTCCAGCAGATCAAAAAGAAGTTTTGGTTATGCGAATGTATCAAGATTTAAGTTTTAAGGAAATAGCTGATTTAACAGGTGTTAGTATCAATACAGCCTTAGGAAGAATGCGTTATGCTTTGTTGAATTTGAGAAAAATTATAGAAAAAAATCAAATTATTTTGACGAACTAATACTAAAAGTAAAATTTTGTCGTTAAAGGTTTATAAACCAAATCATAATTAATGGCAAAACTTTACTCTAAGAAAAAATTAGCAACTCAGAAAATGAAACCTAAAAAAGAAACGATTTCGTTTTTACTCAATTATTCAAAAGCATTGAGTATACATAAAGTGGGAAATTCAAGTTTTGAAATTATCGCTAATTAAGGAAAATGCCTCAAAGAGATTTGAGGCATTTTTTTATACTTTTAAACGAGTTTAATTAAAATGAGTTTTAAGTTTTAAAAATTGTTTTTCAAAAATGTGATAAGACAAAACACTAACAAATACAGTTAACATAAAGCTTATTATTGAAATTAAAACCCAATTGAGTTCTAATGTTCTATTCAGTTTAATAAACAAGTTTATGATTATGGTATGATACAAATAAAGACCGTACGTATAAATTCCTAATTTACTAATCCATAATGTGTCTTTTATTTTTAGAGAATTCTGTTCTGTAATTACAAATGACAATATTGTAGCAAATAAGACTCCACAAATGATTGGTTTCACAAATTTAAGCCATTCATAATTTGAATTAGAAAAGCCAAAAATTGTTACAATTGTAATTAAACATATTCCGATCTTAAACGAATAAGGCAGCTTTACAATCGCAATTAATTTTTTCTTTTTAAAACTCAATAGATAAGCTGGAATTGCACCAAATGCAAAATAATCAATATTAGTAAATAAGTCTAAATAAGGTAAATTAAAATAAGAATAGAAAAGTCTGCAAATACTTGCTAGAACTATCGAAATAATAATTAAATACTTAATTTTATTTAACGGAATTATGCTAAATAAAAATCCCCAAATAATATAAAAGTGTTCCTCAATACATAACGACCACATAACACGTAATGGAGATACATTTGGGAAATTGTTGGTGAACATCATGTTATAATTTTCTAAGAAAAGTATTGATAGTAACCAATTTGGTTCGTAGCCTTCATTTGAAAATGATAGTTGAAATAATTTTAGAATAAAAGGAGTTAAAAACGCAAAAAGTAAAATTGCGTAAAACAAAGGCCAAATTTTTAAAATTCTTTTGACAAAAAAATTTTTTAGATTGATGGTTTTATTTGCCTTTTTTTCAAAAATTAAAATGTACGATATGAGAAAACCACTTAAAACAAAAAAGAAAGAAACCCCAACATCGCCACTTTTTGAAAATACTGAAAACCAAGAATGTTCTGGAACAGGTATATGATGAAAAAAAACAATTAGAAATGAAAAAAAGCGTAAAGCATCTAATGTATGAAAGTGTTTTTTTGAAGAATCCATTTCGTGATAGTTATTTTCTCAAGATTTTCTCCATTGTTTTTCCTTTGGCTAATTCGTCAATTAATTTATCTAAATAGCGTACTTTTTTCATCAACGGATCTTCTATTTCTTCGATGCGATAGCCACAAATAACACCTGTAATTTTAGAAACATTTTCGTTTAATTGAGGTGCCTTTTCAAAAAAGGTTTCAAAATCTACTTTTGTGTCAATTTGCTTTTGAAGGCTTTCAAGCGTGTAACCTGTTAACCAACAAATAATTTCATCAACTTCTTCTTTTGTTCGATTTTTTTTCTCTGCTTTGGTCACGTAATGTGGATAAACACCAGCAAAGATCATATGATTTATACTTCTTGATGCCATTTATTTTTTAATTTCATTAATTACACTTTTTCTTCCAATCGTCTTGGTAATAATATCTTTCTCTAAATTCCAACCACGAGCAGGAGAATATTCTCTTCCGTACCAAATGATTTGCAAGTGTAAGTCGTTCCAACATTCCTCTGGGAAAATGCGTTTGGCATCTTTCTCAGTTTGTTGTACGTTTTTACCATTGGTTAAACCCCAACGATACATCAATCGATGAATGTGCGTATCTACAGGAAAAGCAGGAACTCCAAAAGCTTGACTCATTACCACACTTGCAGTTTTGTGTCCCACAGCTGGTAACGCTTCCAAAGCTTCAAAACTTTGCGGTACTTCGCCATTGTATTTTTCAATTAAAATTTCAGATAGACCGTGAATTCCTTTTGATTTCATAGGCGATAATCCACACGGGCGAATAATTTCCTTTATTTCTTCCGCACTCATTTTTACCATATCATACGGATTGTCGGCTTTCGCAAACAAAATTGGAGTAATTTGATTTACACGAACATCTGTACATTGTGCTGAAAGTAACACGGCAATCAGTAAAGTATAAGGATCTTTATGGTCTAACGGAATCGGAATTTCAGGATATAATTCATTTAACGTATTTATAACAAATGTTACCTTCTCGCTTTTGGTCATTTTTAACTAAATTTGATTCGTAAAGTTATAAAGTAAAAGCGCAATATCAAAATTCAATTTCATCGAAGAGTTTTGAACCTTTTAACCTTATAAACATCTAACCTTTTAAACCAAAATAAATGACAACATTAAAAGCTGGAGATAAAGCCCCTAATTTTTCAGGTTTAGACCAAAATGGCGCTTCTCATACATTAACCGATTACAAAGGAAAAAAATTAGTAGTATTCTTTTATCCTAAAGCAAGTACGCCAGGATGTACTACAGAAGCCTGTGATTTGAGAGATAATTTTGCTCGTTTTCAAGCGAATAATTATGCTTTGTTAGGCGTAAGTGCCGATAGTGCTAAAGCCCAAGCTAAGTTTATAGAAAAATATGATTTACCTTTTCCATTATTAGCGGATGAAGATAAATCGGTAATTCAAGCTTTCGGTGTTTGGGGACCAAAGAAATTCATGGGAAAAGAATATGATGGTATCCACAGAACTACTTTTGTAATTGATGAAAACGGAATTATCGAAGAAGTAATTTCCGATGTAAAAACCAAAGCCCACGCTGCTCAGATTTTAAAATAAATAAAAAAGCTCGAAGTAAATCTTCGAGCTTTTTTTTAGATTCTAAAAATTCCTCCAACAGTTAAGATTCTCTGTAAAAACCAAAAATTTTGTTCGGCTGAATCTGCTTTGTCTTGAGTAGTTCTTATGTTGTTCATTTCTATATAACCTCCTTTTAATTCGGTTTGAATAAAGAAATACTTAAAGAAAGTTAGGTTTAAACCTACTTTGGCAGATAAACCATATCCTGCAATATTAAATTCGTCGTATCTGTCTTTTCCTAAAAGTGTTGTATTAGTTTTTGGATATAAAAATCCACCACCAATACCTTCTGTAATATTTACTTGAATTTTATCGGTATTTCCAATTCTAAAAAGTTTTGAAATATCATCTACACGAGAAATTTCAGTATTTACATAATTTAATCCGTCTGTGTGTTCAAATAATAAGAAATCTTCATCTAATGTTAATTCTCCATCAGCTGGATTTTCATTATAAGTTCCAGGATTTGGATAATAACCAGAGTAACTTACTCTTCTGTCGTTATACATTACATATTTCATGTGGTCAAATCCAATCGAAATATTATAGTGATCAGAAATAAAATACCCAATTCGTAAGTTCGTTTGAGGAATGGTCATTCGAGCTGGGTTAATATAGTCAATGTGAAAACCTTTTGGTTTGTCGTGAGCCGATACATTATGAAGCGTAAAATCATAATCGGCACCTTTAAATCGGATATCTGATTTTGAATACGATTCGCGGTTTCCACCCCAAAAAATATAAAATTTTCCTTTATTATGTGCTGTGTATTTTTCAGGATTTTCGACTGTTTCTTGCGAAAAGGTGTACTGTGAAAAAACACAAAAAGTTAGTACAACCATTAAAAATGGATGTTTCATTTGAAGTTAAAAAATAAAAAATTAGAATTGATTAATTGTTTTTCGGATGGCAACAAGTTTTGTCATTAAACCTTCAAAATAGTCTAAATGTAACATGTTAGCACCATCACTTTTTGCATTAGCTGGATCAAAATGAGTTTCAATGAAAATTCCATCAACGCCCACAACAATTCCTGCTTTTGCAATAGTTTCAATCATGTCAGGACGACCACCCGTTACACCTGTCATTTGATTTGGTTGTTGTAACGAATGCGTAACATCTAAAACCGTAGTTGCATATTGTTGCATCGTTGGAATTCCTCTAAAATCTACAATCATATCTTGGTAACCAAACATGGTTCCTCTATCGGTAACCATAACGTTTTGGTTGTTGCTATCTAACACTTTTTGAACCGCATGTTTCATACTTTCTGGACTCATGAATTGTCCTTTCTTTAAGTTTACGGTTTTTCCAGTATTTGCCGCAGCTACTACTAAATCTGTTTGACGCACTAAAAACGCCGGAATTTGTAATACATCAACGTATTCAGCTGCCATTGCTGCATCTTCGTTGGTGTGAATATCGGTAACCGTTGGTACGCCAAATTCTTTTGATACTTTTTGAAGAATTTTCAAGGCTTTTTCATCACCAATTCCAGTAAAACTATCTACTCTAGAACGGTTTGCTTTTTTGAAAGAACCTTTAAAAACGTAAGGAATTTGTAATTTATCAGTAACAGTAACTATTTTCTCTGCAATTCGCATTGCCATTTCTTCGCCTTCAATGGCGCATGGACCTGCTAATAAGAAAAAGTTTCCGCTATCGGTATGTTTTATTTGTGGGATGTTTTGTAAATTCATTTGTGTTGATTTTGAAGTGGCAAAGATAAAAAGAAAAACCTTTCAAACAGCGGTTCAAAAGGTTACAAATGTTACTAATAACTAAAAAAGATTTATTTAGTGTCTGAAACTGGTTTTTTAATTGAAAATCCTTTCGGACATAAGATTTTCCCTTTTTCAAAAATATTAAAATATAAGGTAATTTTTTTAGCACTTCCTTCAAAAAATACTTCATATATACCGATAGTTCCAGCTCCCATTAAACTATTTTTTGAGGGAAAAGGGCAACAGGTATCTACTTTTTTGTAGCTTATTTTTTCGCCATTCGGACCTTGTAATCCGTTAAAATAATATTCAATATTGATGTCTTCCTGTTTTTCATGTATGAAACCAATATTGATTGGATAATCTTGATCGTATCCATATTTGCTATCTGTTGCGTATTCTGTAATTACATAAGCTTTATCTTTAATGGCAGGACGAATAGCTGTATTGTCTACATTTTTTAAAGTGGATTGCGTGCTTACACAACTTGTTAATAAAAGCGCCGTAATTATTGAAAATAAGTATTTCATTTTATTTTGTTTTAATTGTTGTATCTGGTGTTTTTGTTTTTATCATATAAGCAACAATCGCGCCAATAACAACGCCAAATGATAATCCACCAGAAATACTTTGCCAAATGTAGGCAGTTAAGTTAAAGTAACTTTTAGCTTCTTCTAAGGTTAGTCTTTTACTTTCTACCGAAAGTGCAATTAACTTATCGAAATAGTTTGGAGTAATAAATTCGTGTGTAATAAATTGCGTAATTGGACTAAAAATTACTACAATAAAAGAAATAACAACTCCCGAAATGAAACCTTGTTTCCAACTCATTTCGCCATTATAATAATTCTTTTTTTTGTCTTTTAAAGCTAAGTAATACAAAAGAAAATTTGGAAAAATAATAAGCATTGTAAAAAACATTTGCCATTTTATTTTTTCGTCATGAAATCCTAGTTGCTTTTCTAAAGTCATCCAAGCTAAAAAGATAATGATAGAAATAATCGCCCATTTGAATTCGATTGTAAATTTTTTCATTTGGTAAGGTTTAGTTTGATAGTCCAAATTTACTATAAAATGTAACAAAAGTTACAAATCCCGATTTGAATTTCTATTTTTGCTAAAAATTGCAAAACTATGGAACTTCTTTTTGGAACATGGCATTGGTCTATTTCGGGTTTTTTAATCGGGATGACGATGCTAATTTTGACTTATTTTGGTAAATCGTTTGGGATGTCTTCTAATCTTCGTACCATATGTACTATGGCAGGAGCAGGAAAATTCAGTGATTTTTTCAAGTTTGATTGGCGCGAACAAAAATGGAGTTTAGCAGTCGTTTTAGGAGCTTTTGTTGGTGGATTTATTGCTTTTTACTTTCTTTCCAATGGAAGTGGTGTAAATATCAATCCTGATACCATTTCACAATTACAAACCTTAGGAATCGACGCTCCAAATGGCAAATTAATGCCAGATGCTATTTTCAGTATTGAAACATTACAATCTCCAAAAGGATTCGCTATTTTATTAATTGGTGGATTATTAATTGGTTTTGGAACGCGTTATGCAGGAGGTTGTACTTCAGGTCATGCTATTTCTGGATTGAGTAATTTGCAATTACCTTCTTTAGTTGCGGTTATCGGATTTTTTATTGGTGGCTTAGCTATGGCACATTTTATTTTACCTCTAATTTATAAAACAGCATAAGTATGAAATTAGCACGTTTTTTTCTGACAGGAATTTTTTTCGGGATTGTTTTAACAAAGGCTGAAGCGGTTTCGTGGTATCGTATTTATGAAATGTTTCATTTTCAATCGTTTCACATGTATGGAATAATTGGAACGGCATTATTTACGGGTGTTATTGGACTTCAATTGATTAAAAAATATAAAATAAAAGATTACAAAGGACTTCCAATTAATGTTATTGAAAAAGAGCGCGGTTTTTGGCGTTATATTATTGGCGGAATTATGTTTGGATTGGGTTGGGCTTTAGTAGGAAGTTGTCCTGGACCTATTTTCATTCTTTTAGGAACAGGAACTTATGCTATTGCGGTGGTCTTAATTGGAGCTTTACTTGGAACCTACATTTATGGTTTGGTGAAAGACAAATTACCTCATTAAAGTTAAGTTAAAGTAACGTTTGTTACAAAGCAGTACCGTTAGAATTTTGTAAATTTGTTATTCATAAATTCAATACAAATGGAAACTACAATTCATATACAAAATTTAAAATGTGGCGGTTGTGCCAATACCATAACGAAAGGTATTTCATCAATTGAAGCTATTCAAAATGTTTCAGTAAATGTTGATGAAAGTACTGTGACATTCTCTTATGAAACAGAAGCACAAGTAAACGAGGTAAAAAACAAATTAAAATCACTCGGTTATCCTGAAGATGGTGAAGCTAATACACTTGGTGCTAAGGCTAAATCTTATGTAAGTTGCGCAATAGGAAAAATGAGTTAAAATACAATCCCGATTTATTCGGGATTTTTTATTTTTAATGGTGTTATAAGTATTATTTATGGTTTACTAAATCTCATATTCGCTAATTTTCGTACTTTTGAAGGTATAAGTAAAATATCTTAAAACGTTATGAAAATTGTAGTATCACCAGCTAAATCCTTAAACTTTGAATCACCACTTCCAATTCAAAACTATACCGAAAGTTTATTTTTAAAAGAATCGGAAACTATTCAAAAAGCACTTAAAAAGAAAAAGCCAAAACAATTGATGGAGTTAATGGATATTTCGGAAAAGTTAGCCGATTTGAATTGGGAACGCAATCAAAATTGGGCATTACCTTTTACATCAGAAAATGCACGTCCAGCTGTTTATGCTTTTGATGGTGATGTGTATACGGGATTGGATGCTTATACTATTTCAGCTGAAAAAATAGCAGTTTTGCAAGATAAATTGCGAATTCTATCGGGTTTATATGGTATTTTAAAACCATTAGATTTAATGCAACCCTATCGATTAGAAATGGGAACTTCTATGCCAATAGGTACCAAAAAGAATTTATACGAGTTTTGGAAAAAGAAATTGACTAAAGCTTTAAACGACGAATTACAATCTGATGAGTTATTTTTAAATTTAGCGAGTAATGAATATTTCTCTGCGGTTGATACTAAAGCTTTAAAAGTTCCTGTTATTACTCCAGAATTTAGAGATTATAAAGACGGAAAACTAAAAATGATTAGTTTCTTTGCGAAAAAAGCAAGAGGTTTGATGGTGCGATACATTATTGATACCAATGCAGAAACGATTGACGATTTAAAAAAATTCAATTACGAAGGGTATGCTTTTGATGCTAATTTATCAAAAGGAAACACCTTAGTTTTTACCCGATAACATGAAATTACACCTAAACGATACGTTCAACAAGCAACTTCCAGCTGATACAGATACTTCAAATACTCGAAGACAAGTTTTTGGAGCTTGTTTTTCCTATGTAACGCCACGAGTTCCTAGCAGTCCTAAATTGCTTCATGTTGCAAATGAGGTTTCAGATTTAATTGGTTTATCTAAAGAAGATGTAACATCAACTGAATTTTTAGCCTTAGTTTCGGGAAGTAAAGTGTATCCAGAAACCCAACCTTATGCCATGGCGTATGCCGGACATCAATTTGGAAACTGGGCAGGACAACTTGGAGACGGAAGAGCGATTAATTTGTTTGAAGTGTTGCATAACAATCAACGTTGGGCATTGCAGTTAAAAGGAGCAGGAGAAACCCCTTATTCTAGAAATGCAGATGGTTTGGCGGTTTTACGTTCGTCTATTCGGGAGCATTTGTGTAGTGAGGCGATGTTTCATTTGGGTGTGCCAACCACTCGTTCGTTGTCTTTGGTAACGACTGGTGATAAGGTGTTGCGCGATATTTTATACAATGGAAATCCTGCTTATGAAGATGGAGCCGTGGTATGTAGAGTAGCGCCTTCGTTTATTCGTTTTGGCAATTTTGAATTGTTAGCGGCTCGAAAAGATATTACTAATTTACAAGCTTTAGTAGATTATACGATTCAGTATTTTTATCCTGAAATTACCTCAACTGGAAAAGAAAAGTATTTGGCTTTTTATCAAGAAGTGGTCAATCGAACGGTGGATATGATTGTGGAATGGCAACGTGTTGGTTTTGTTCACGGAGTTATGAATACGGATAATATGTCGATTTTAGGACTTACGATTGATTATGGTCCTTATGGATGGTTAGAAGATTATGACCCAGATTGGACACCGAATACCACTGATGCTGAAGGTAAGCGTTACCGATTTAGAAACCAACCTGATATTGCTTTGTGGAACCTGATTCAATTAGGAAATGCTTTATATCCTTTGATTGAAGATATTGCTTCAATGGAACAAGTTTTGAATAGTTACAGTAATCGTTTTGATTCGAAGTTTCCAGTAATGATGCAAGCGAAATTAGGGTTGACTTCGGAATACGATACTGATTTTTATGATGAGTTAACTACTTTATTAACCGCTTCAGAAACTGATATGACTATTTTCTTTCGTAATTTGGCTGATGTATTAAAATCAGATACACCTGAAATTGCATTATCGAAAATTGAATATGCTTTTTATCAACCTAATGCCATAGTTGCGACATTAAAAACAACCTGGTTGAATTGGATGGAACTTTATTTACAAAAGCTAAGCGAAGAACCAATTTCTGATTCAGATAGAAAAGCTAAGATGAATCAAGTGAACCCAAAATATGTATTACGAAATTACATGGCACAATTAGCTATTGATGCTGCTGAAAAAGAAGATTATACTTTAATTGAAGAACTTCACGAGTTACTAAAACATCCTTACGATGAGCAACCAGAAAATGAGAAATGGTTTGCCAAACGTCCTGATTGGGCGCGAAATAAAGTTGGGTGTTCGATGTTGTCTTGTAGTTCTTAGATTTATTGGAAAAAAGTAACACAAAGGTTAATTTAACATATAAGTCATATAAGTAAAAACAAGTGAAGCGTTACGTTGAATAAAGCTCATAAAAGATTTTAAAGATTACTCTAATTTTTGCAATCTGTGTTCCAAAAACTTGAAACTTGAAACCTGAAACAAAAAAACTATGAAAAACTGGAATCCCATTACAACAGAACAACAAGTAAAAGATATTGTTGCAAAATCAAATGAAAAACCTCAAATTATTTTTAAAGATAGTGTGACTTGTGGTATTAGTGCTTATGCTAAAGAACGCTTGGTTAATGGAAATGATGTATTGATTGCTAAAGCCGATTTCAATTATTTGGATTTGCTTTCATACCGAAGTGTTTCTAATTTTATTGCTGAGGAACTGAGCGTGATTCACCAATCGCCACAAATTATTGTTTTGAAAGATGGGGAAGTAGTGTATCGTGTTTCGCATCATAGTATTCAGGCGGATGAGATTGCGAAGTACTTGTAATAACAAATACTTTTTTTATGATGTCAATTTTTGGTGTCTTTTTGATTGTTCTTAATTTTTTATAAATAGAAAATCCGCATTAATTACTCTTTAAAATTAAAGAATTATTATTGAATTAAAGTAAATACTGATAATTTAACATTTAAAAATGTGAATTATAAAAAAAGTTGCTTAAATTTGATAATGTCCCCCATCTAAATTAATCTTCTATTTCGGAGAATCTATACGCAACAAATCTTTTAGGTATGATTAAAAAAGAAACTGAGGAAGACGAGCTTCTTAAGAAGATTAAAGAAATTTCCGATTACAAATACGCATTAGATGAATCGTCAATACTTGCAATTACTGATCAGAAAGGAATAATTCATCATGTAAACGATAACTTTTGCAGGATATCAAAGTATTCACGTGAAGAACTTTTAGGAAAAGATCATCGCATTATCAATTCTGGGTATCATCCGAAATCGTATATTAAAAGCCTTTGGACGACTATTGCACGTGGTAAAATTTGGAAGGGAGAACTTAAAAATAGAGCAAAAGATGGGTCGGCCTATTGGGTTGATACTACGATAGTTCCTTTTTTAAATGAAGATGGAAAGCCTTATCAATACGTAGCTATTCGTTCTGATATTACAGAACGGAAACGAGGAGAAGAAGAGTTGCTTAAAAAGATAAAAGAAATTTCTGATTACAAATATGCTTTAGACGAATCTTCCATAGTTGCTATTACAAATCAAAAAGGAATTATAACCCACGTAAATGATAATTTTTGTAAAATATCTAAGTATAGTCGCGAAGAATTAATAGGAAAAGATCATCGTATAATTAATTCATCTCATCATCCAAAAGAGTTTATTAAAGATTTGTGGACTACAATTGCTAATGGAAAAGTTTGGAAGGGAGAGCTTAAAAATAAAGCTAAAGATGGATCTGCTTATTGGGTAGATACTACCATAGTTCCTTTTTTAAATGAACGAGGAAAACCTTATCAATATGTTGCCATTCGTTCCGATATTTCAGAGCGAAAAAGGGGAGAAGAAAGAATTGCTAAAATATTGCTCGATATTGAACATCAAAACACACAATTGGTTGACTTTTGCAATATTGTTTCTCACAATCTTAGATCGCCATTAATTAATATCTCTATGTTAATCGAATTTTTGGAAACATGTGATGAGGAAGAAGAAAGAACTAAAATACTAAGTAAATTAAAACCTGTTGTAAATCATCTTAACACTATTTTTGACGAATTAGTAGAATCATTACAAATTAAACAAGATTCGGAAATTGATTTAGCACCAGTTGATTTAATGAAAACTATTAATACTATTTTAATGGTTTTTGAGACCCAAATTAATCAGTGCAACGCTAATGTAAAAGTTGATTTAGAAGAAACAATTGTAACATATTCTCAAAAATATGCCGACAGTATTTTAACGAATTTAGTAAGTAATGCATTAAAGTATAAATCGCCTAACCGATTGCTTACTTTGGATGTTAAAACCTACTACGACGATAAAGGTTTGGTTTTGTCGGTTGCAGATAATGGTTTAGGAATTGATTTAAACAGACACAAAGATAACATGTTCAAAATTCGAAAAGTATTTCACGTACATCCAGATTCTCGTGGTTTTGGGTTGTTTATTACAAAAACACAAGTAGAAGCTATGGGCGGAGAAATTTGGGTAGAAAGCATTCCAGACATAGGAAGTACATTTTTTATAAGATTAAAAAACAATATGATATGAAAAAAGTAGATATTATAGCTTTAATTGATGATGATCCAGCTTTTGTATTTATAACTGAGAAAATTATTGAAATGACAAATCATTTTAATGAAGTTAAGGTGTTTGAAAATGGGTTAAATGCTTTAAATTATTTAAAGGAAAATTTAAAAAATAGTCAACACTTGCCTGATATAATTTTCTTGGATTTATCCATGCCTATTATGGACGGATGGCAATTTTTGGAAGAATATGCTTTATTAAATATTAAAAACAAAAGTAAAATAACGGTTTACATTTGTTCTTCTTCTATATCTCCTTATGATATTACAAGAGCAAAAAATATTAGTGAAGTTGAAGATTTTATTATAAAACCAATAACAAAAGAGAAATTAAAAGAGATTGTAAGTGCATTTTAAAATTGTTTTCGTTTACATTTTGAATAGTATATTTTTGGTAGTTAGAAATCTAGCTACTACTGTGGTGTTGTAATATTATTAAAGGATTTATTAAATTAGCTACCAACACTTTTTGAATAGTGAAAAGTTATAATCAAAAGACTTTTTTACAGTGATATCCTTCTTAATTGAATAAAATTTCTTAATAATGCAAAGTAAACCCCATCGCTTTGGCTAAGGTGTAATGCTTTTCGAATAATTCTTCCACAATATCGGTTACGTCATCATATTCTTGGCATAACGCGAAGAACGGGTTGTCGATAATGGTGCTAAGGATAGGAGCAGGGTTGCGATAGCCTGAAATGGAAATAGCTCCCGTGACATCTAAGAAATATTGAGCGGTTTCGGAATCTAAGTCTAGTTGAAGGGTATTGGCAAAATGGATGCGTTTGTTGGTGAGTTTGCCTTCGAAGAACTCGGCTATTTCTTCTAAGCTGTATAAATAATTATCGATGATAATGTTGTTGTCTCTTCCTTGGAATACTAAATAAATGATTTCGTAATCATGGAAGTTTCGGTCTTCGTAAAGCAGTGTACTTAGACTTTCTTCTAATCCTTCAATGCTGTCACAGGTTTGGTAAACGTTGGTGATGTTGTATTGCAGCGCTAGTTTTTCTAAAGAGGGTAGGATGATGCTGGATGTTTGTGAAGTGAGATCGGAAACGCTTTCTAGGCAGTATAGTTTGGATTGCATTGTTTTTTCTTTTTACAAAAATAAGTGGTTTTTTTGAATGTTGATTTTATTTAAACGCAAAGAGCTTAAAGGTTTTTCGCAAAGGACGCTAGGGCGTTGCGCTTTTATGGGAACGCGGATGAAACGGGTCCGCCAAGGCGGAGCGCTGATGGTGGCGGATTTTATTTAAACACATAGGTACATAGTTTTTACACAGAGTTGCGCGAAGTTTTTTTGAAGCGGATTGTGTTGAGAGAGCTACTCTGAGCGTTATACTTAGTATATCAACATTAGATTACACGTATCGTTTGTCATGCTGTTAAGCATCTCTTGAACTAATGGTATTCTTTGGCACGCGGATGAAACTGATTTACTTGCGCAAAGCGCTGATGATGGCGGATTTTAAGAACACAAAGTATTACTAAGTTTTGCACAGAGTCACACAGAGTTTTTTTTTGAATTGTATAGCGTTGAGAGAGATACACAGAGGCGTTTCACTTGGTATAGTTACCATAAGACTATACACACAGTTTGTCATGCTGTTAAGCATCTCTTGAACCACGATGATTATGAAAATAAATGGTACAAATGATTACTTTGACTTTGTTCTTGCGCTTGTTCTTGATTTTTTCTTAAAATTTTAGTTTTATTTATTTACTGACATTCAAATGGTTGTGAAAGAGGTTAGGAGGAAAGTGTGTTTTTTTTACTTTTTTCTTTTGAAAACGTTTGCAGAAATAAAAAATCGTTCTATATTTGCACTCGCAATACGGAAGTAGCGCACGACTTATTGGAGAAATGGCAGAGTGGTCGAATGCGGCAGTCTTGAAAACTGTTGACTGTAACAGGTCCGGGGGTTCGAATCCCTCTTTCTCCGCTTAAAAAAATCCTAAATGGTGTCAAAACCCTGTAAATCTTATGATTTACGGGGTTTTTTGCTTTTGCACATATACCAAATTATTCATCGAATCTTATCGCTAAAGGGACTAAATCGAGACCCTAGAAAAAACTAGAAATCTAGGGTCTCGCTAAAATCCCTTAACCCTTGCAAACACTGAGTTTAAAGATGAATTAAATAGCTAGTTCACTCATTAAACATCTTGTTTGACTTGGATTGAGAATATAAATTGATAAATAATTAATCAGTCAGTAAAATGAAAGCGAAAGTAAACCTGCATTTCTATGCAAAATCTTCAAAGGCTAATGCCAAAGGGCAATTTCCAATTTATGTCCGTCTAACTGTAAATGGAATCAGAACAGAATTCAGTACTAAAAAGTTTATAGAACCTAACCGATGGCTGTCAGAAGCATGTAAGATGAAAGGCACTACAGAGGAAGCCCGTTCAATAAATGGTTATCTTGATGTAATAAAATCTAAAGTATTAGATATTCAAATGGAACTAATTCACAAGAATCAAGAATTGAGTATTGAAAACTTTAAGGAATTGCTTTTTGGTTCTGATGAAAAACAACGCATGCTTGTTCCTATTTTTCAAGATCATAACAATAAGATAAAAGAATTGGTAGGAAAAGAATATGCTCCAGGAACTTTAGAGCGTTATACTACTTCTTTAAAGCATACAATTGAGTTTTTGGAATGGAAATATAGCATTTCAGATATTGAGATTTCTAAAATAAATCATGCTTTTATTACTGATTATGAATTCTATTTAAGAAGTGTTAGAAATTGCTCTAATAATACCGCTGTAAAATACATTAAGAACTTTAGTAAAATAATTAAAATCTGTTTGGCCAATGATTGGTTAGAGAAAAACCCATTTGCCAATTATAAAGCAAAAGTTAAAGAAGTTGAACGTGTGTATTTGACTGAAGAAGAAGTTCAAGAAATAATAGAAAAGGACTTAAAAAACGATAGGCTTTCACTTGTTCGTGATATATTCCTTTTTAGCTGTTTTACTGGCTTGGCTTATATTGATGTGAAGAACTTAACCAAATCACATATAAGCATCGGTATTGACGGAGAGAGATGGATTTTTACCCATCGCCAGAAAACAGAAAGTGCTTCAAAGATTCCGATTCTTCCAGTAACACAAATGGTAATTGACAAATACGAAAATCATCCGCAATGTGTTGGAGAAGATAAGTTACTTCCTATTCTATCAAATCAAAAAATGAATGCTTATTTAAAAGAAATTGCTGGCATCTGTAAAATTGATAAAGAATTGACTTTTCACATTGCTAGACATACTTTTGCAACAACTGTAACGCTTACAAATGGTGTACCTATTGAAAGCGTGAGTAAAATGCTAGGACATAAAAATTTAAGAACTACGCAACATTATGCTAAAGTGTTAGATAGGAAAGTTAGCGATGATATGAAAATATTGAAAGATAAATTTAAAACTATTGGAATAAATGTTGCTATTAATAAATCAAGTTGATTTCTATATTTTATTAAATCAAGTCAACTCTATTTTCAGACAATTCGAGATTTAGCAAACAATTTGGTTCGATGTTTTTTACCCCACTCTCTCAAAGCAATAATTACGTCATCTAACGACTTACCATAATCTGAAAGACTATACTCAACCGTGGCAGGTATGGTATCATGAACTGTTCGAATAACAAGTTGGTTTACTTCCAAATCTCTTAGTTCTTTTGATAACATTCTGGGAGTAATTCCCTCAACATCTCTTTCTAATTCTTTAAATCGTTTATTACCAAACGACAATGCTATCAAAATAGGTAGCTTCCATTTGCCGTTAATAATATCTAACACATCTCGCACTGGACGTATGTATTCAACACATTCTTTTGATGTCTTCATGGCTTTTTAATTTTTACTATACCAAAGTATATTAGTATACAAAAGTATAGTAGTTACTATTGTATAGCAAAGGTAATTATCTTTGTGTTATTATTAAAATAGAAATCAAAAATATGAAAGTATTAGTTTACGGAGCCACAGGCTCACAACAATTCCCAGTGATTAAGGCACTTCAAAACAAAGGTGCAAAAGTAATAGCGACAACACATCTCGCTGACAAATTGGAATTACTAGAACAAAATGGAGCGACTGCTGTTTTAGCAGATATGGCTGATGCAAACCGTTTAATAGAAATTACTCAAGGAGTAGATGCAATATCCTTTTTAGTGCCATTCTTTCTTGCAAATCCCAACGAAGGTTTTAATTATGCTAAAAATGCGATTGATGCTGCAATTGCAAATAATGTGAAATTATTGGTTTGGAATTCAAGCGGATTTATTTTGCCCGTAAAAATTGGTAATCCCTCAATGGATTATAGAATTGACATTGCCAATTATTTAAAAGAAACTGGTTTGCCGCATATTATTATCCAACCATCTGTTTATGCCGAAAATCTTTTGGGTCCTTGGACAGTGCCTTTTGTCGTAAATGAGAAAAAAGTGGCCTATCCTACACCCGAAGAAATGCCTATAGGTTGGATTGCTACAAAAGATGTGGCTTCATTTGTGGCAGAAGCTATTTTTAAACCAGAGTTAGCTGGTGAAAGCTTATTAGTTAGTGGTATTGAAAATCTTACAGGGAAACAATTAGCAGAAAAGTTTTCAATTGGCTTAAACGAAACTATCGGTTATTACCCAATGCCACCAAAAGATTTTGGTCAGCTTTTAGATGGTCTATTTGGAGCTGGAGCTGGTAAAGGTGCAGAGACAATGTATCAAGAAATTGCAGATACTAAAAATTATCCTGTAATGCATTCATCTCAAATACATGAAGTGTTGAAAAAGTTACCTATTCAAATGACAAATATCGAAGAATGGGTGGCTCAAAATAAATCTTCATTTACAAAAAATGTCTAAAATTAAATTATTGAGTATGGCAACAATAATGCTTGTTGCCTGCTCTTTTCAACCCAAGAAAAAAGAGATGGAAAAAGTAAAGATAATTTACGTGTACGATGCTATTTGTGGCTGGTGTTTTGGTTTTAGTCCTACTATGGCAAAACTTAAAACCTACTACCAGGACAAAATTGATTTTGAAGTGGTTAGTGGTGGTCTAAAATTAGGAAAAGGTGCAGGACCAATTGATGTGGTGGCTCCTTATATAAAGACTTCATACACTGATGTAGAAAGCACTTGTGGTGTAAAATTTGGCGATGCTTTCGTTAACGAAACATTAAAAAAAGGAACAATGGTTTTAAATTCATTGCCTCCTGCCATAGCCCTAAGCATTATGAAAGAAAAATATCCTGACAAATCCCTTGAATTTGCTGGACTACTTCACAAAATGTATTACGTTGACGGAATTGAGCCAGAAAACTACGAAGCTTATGGTATTTATGCGGCAAAACTTGGATATGACAAAACAGATTTCAACAAGAAAATGATGGATAGTGTATATATTAAGAAAGCTTATCAAGAATTTGAATATGCAGAAGAACTTGAAGCCTTTAGCTTTCCCACTGTTCTAATAGAAATCGATGGTAAGAAGGAAATTTTATTTCAAGGATTCGTAACATTTGACAGAGCAAAAAAATTGATTGATAGCAAGATTTTAGTAAAGGACTCACTAAAACATTAATAAAGCTTGTATGCTTAAAACAGCTTTTATATTTACTACAATACCTTACTTTACAATTTAAATCTATAAAACTATGATAAATCATTCTTTAAACTTCAATAAAAAGGCATTTTTTAAAGCCATTATACCTGCATATGTTTTACTATTGATAACACTAAGATGGAAAGGCTGCTATAACTTCAATTTCAATTAAAAACTCGGGAAACGCAAGCCTTACAACTTCAATCCATGCTGAAGATGCAGGAAGACTCTTTCCTTGGTAGAAATTCGCTCTAGTCTGTAGTCCTTCTTTTTTAAATCTCTCTAAATCAGTTGAAAATATGGCTTCTTTTACAACATTATCAAAAGTTAGTCCAAATGCCTCAAGAGATAGACGAATATCTTCATATATATATATTGTACTTGTACTTGCATATCATTTTCTGCTCTCGGTTTTCCTTCATCGTCAATACTGACAGTTCCTGATACATAAAGTAAATTACCTACTTTAACTGCCTGAGCATAACCGTATGATTTTTCGAAACCTTTGAGGTGAAAAATCTCTTTCAAATTTGTTTTTTCCATCATTTTAATTTTCATTAGATTAAATTACTGGACAAAACTATGGTGAGCTAATGACGCATAAAATGGAAAAATTTACATTTTGATGGATAAACTTGCATTCGATACTCTATAATTTCTTGGCGATACTCCGGTATACTTTTTAAAATAACGGCTAAAATAATATTGGTCTTCAAATCCTAAATTAAAAGCAATCTCTTTAACTGATAACTTACTATCCGTCAGCATTTTTTTTGCGTTTTCAATTATTTTGTCACTTACTAACTTACAAGTACTTTTCCCCGAATTATTTTTCACAATTTTATTTAAACTTCTTGCAGATACTTTCATCAACTGAGAGTATTCCTTTATGCAGTAAAATTTATTATAATTTTCTTCTAATAATCTTAAGAAACCCAAGTATTCTTTGGACTCAATGCTACCACCATTATGACTAGCGTTAACCTCGTTAATGAATGAAACAATCATATTCTTAAGTTGATTGGATTGATCCTTTGAAAATGGTTTTTCCAACAATTTTCGAAGTTGATTTTCTAATTCGTTTAAATCAATGTC
>NZ_JAKLJH010000208.1 GCF_023151265.1 Flavobacterium sp.
TTTTGGAACACTAATCGGTTTGTTAGTTTTAGGAATTATTTTCTTGATTTATAATCGAAACCAACTTAAAAAAACGCTCACTCTTCAAAAAGAATTAGCAGAATACGAACAAAAAGCGCTGCATTTACAAATGAATCCCCATTTTGTATTCAATTGTTTAGGCTCAATTTCTAGTTTTATTGTGCAAAACGGAACCGATTCTGCAATTAAATATTTGGCAAAATTCTCAAAGTTAATGCGTCTAACATTAGAGTATTCAAAAGAATCTCTTATTCCGATTGACAAAGAAATAGAAAGTTTACAAAACTATTTAGAATTAGAGCAATTGCGATTCAATAATAATTTTGATTTTACAATTACAAAAAGTGCAGAAATTGAAGACGATGTTGCTTTGCCACCACTTTTACTACAACCATTTGTTGAAAATGCAATCATTCATGGTGTAATTCCTAAAAAGGCAAAAGGACAAATTAAAGTAGACTTTCAAATTGATAAAGAGAGTTTGGTTTGTACCATTGAAGACGACGGAGTGGGTTGTGAAACTTCGAAAAAAGTCAAGGAAAATTCGGTTTCGGTTCATAAATCAATGGCGATTGATATTATTAAAAAGCGATTGGAAATGATTGCTTCTTCAACTCATAAAAATGCAACAATTTCCATCGAGGAAATAAATGCAAACGATAATAATTCGGGAACAAAAGTAGTTTTAAAATTACCAATTCAATACATACAATAATGATTTCAGCAATACTAATAGACGATGATATAAATTTAAGAAACGGCATGAAGGGTTTGCTTCAATTGTATGCGCCACAAATTACAATTATTGGTGAAGCCGATAGCGTGGTTTCTGGTGTTGAAGCTATAAAATCATTACAACCTCAAGTTGTTTTTTTAGATATTCAATTGAATGATGGAACTGGGTTTGATATTTTAGAGAAAATAACAGCGTTAAACGGAACTACAAAAGCACACATTGTTTTTATTACTGCTCACGAACAGTATGCAATTAAAGCATTTCGATTTAGTGCTTTGGATTTTTTGTTGAAGCCAGTTGATCCTGATGAATTGCAGAAAGTAATTCAGAAAATTAAAGCTGAGATTGAAAAAAACGATAGTTCATCGCACATTGATTTATTATTAGAAAATATCAGAAAAAAGGTAGATAATTTTAAACGAATTGCATTATCAACTTCTGACGGAATTCATCTTTTTGATGTGAGTGATATTATTAGATGCGAAAGTGAGGACAATTACACCAAGTTTTTCATTAAAAACTCAAAACCAATTTTGATTTCTAAAACATTAAAAGAATACGAAGAATTGTTAACCGAACAAGGTTTTGAACGCATTCATCAATCGCATTTGATTAATTTGAATTATTTAAAGTCGTATATAAAGAAAGACGGAGGTTATGTGGTAATGGCTGATGATAGCCATTTGCCAATTTCGCAACGAAAAAAAGAAAGATTAAACGAAATATTAAAGAGTTTTTAGCGAATTCTAAGTTAGAATATAGCTTTACTCAATTGCTGAAAATTTAAGATTAATAGTTTTTACTTTTATATCATATTAAAGAAAACAAAAACCAAACACTATGAAAAAGATATTTTTACTACTGTTATTTATATCAACAATTGCTCAAGCCCAAATTGTAAATATTCCTGATGCAAATTTTAAAGCAAGATTATTATCAGCTACGCCATTAAATACCGTTGCTTATGGCGGTGGAGGTTATATGAAAATTGATGCAAACGATGATGGGGAAATACAATTAAGCGAAGCTGTTGTTGTAGATTCGTTGAGTGTTGTGGCTTCTGATATATCTAGTTTGGCAGGAATTACAAGTTTTTCTAATTTGAAGAAACTGAACTGTAATTCCAATAATTTAACTGGAGTTTTAGACCTATCGAGTTTAATTTTTTTAAGAGAAATAGATTGTGGTTTAAATATGATTACTGATTTGAATTTATCTGGTTTGGTAGATTTAGAATATTTGTATTGTAATCAGAATCTTTTAACAACTTTAAATTTAAGTGGTATTTCTAATTTAAAATATATAGAATGTTCTTTGAATAACTTAACTAATTTAGACGTTTCAAATCACCTTGGTTTAATAGAATTATCATGTCATGTGAATTCAATTTCTACAATAAATTTAAACGGATTGGTAAATTTATTGAGTTTAGGTTGTGCTAATAATCAGTTAAGTAGTTTAGATGTTTCAAATTTAACATCTTTACAATTTTTGAATGCTTCTGATAATTTAATGTCATCTATAAATTTAACAGGAGCTAATACTTTAACGTATTTGGATATTTCAAACAATCAGTTAAGTGTGTTAAATTTGACAGGATTAGCTTTGTTAGAAAATTTGAATTGTAGTTTTAACGATATAGTTAATTTAGATTTAAGTGGATTAACAGCTCTTGTGTCTGTAATTTGTAATGATAATCAGATTTTAAATTTAAACTTTTCAGGGTTGTTAAATTTACAAGAAATTAATTGTAGTTCTAATAATCTAACAACATTAGATTTTTCGGGCAATCCAGTATTTGGAAGTTTAAATAGTTCAAATAATAACTTAACTTATCTAAATCTCAAAAACGGATATAATTATTACAA
>NZ_JAKLJH010000010.1 GCF_023151265.1 Flavobacterium sp.
TTACTAATTTCTAATGCTTCTGTATACGCTTTTTCAGGATTTGAAATAAGATTTTCCTGAATACTTCGGGTTCTACTAATTTCTGATTCACTCAATTCTTGAGCAAACATCAAATTAATAAATAATAACAGTATAACTGAAAAAGTAAATTTGTGCATCTTGAAAAACTAGTACTGAACCTAAAAATTACAGGCGCTAAAATAAGAATAAAACTACACTGTTTTGAAATTTCTTTCCAAGATTAATTTTTATCATTTTCAGATATTATCTCAAATAAGAATTCTTAATAAAGAAAAATCCCAAACTCTTTTGAATTTGGGATTTTATATTTGGGATTTATATTTCTATAATTCTAACGCTTTTTTCACATTTCCACCCATTAATAACTCTGCTGGGTTTTCTAATGCTTCTTTAACCGCTACTAAGAATCCAACTGACTCGCGTCCGTCGATGATTCTGTGGTCGTATGATAATGCTACGTACATTACTGGAGCAATTACGATTTGACCGTTTTTAACGATAGCTCTTTCAACCACGTTGTGCATTCCTAAAATACCTGATTGTGGAGGATTGATAATTGGTGTAGATAACATACTTCCGAAAACACCACCATTAGAAATTGTGAATGTTCCACCTGTCATTTCATCTACAGTAATTTGTCCATCACGAGCTCTGATTGCCAATCTCTTGATTTCTGCTTCAACACCTCTGAACGATAATGTTTCTGCATTTCTCATAACCGGAACCATTAATCCTTTTGGACCAGAAACTGCTACTGAAATATCACAGAAGTCATAAGAAATTTTCTCTTGACCATCAATCATAGAGTTAACATCTGGATATAATTGTAAAGCACGAGTTACCGCTTTGGTAAAGAACGACATAAAGCCTAATCCTAAACCATGTTTCGCTTTGAACTCTTCTTTGTATTGATCACGTAAAGCGTAAATAGCTGTCATATCTACTTCGTTGAAAGTAGTTAACATTGCTGTTTCGTTTTTAGCAGATACTAAACGCTCAGCTACTTTTCTACGTAACATAGACAATTTAGTTCTTTCTGAACCACGGTTTCCTCCTGTTGGAGTTCCCATTGATGGCACTGCGTTTACAGCGTCATCTTTAGTGATTCTTCCACCTTTACCTGTTCCTACAATGTCAGAAGGCTCAATGTTTTTTTCGTCTAATATTTTTCTAGCTGCTGGAGATGGCGCTTGAGTTGCATATGTTTTTTCTGCTACTGGAGCTGCTTTTGGAGCCTCAGCTTTTGGCGCTTCAACCGCTTTTGCTTCTTCTTTAGCTGGAGCTGCCCCACCTTCTGGTTTTGCTGCACCTGTATCGATTAAACAAACTACTGCACCTACTGCTACTGCATCACCTTCTTCTGCTTTTAATGTAATGATTCCGCTTGCTTCTGCTGGTAATTCTAATGTTGCTTTATCTGAATCAACCTCAGCAATTGCTTGGTCTTTTTCTACATAATCACCATCTTTTACTAACCATGTAGCAATTTCTACTTCTTTAATTGATTCCCCTGGAGAAGGGACTTTCATTTCTAAAATCATGTTTTTTAGTTTAAAAGTTTAAAATAAGTTTAAAAGTTTAAAAGTTGTGTTAGCCTTAAACCTAAACTATTGGCTGTTTTTATTTTATTGAAATAATGTTTTATCAAATACCATAGCGATAGCATTTTTCTGACGTTTTTTAGAACGTTCATAACTACCTGCTGCTGGTGCACTGTATGCTTTTGGCGATGCTAATCTTAATTTTACTAAATTAAAGTTCATTAACATATAACCATAAGCTCCCATGTTTTTAGGCTCTTCTTGTGCCCAAACATAATCATCAACATTTGGATAACTGTCGATAATCGCTTTGATTTGGTCAACTGCTAATGGGAACAATTGCTCTAAACGAACCACTGCCACATCGTTTCTACCTAATTCTTCTCTTTGTGCAATGATGTCGAAATATACTTTTCCTGTACAGAAAACCAATGTTTTGATAACTTTTTTATCTGTCACATTTGGATCATCTAGTACTTCTTGGAATTGACCGTTTGCTAATTCATCCATTGAAGATACTACATCTGGGTGACGTAATAAACTCTTTGGAGAGAATACTACTAATGGTTTACGGAATTCTGTTTTTAACTGTCTTCTCATTAAATGGAAGAAGTTAGCTGGCGAAGTTACATCGGCAATATACATGTTGTGTTTTGCACACATTTGTAAATAACGTTCCATACGTGCTGATGAGTGTTCTGCTCCTTGGTTTTCATAACCGTGAGGCAACAACATTACCAATCCGTTTTGGTTGTTCCATTTATCTTCACCTGCCGAAATATATTGGTCAATCATAATTTGAGCTCCGTTAGAGAAATCTCCAAACTGTGCTTCCCAAATTACTAAAGATTTTGGCGATGCTAATGCATATCCATACTCAAAACCTAAAACACCATATTCTGAAAGGTGTGAATTGTAGATATAAAAGTTCCCTTTTTTATCTTTTATTTTATCTAAAAGAATTACTTCTTCTTCTGAATCTTCTACTTTAACAACAGCATGACGGTGTGAAAATGTTCCACGCTCAACATCTTGCCCAGAAATACGAACATCAAAACCTTCAGACATTAAAGAACCATAAGCTAATAATTCGCCCATTGCCCAGTCTAATTTATTGGTTTCAACCATGCTCTTTCTATCACCAATTAACTTCGTAATCTTACTGATGAATTTTTTATCAGATGGAAGTTCAGTAATAGTTTTGGCGATTTCAGCCAATTGATTTTTATCAAACTTTGTATCAAATTTTTGAAGCATTACATCATCTGAAACTTGTTTGTAACCTTCCCACTCATTTTCCATGAACGGTGTAATTACAGTTAAATCTTTCTTACGAGAAGCTTCTAAATTCTCATCTAATTTTGCTTTGTAAGCTTCTTCCAATTCTTTCACAAAACCAGCCGAAATAACGCTTTCTTGAACTAATTTTTCAGCGTAAATATCTCTTGGATTTTTATGTTTTGAAATGGCTTTGTATAAAATAGGTTGTGTAAAACGAGGCTCATCACCTTCATTGTGACCATATTTTCTATATCCTAATAAATCGATGAAAACGTCTGTTCCAAATTCCATACGGTAATCTAAAGCAAACAACATCGCATGAACTACAGCTTCTGCATCGTCTGCATTAACGTGTAAAACTGGTGATAATGTTACTTTAGCAATATCCGTACAATACGTTGACGAACGTGCATCTAAATAATTCGTTGTAAATCCGACTTGGTTATTGATTACTAAGTGAATTGTTCCACCTGTTTTATAACCATCTAATTTCGCCATTTGTATAATTTCATACACAATACCTTGACCAGCTACAGCGGCATCACCGTGAACAGCAATTGGTAAAACTTTTGAAAAATCGTCTGCGAAATATCTATCTTGTTTTGCTCTTGTAATTCCTTCAATAACAGCACCTACTGTTTCTAAGTGCGAAGGATTTGGAGCTAAATTCAAATTGATTTTTTTACCAGAATCAGTAACTCTATCCGAAGTTAAACCTAAGTGATATTTTACGTCACCATCAAAGTTAGCGTCTTCATCATAGTCTTTTCCGTCGAATTCAGAGAAAATATTTTGAGTGTTTTTCCCAAAGATGTTAGCCAAAACATTCAAACGACCTCTATGAGCCATTCCCATTACGAATTGCTCCACACCTTTATCAGCAGCAGCTTCCACTAAAGCGTCTAAGGCAGGAATAACCGCTTCACAACCTTCTAATGAGAAACGTTTTTGACCAACATATTTAGTATGCAAGAAGTTCTCGAAAGAAACCGCTTCGTTTAATTTTTTAAGTATGTGTTTTTTCTTGTCAGCAGTAAAGTTTGGTAAATTATCGTTAATGTCTAAACGATTTTTAATCCATTCTAATTTGTGTGGTTCTCTGATGTACATGTACTCCACTCCGATAGATTGGCAATATACATTTTCTAAATGCTTAACAATTTCAGCCAAAGTACAAGGCTTCATGTTCACCATTTTAGCAGCATCAAAAACCGTATTCAAATCCGCTTGAGACAATCCGAAATTTTCAAGAGCCAATGAAGGTCCATGAAGTCTTCTATCTCTTACAGGATTTGTTTTTGTGAATAAATGACCACGAGTTCTATATCCTTCAATTAATTTAAGAACATTGAACTCTTTTTGCATTTTTTCAGAAATTTCACCTGAATCACCCGAAACTACTTGAACTACTTGTGCGGCAAATTCTTCAGAACCATAACCCGCTTGTGCAAAGTCAAATCCTTGAAAAAAACTTCTCCAGCTTGGCTCAACGCTATCTGGATTTTGTAAATATTGTTCGTATAAATCGGCAAAAAAAGCCGTATGTGCAGCGTTTAAAAAGGAAAACCTATCCATAGTGTGTTGTCTAAAAGACCTTTTAATTAAAAATTTACGCAAAAGTAAAACATTTTATGATAATCTTTCAAGGATTTTTATACTTTTATAACATTAATTTTTTCAAAATGGAATTATGAAAAAGAATTTCGTAATAAATTTAACATTTTTGTTAACTATTGTGGTTTTATTTAGTTTTAAACCTGAAATTTATGCACAAGAAAATACCGAAAATAAAACAAAAAGCGATTTTTGGAATCATGTTCAATTTGGTGGCGGACTTGGTTTAGGATTCGGGAGCGGATATGCAGACGTAATGGTTGCACCAAGTGCCATTTACAATTTTAACGACTATGTTTCAGCTGGATTAGGACTTCAATACAACTATGTAAAACAACGTGATTTTTATAATGCTAATATGTATGGCGGAAGTATAATTACCTTGATTAATCCAATAGCCGAATTACAAATATCTGCCGAATTAGAGCAATTAAGAGTTAACAGAACTTTTGAAGACTTTTACGGTAGTGCAACTCAAGATTTTTGGAATACAGCACTATTTTTAGGAGCAGGTTATCGTAATGAAAATGTAACTTTTGGTATTCGATACAATATTTTGCACAAAGACAGAGACAATATTTATGCAGAAGCATTTATGCCTTTTGTGAGAATTTATTTTTAATACTTATTACGAAACCATACCTTTTGCCACTCGCGTTTTAAGACCAAAAATGCAACTTGTTCAGATAATTCTACCAAATCAGAGCCATCTAATTTTTTGATTTGCTCTTCTGGAACATCAATTATGTAGAGTAAATTCAAGTATTCAGCAAATTTGTATTGAATGAGTTTGTAAATTTTTTCTTGTACCAAATTCTTAAATTCAAACGGAAAAATACTTGATGGTACATCTAAAGATTCATTCGCTAAAGCAAAATCTTTGTTTACTTGCTCAATCAATTTGAAGTACAAATGTTCTTCTTCGGCTTGCGAAATTAAAGCGTCAATATTTGCAGGCGGATTATACATTTCTTCCCATTAAATTTTCGCCAAAAGCTTTTAAAATGGCTTTCTTTTCAGATTCGATATTCATTTTTTCTAGAGTTTCAAATGCTTTAAAAGTATAGTCTTGAATCGCTTTTTTAGTAGCTTCACTTGCACCAGAAGCATTAAAAATGGATTTTACAGATTCGATTTTATCTGTATTTTCTGAAGGTTGAATGGAAAACAAGTGCAATAATTGTTGTTTTTCTTCAGCTTTTGAAAACTCAATTGCTTTTAAGTATAAATAGGTTTTTTTATTTTCAATGATATCGCCACCCACTTGTTTTCCAAAAGTTTCTGGATTTCCAAAAGCATCTAAATAATCATCTTGTAATTGGAAAGCTATTCCTAAATTCAATCCGAAATCATAAATCAAATCCGCATTTTCATCGGATGTTTTGGCAACTATTGCTCCCATTTTCATCGCAGCACCAACTAAAACAGCAGTTTTATATTCAATCATTTTCAAATATTCGGGTATCGTAACATCGTCACGCATTTCAAAATCTACATCATATTGTTGTCCTTCGCAAACTTCTAAAGCTGTTTTACTAAATAATTTAGCTAATTTTTGAAAAGTTGCTGGTTCATAATTTTCAAAAAACTGGTATGCTAAAATCAACATTGCATCACCTGATAAAATTCCAGTATTCAAATCCCATTTTTCATGAACCGTTTGATTGCCTCTTCTTAAAGGCGCATCATCCATAATATCATCATGAATTAATGAAAAATTATGAAAAACCTCAACTGCAGTAGCCGCAGGAATCGCTTTTTCGCAATCTACATTAAAAACTTCGCTTGCCATCAATGTTAAAACAGGACGCATTCTTTTTCCACCAAGCGACAAAATATACTCGATGGGTTCGTATAAATTTTTAGGTTCTTTATTGGAAACAATTTGCGAAAAATGATTACCCATTTTTTCCTGATAGTACGATATAGAATGCATTACTTGAATTTTTTGCTAAAATACTTCAATATTCTGAAACGACACGAATATATCAAATGTTAAATTTATGTAAAAACATTGGAAACTATTTTGGTGTTAAAAGTTTCCTGCATACATTTGTACCATCAAAACAATATTACCATGCAAGTATTAAGTTTAGAATTGAACCAAAAGCAATCAAATTTTTTTATAAAAGCAAGAAAAAACTTAGCTTCTTATTTAAAGAATACTATTCAGCATTCTTCTGGTTTTATGGAGATTAGAAATGATGTAATAGAAAACGTTTTTATACGATTTGATTTAGAAATTGAAGATGACCATAGAATTGTAAGAAAAGATTTTAAAGGTTTCCTAAGAAGAAGTAAAAATGAAAAAGTTCATTTTGAGTCGTTATCGTTTCAAAGAATTAATGATAATATAAGTTTTATTAAAGGAGAATTAACCATCAATAAAATCACAAAGATTGTAGAATTAGAAGCTTACTTGAAGAAAGAAGAAAACAGAAAAGGAAAATCAAAAGTGGTTTTTGATATTGTAGGAGAAATTAATAAAAAGGATTTCGGTCTAGGTTTAGATGAAAGAATAAGTATCAATGGAGTAGGTTTTGGAAAAAACATCAATATTGAAGGAAATTTTGAATTTTTAAGTAATTAATAATGAACTGCGAAATAAAAAATAAAATCATAGGAAAAGCTACCGATATGTTTTTAAAGTTAGGTTTTAAAAGCGTAACGATGGATGATATTGCTAGTGAAATGTGTATTTCTAAAAAAACAATTTATAAATATTTCAGCAATAAAGAAAAATTAATTGAAGAAGGAACAGAAGTAGTGCATCAAAAAATTCATTTATTAATGGATGAAGTAATAGCACAAAATCATAATGCAATAGTAGAAAATTTTGAGTTGAGAAAAATGTTTAAAGAAATGTTCCAATCAGTAGATCAATCTCCAGCATACCAACTCAAAAAACATTATCCTGAAATTTATGATAAAATGATAGGCAATGAAATTGAAGACTGTAGTCAAATGTTTCGACTAAATGTTGAAAAAGGAATAAACGAAGGTTTGTACCGAAAAGAAACTGATATTGAGGCTGTCGTAAAATTTTATTACACCCTAATTTTTAACATAAACGAAAACACCATATTGGAAAAAGATGCCTACGAACTTGAGCTAAAAGCTTTAGAATATCATACAAGAGCTATTGCAACAGAAAAAGGAATTGAGGAACTTGAAAAACAATTAAAAAACCCTAATATATAATCATCAATGAAAAATAAAATAGTACTAACTTTTCTCTTAGCTGTTGGATTTTTACAAGCGCAAGAAAATAAAGCTTTAACACTTAAAGACGCTATTACATTCGCTTTAGAAAACAAAGCAGAAGCTAAGAAAGCAAAATTAGAAGTAGAAAATAGCGAGTATAAAATTCAAGAAGTTCGTTCGAGAGCTTTACCGCAAATTTCGGCTAATGGAAGCATGACATACAATCCTATTCTGCAATTAAACGCTTTACCAGGCGATTTTTTTGGAGCTCCAGGAACTACAATTTTAGCACCACTTGGACAAGAATGGAACTCGGTAGCAGGAGTTTCTTTAAATCAAGCTTTGTTTGACCAATCGGTTTTTACTGGTTTAAAAGCGGCAAAATCTACTAGAGAGTTTTACCAAATAAATGCGCAACTAACCGAAGAACAAGTTATCGAACGTGTTGCAAATGCGTATTATCAAGTATATGTGCAACAACAAAAACTAATTGTGGTTGATAACAACTTGAAAAATACAAACAAAGTAAAAGACATCATCAAAGGTCAATTTGATAATGGTTTGGCTAAAAAAATTGATTACGATAGAATTACGGTTCGTGTTAACAATATCAATTCACTTCGTCAGCAAATTTTAAATGCGATTTCGCTTCAAGAGAATGCATTGAAATTTTATATGGGAATGCCAATGGAAAACAAAATTATCATTCCTAATACTGCTTTTGAAGTTACACCACAAGACTTATCATCAACAGCTGATGTTACAGGAAGAACCGAATATTTGTTACTTAAAAAACAAGAACAATTATTAACATACCAAAAAAAGGCAGCTCAAGCGGCATATTATCCAACACTGTCATTAAGCGGAAGTTACAACTATATTGGACAAGGTCCAGAAATGCCATTGTTTGCAAAACCAGCTGATGGCGTTTATTGGTCAGACTTTTCTTCTATAGGTCTGAGTTTAAGAGTTCCATTATTTACAGGTTTTGGAACAAGAGCAAAAGTTAGACAAGCAAACAACGCATTAAGTTCGATAAAAGTAGATCTTGATGACACAAAATTAGCGTTAGATTTAGCGTTTGATAATGCAAAAAAACAACTTGAAAACAGTTTGATTACCATCAACAATCAAAAGGAAAACGCGCAACTTGCTCAAGAAGTTTTTGATAATACCAATAACAATTACACACAAGGATTAGCTGCATTAACCGATTTATTAGATGCTGAAAACGCATTGGTTGAAGCACAAAACAATTATACCAGTGCTATTTTAGAATATAAATTAGCAGAAATTCAATTTATAAAATCAAAAGGCGAACTTAAAACACTAACCAATAAATAATTAAAATGAAAAAGACAATCATAACCATAGTAATCATTTTAGCCTCATTAGGTTTAATCGGATACATTTTAACTAAAAACAAAGCAGAAAACGAAGCTAAAACAGCAATCGTAGCTGAAAAAAACGCATCAGTTTCTGTAAAAGTTGATACGGTAAAAACAGAAGAAGTTTCATTAGATTTCGTATCAAACGGAAACTTTGAACCAATTCAAGAGTTAAAATTTTCTGCTGAAAAATCTGGAAAAGTTACTCAAGTTTTAGTTAAAGAAGGTGATTATGTAAAAGCCGGACAAACACTTGCTATTGTAAGAAGCGATGTTATTAACGTAAATGCACAAAACGCTAATGCGGTATATCAAAACGCTGTTGCTGATTACACAAGATTTGAAAATGCTTTTAAAACAGGCGGTGTAACGAAACAACAATTAGATCAAGCAAGATTAGCAATGGTAAATGCAAAAGCGAATTTAACTCAAGCTAACATCAACGTAGGTGATACTAGAATTAAAGCGCCAATTAGTGGTTTTATCAATAAAAAATTCATTGAACCAGGTTCTATTTTATCAGGAATGCCACCAACAGAATTATTTGAAATTGTAAACGTATCAAAATTAAAATTAAAAGTTACGGTTAACGAAAGTCAAGTGGCGAGCTTAAAAGTAGGAAGCGTAATTAAAGTGGGTTCAAATGTATATCCTGACAAAGAATTTACTGGAAAAATCACTTTTATTGCTCCAAAAGCTGACGCAAGTTTAAACTTCCCTGTTGAAATTGAAATCACCAACAATACTTCAAACGACTTAAAAGCAGGTATGTATGGAACAGCAAAATTTGCTTCAAACCAACAAAAACAAACGTTGAAAATCGTACCAAGAAATGCATTTGTTGGAAGTGTTAGTAGCAACGAAATTTTTGTAATTGAAAACGGAACGGCAAAACTTAAAAAAGTAACTGCTGGTAGAATTTTAGGCGACAAAGTAGAAATCTTAGATGGATTATCTAACGGAGAAATCGTAATTGTAACGGGACAAATCAACTTACAAGACGGAAACGCTGTTGAAGTTATTAAATAATCAAAACATATGAAATTAGCAGAAATATCGATAAAACGTCCGTCGTTAGTAATTGTATTGTTTACAATTCTAACACTTGGTGGACTGTTCAGTTATAGCAATTTAGGTTACGAACTGATTCCTAAATTTGAAACCAACGTAATTACAATTGCCACAATTTATCCTGGTGCATCGCCAAGTGAAATTGAAAATACGGTAACCAAAAAAATTGAAGATGCCGTAGCTTCTTTAGAAAACATCAAAAAAATTGATGCCAAATCGTATGAAAGTTTATCAACCGTTTCCATCACATTAACTTCAAATGCTGATGTAAATGTTTCGATGAACGATGCGCAACGTAAAATTAATGCCATCATTAGTGATTTACCAGATGATGCCGAAACACCTTCGTTAACTAAATTCTCCTTGAGTGATTTACCAATTATGACAATTGGTGCCAACGGAAAAATGGACGAAGTTGCTTTTTACGACTTAATTGATAAAAAATTAGCTCCGATTTTATCTCGTGTTCAAGGTGTTGCGCAAGTAAACATTATTGGTGGACAAGAGAGAGAAATTCAAGTAAATCTTGATGCAGTAAAAATGCAAGGTTACGGACTTTCGATTCCACAAGTGCAACAAAATATTTTATCATCAAATTTGGATTTCCCTACAGGAAACATTCAAACACGTGACCAAAAAATATTAATTCGTTTAGCTGGAAAATATAAAAATGTTGAAGAGTTAAGAAACTTAATTGTGTCATCAAAAAACGGAATTCAAGTTCGCTTAGGTGATATTGCTGATGTTCAAGACACCCAAAAAATTGCTGAAAAAGTTGCTCGTGTAGATCAAAAAAGTGCTATTCTTTTACAAATTGTAAAACAATCTGATGCAAATGCTGTAGCAGTAAGTGAGGAATTGGTAAAAACCATCAACAAACTAGAAAACGACTATAAATCAAAAGGATTACAATTAGAAATCGCAAAAGACAGTACGATTTTTACATTAGAAGCAGCAGATGCTGTAGTTCACGATTTACTTATTGCGGTTATATTAGTAGCTTTAGTAATGTTGTTTTTCTTACACAGTGTTAGAAACTCGTTAATTGTAATGGTTTCGATTCCTGCTTCGTTAATTGCAACTTTCATCGGAATTTACTTAATGGGATATACCTTAAATTTAATGAGTTTATTAGGATTATCTTTAGTTGTTGGTATCTTGGTGGATGACGCGATTGTGGTATTGGAAAACATTTACCGCCACATGGAAATGGGTAAAAACAAAGTTCGTGCTGCCTATGATGGAACAGCCGAAATTGGCGGAACCGTTGTATCGATTACCTTAGTAATTGTGGTAGTATTTTTACCAATTGCAATGAGTACAGGATTGGTTTCCAACATTATTACGCAATTCTGTGTAACGGTTATTATCTCTACTTTGTTGTCGTTAGTGGCTTCATTTACTATCATTCCTTGGTTATCATCAAGATATGGAAAATTAGAACACATTACTGGAAAAACATTCTTTGGAAGAATCATTCTTGGATTTGAAAGTTATTTAACTCGTTTTACTGACTGGGTTTCAGGATTATTAAATTGGTGTTTAGACCATTATATTAAAACTATCGCGGTTGTTTTAGTGTTGTTCTTTGGATCAACCATTGGATTAATGGGTGGTGGATTTATTGGAGGAGAATTCTTCGCAGCATCTGATAGTGGTGAGTTTTTAGTTCAAATTGAAATGCCAAAAGACGCTTCGTTAGAACAAACCAACTTTATGACTCAAAAAGCAGAAGCTTTCTTGAAAAAAGAAGAATATGTTCACAGTCAAATTACAACTATTGGTCAAACCAGTGAAGGTTTAGGAGCTTCTCAAGCAACTGCTTATAAATCGGAAATTAACGTAAAAATGGTTGGTTTAGACAAACGTGATGAACCAGCAAACGTTTATGCTGCGAAAACAAAACGTAAATTAGAGAAAATCTTAGTTGGAGCAAAAGTTAAAACAGTCCCAGTAGGTATTTTAGGAACCGCTGAAGACGCTACTTTAGGTTTAATTGTTACGGGTCCGAATGTAGAAACTGCTATGGCATTTGCAAAAGCTGCCGAAAAAGAATTACGTACGATTCCTGGAGCAACCGAAATTGAATTATCGGTAGAAGACGGAAATCCAGAAGTAAACGTTCAAGTTGATAGAGATAAAATGGCTGCTCTTGGATTGAGTTTACAAACTGTAGGTATGACGATGCAAACCGCATTTAGTGGAAATACTGATGGTAAATTTAGAGCTGGTGAATACGAATACGACATCAACATTAAATATAATGCATTCGACAGAAAAAGTATTGCCGATGTAAGTAACTTAATTTTCATTAACGATAAAGGCGAACAAATCAAATTAATTCAATTTGCTACCGTTTCTGAAAGTTCTGGCCCAAGTGAATTAGAACGTAGAGACAAATCAGCATCGGTAACTGTAAAAGGTCAAAATGTGGGAGTTGCTTCGGGAACTATTGTTTCGCAATGGCAAGAGAAAATTGATAAATTAGAAAAACCAACAGGTGTAGATTACATTTGGGGTGGTGACATGGAAAATCAATCAGAAGGTTTTGGAACACTTGGAATTGCTTTATTAGCAGCTATTATCTTGGTTTACCTTGTAATGGTTTCGTTATATGACAGTTTTGTGCATCCATTTGTAGTATTGTTTGCGATTCCGCTTTCGTTTATTGGAGCTATGTTAGCTTTAGCTTTAACAAATAACACTTTGAATATTTTCACCATCTTAGGCATCATCATGTTAATTGGTCTGGTGTGTAAAAATGCGATTATGCTGGTGGATTATACCAATCAAAGACGTAAAGCAGGAGAAAGTATAAGAACCGCATTAATTCAAGCAAATCATGCAAGGTTACGTCCAATTTTAATGACTACGATTGCGATGGTATTTGGTATGTTCCCAATTGCATTAGCTTCTGGAGCTGGAGCAGAATGGAAAAACGGTTTGGCTTGGGTAATTATTGGTGGATTAATTTCATCGTTATTCTTAACCTTGATTGTAGTTCCTGTAATCTATGAAATCATGGAGAAAATAATCGCTAAGTTCTCTAAAGGAGAAAAAACAGATTATGAAGCAGAAATGGTTGCCGATTATGTTCACACAGAATTAAGTGAAGACGGTTTTAACCCGAAACACACATTATAAAAACAAAAAAGTCCCGATTTTATCGGGACTTTTTTTATACTTTAAATTGAATTAATTTTTAACTAAAACATCTTTTGACCATTTTTTTACTTCAGCAATTCTGCTATCTGAAAAATCAACTTCGCTCAATGTTGTATCACTCCAAAAAAACCATTTTCCTGTTTTAGCTCCTTTGTTGTATTCTCCGATTGATTGTTTGCTACCATCTTCGTTGTAAGCCATCCATTTTCCATGTAATTTTCCGTCTAAGTAATATCCTTCTTGTTTTACTTGTCCGTTATCATAATAATATGTTGCTTTTACCATTTGGTCAACCACTTCAAATTTTGGTTTTACTTCTTGTGCAAATGACAAACTCGAAACCAATAAAACTACTGCAATCACTACTTTTTTCATACTCTTTTCTTTTTTAGGTTAACATTACAGTAACAAATATAAAATATATTTTACAATAAAAAAACTTTTACTTAACAATTTGGTAACATTATATAAAAACTTAACATTGAAAAAGCCAATACGTAATGTATTGGCTTTAAACTAAATATAAAATATATCCTAAATTATTTCACTAAACCATCTAATAGTTCAGTTAATGAAGCTGATGAAGGTCTTGCAGCATCTGCTTTGATAACTTTTCCATCAGGTCCAATTAAAATGAATCTTGGAATAGAGTTAATTCCAAAAGCTTTTACAAAATCAGAAGTCCAGTTTTTGTCTGCAAACAATTGAATTCCGCCTAATTCTTTAGAAACCACCATTTTTTTCCATTTCTCATAATCTTTTTCAGTATCAACAGAAATACTTACAAACTCGATGTTTTTTCCGTGATATTTAGCTTCTACTTTCTTTAAGTGAGGAATCTCAGCTAGACATGGCCCACACCAAGTTGCCCAAACATCAATATAAACGTACTTACCTCTTAAATCTTCCAATTTCGTTTTTCCACCTTTATGGTTTTCGTAATCAAATGATGGAGAAACAATTCCTTCCATTTTCTTAGCCGCCACTTTTTGATTATAATAATCCAGTAAGAATTTCTCTTCTTGATCAAATGAAGGACGTAACATTTTTACTAAAGTTTCATCAAAACCTTTACCGTCAATCAAACTAATATCATTTGCTTTCTTCTTAGCTAGTGCGTCTTTAAAAGTAGCTTCGTCAGCATCAAATAAAGCTTCTAATTCCATTTCAAACTTTTCATCAGACAATGCTTTTTTTGCTAAATAGTTGTTTTCATTTGCCCCTTTTCCTTTGTAAACAATAGTTTCATCAAAATCTTTGGTATCTAATGTCAACTTTAAATCGTAACCATTTTTCAAAAACATAGTAGTTCCTTCGTTGCCATCATTCAAACGGTATAATCCTCCATCTTTTGAAGCTTCAAAAGTGGTTTGAAATTCTCCTTTTTTATTAATTCCGACTTTTTGTTTGAAAGATCTTCCCGAAGAAATCGTAATTGTGTCTGAAAATCTATTGGCGATTTTCACGTTTAATGAAACGGTATTGGTTGTATTTTGAGCAAATCCAGAAAAAATTGCTACAAAAAACAAAAAGAATGCTTTTTTCATGTTTTAAAAGTGTTATTTATTGACTCAAATCTATTAAAATTAAACGAATAAAATTAATATTTGTTACTACATTTGCAAAAAATTTCAAGAAATGTACAGAAGTCATAACTGTGGTGAATTAAATGCTTCACACATCAATACAGAAGTTACCCTTGCAGGTTGGGTTCAAAAATCGAGAGATAAAGGTTTTATGATTTGGGTTGATTTACGTGATCGATACGGAATTACTCAATTAATTTTCGACGAACAAAGAACCGACAAAGCCGTTATTGAAAAAGCAAAATCTTTAGGAAGAGAATTTGTTATTCAAATCAAAGGAACTGTTATTGAGCGTGTTTCTAAAAACCCAAATATGGCAACTGGCGATGTTGAAATTTTAGTTACCGAATTAACTATTTTGAACGAAGCACAATTACCTCCATTTACTATCGAAGACGAAACCGATGGTGGTGAAGACATTCGTATGAAATACCGTTATTTAGACATCAGAAGAAATCCGGTTAAAAACAACTTATTGTTCCGTCATAAAGTATCGATGGAAGTTAGAAAATATCTTTCTGACCAAGGATTTTGTGATGTGGAAACGCCTTATTTAATTAAATCTACACCAGAAGGTGCGCGTGATTTCGTTGTGCCAAGTAGAATGAACGAAGGTCAGTTTTATGCACTTCCTCAATCGCCACAAACGTTCAAACAGTTATTGATGGTGGGTGGAATGGACAAATATTTCCAAATTGTGAAATGTTTCCGTGACGAAGATTTACGTGCCGACCGTCAGCCAGAATTTACTCAAATCGACTGTGAAATGGCATTCGTAGAGCAAGAAGATATTTTAGATATGTTCGAAGGTTTAACACGTCATTTACTAAAAGAAATCAAAGGAATTGAAGTAGATAAATTCCCAAGAATTACTTACGATTACGCCATGAAAACCTACGGTAATGACAAACCAGATATTCGTTTTGAAATGAAATTTGGTGAGTTAAATTCTGTAGCTCAACATAAAGATTTCCCAGTATTTAATTCAGCTGAATTAGTAGTCGGAATCGCTGCACCAGGCTGTGCAAATTACACAAGAAAAGAAATCGATGCTTTAATTGATTGGGTAAAACGCCCACAAATAGGAGCTTCAGGAATGGTATATGTAAAATGTGAAGAAGATGGAACTTTCAAATCATCAGTAGATAAATTCTACGATCAAGAAGATTTGAAAAAATGGGCCGAAATTACCAATGCAAAACCGGGTTATTTAATCTTAATCTTATCTGGAAACGCAAATAAAGTAAGAACGCAATTATCCGCTTTAAGAATGGAAGTGGCAACACGTTTAGGTTTGAGAAAATCTGACGAATTTGCACCATTATGGGTGGTTGATTTTCCTTTATTAGAATGGGATGAAGAAAGCGGAAGATACCATGCAATGCACCATCCATTTACTTCTCCAAAACCAGAAGACATGGCATTAATTGAAACCGAACCAGGAAAAGTTCGTGCTAATGCTTATGATATGGTATTAAACGGAAACGAAATTGGTGGTGGTTCTATTCGTATTCACGATAGAGAATTACAATCAAGAATGTTCGATTTATTAGGATTTAGTAAAGAAGAAGCTTTAGCTCAGTTTGGATTCTTAATGAATGCTTTCGAGTTTGGAGCACCACCACACGGAGGTTTAGCGTTTGGTTTAGATAGATTAGTTTCTATTTTAGGCGGACAAGAAACGATTCGTGATTTTATTGCTTTCCCTAAAAATAACTCAGGAAGAGACGTAATGATTGATGCTCCTTCTACAATTGATGAAGCACAATTACAAGAATTACATATTAAACTAAGATAATATGAAAAAGGTTCTAATTGGTCTTATCGTTATCATTGCTTGCCTAATTTCTTTTGGATATTTTCAAAAGAACAGTGGCTTAAATGGCGATAAATGGATTGGAATTGGAGTCCTATTAGCCGCTTTTGTTCTTATGCCTTTGTTTTTATATTCAAGATTTAAAAATAAAGAAACTAGAGAACGAATGCTAAACTTAGGTTTAAAGAAAAAAGAAGATACTGATAATCAGTAATTTTGAAATATTTTTAACTTTTTCTTGTTTGTGTTGTAAATAAGTATATCTTTGATAATTATTAATTTTTTACAATACAAAATGAGAACAGGTAAAGTTAAGTTCTTCAATGAATCAAAAGGTTACGGTTTTATTACTGATGATGAAACTGGAAAAGACATTTTCGTACACGCTAGCGGAATGAGAGTTGAATCTTTAAATGAAGGTGATGCTGTTAGTTACGAAGAAGAAGAAGGAAGAAAAGGTAAAGTAGCTGCTCAAGTAGTAGTTATCGAAGACTAATATATATTATTTTTTGATTACCTAGAAAGAACTAAGTCCCGATTAAATCGGGACTTTTTTTGTGCAAATATGTTATCGAAATACTTCAATAAAAAAAGGACTACAAAACTGTAGTCCTTTTTATTCTTAACTAACCTTCTATTTAAACAAATACTTTACTCCAAATAAAATATTTCCCTTTGGCATTGGTACCATTCCTGCTTCAACATACTCTGTGTTGAAAATATTATTAGCGTAAATCGAGAATTCCAACTCTTTTAATTTGTATGAGGCACTTACATCCCAAATATTATAACTAATTCCAGAAGTTCTTTCTACATATCTATATCCGATAGAATTACTAAAATTCTTGAACCATTCCATTGCATAATTTCCAACAAATTGATGTTTCATAGAATTAATCGAATATCTTGAATAAGCAGCACTGGTTTGCTTAACATCGTCTTCTATAAAAGTGTAACCCATTTTAATTTTTTGTGGCAAAGAATTCAATGTAAAACGATATTCTACTTGTGTTTCAAATCCTTTCGTATTTACATCCTGAATGTTTTGAGGCGTATAAACCACGTCTGATTCTGTTAATCTTACATAATCTATCAAATCATTTGAATCTCTATTGAATGCTGCAAACGTAAAATCAAACTTTTTAGTTAACCATTTCACTCCAATTTCTTCCGAAACAGCTTCTTCTGGTTGTAAGTTCTCGTTTCCAATAGCTTGTGGTCCTATGTAATACAAATCGGTATACGTTGGAACTCGGTAAGTATATCCAATGTTTCCATACACTCTAAAATCTGATGAAATTTGATAACCTAAATCTAATCCTGGAAATGCTTTGCTGTCAAAATCCGAAAAATAAGAAACAGCAACTCCGGGTGTTATATCAAATTTTTTATCCAAAAACTGAAAACGATGTTCTAAAAAAACAGAAGCCATTTCTCTTGAGTTATCACCCAATCGATTACTAGAAATGTAATACTTAGCCATTTCAATACCGAAACCAGTGATTCCAACTTTTGATTCATACGAACCATTTAATTCGGCAGCAAACTTATTGGTAATATGTAAATTTCTGTATGCCGATGGATTGCTTCTTATGTAGTGATATTCATCTTGATTTCTTCTCCAATACACTCTTGGTTTCCAAGTTAAATTTCCTTTTTTAATCACAGTTGAAAGGCCAACTAAACTCGCTTGTATTTCTTCATATTGCTCTTTTGCCGATGGAATTCCGTAAAAACCATTTGCACCAAATTTTCTTTCTGAATAAGTTGTCAGTAATTCAATTGGTAATTTATTTTTATTGAATTGACTTTTCAATACATAATTGGTATTATCAAAATCGGTATTATGACGATATCCTTCTGAAAAATTCTTCGAAAAATGCACGATATGACTACTTTCTTTTAAACTAACTGTACCAGTGGCTTCAGCAATAAATTGACCAAAAGAACCACCTTGAACTTTCGCAATCAAAGAATTTTCTTCAACATCTTTTGTTACAATGTTAACAGCCCCTGTGAAGGCATTTTGTCCAAAAACACGAGCAGCAGGTCCTTTAATTACTTCAATTCTTTTGATAACTTCAATTGGTAAAGCCAAATTCATCGTGTGATGTCCTGTTTGCGGATCATCAACTTTGATACCGTCAATAAGCAATAACGTTTGATCAAAACCACCACCTCTAATGTATAAATCGGCTTGCATTCCGTTTACACCTTGGCGTCTTACGTCAATTCCTGCTAATTGTTGCAAAGCATCTGCAACATTTGTAATACCAAGTTTTTTAATATCTTCAGCCGTAACAATTTGAATTGTTCTTGAATTTTCTTTGAAAGGCAAATCAATTCTAGAAGAAGAAATTACTACTTCTTTAAGCGTATCGGTTTTTTGTTCATTCTCTTGAGCACTTGCTGTTATTGAGCAAACTAAAAGTGAGGTTAAATAATATACTTTTTTCATTTAATTAGGGTATAGGTTATTTTAAAACGGTGCAAAAGTCGTAACTTTCCGGACGATTAAAATAGTCCAGTTTTAAAATGAAAGATAGTCCGGTTAATGTATTATTGAAAGAACTTATTCACTTTGATAAAACGAGTGCTACATCGGTGTATATTCAAATTTCCCAACAAATTATAAATGCTGTTCAAAGAAGGTATCTTAAAGAAGGAACGGCTTTGCCGGGCACCCGAATTTTCAGCCAATTACTCAACATTCACAGAAATACAGCCGTTGCTGTTTATGAAGAATTAGCTTCGCAAGGTTGGGTTGAAATTATTCCAAACAAAGGCACTTTCATCTTGGTTCCAAAACCGAAAACAGCTACTATTAAAGCAAGTACTAACAAAATAAACGATGCTTATAGTTATCCTAAAACGACAGGTTTTCCATTTCAAACTTCGTTTCACTTGGCATCAACAGAAGAATTTTCGGAAGCAAAATACATTTTAAACGAGGGTCAACCTGATTTACGATTGCATCCTATTCATGAATTTTCGAAATGGTACGGCACATCAATGAAACGAAAATCATTGATTTCAAAATGGAACAATACATCAAAAAATAGCTATTCTACATTTGAAAATCAATTGTGTAATTTTTTGAATGCAACCCGAGGTTTTCACATCAAACCAACAAATTTAATAAGTACGCGAAGTACTGAAATGAGTTTGTACATCATCTCGCAACTTTTAATTCGTAAAAAAGACGTTGTTTTAGTTGGTAATTTGAGTAATTATAATGCCAATATGATTTTTCAAGAAGCTGGAGCCGATATCAAAACCATTCCAGTTGATGAAAATGGATTAGACATTAATTACATAGAAAAACATTTTACAAAAGGCAAGATTCGTTGTGTTTATGTGTGTTCCAATCGCGATTATCCGACAACAAATACTTTGTCTGCTGAACGAAGATTACAACTTTTACAACTTGCAAAGAAATACCAATTTGCTATAATTGAAGATGATTTTGATTACGATTTTCAACTCGAGGGTTCTGCTATGTTACCCATGGCAAGTTCAGATGGATACGGAATGGTAATTTACCTTGGAAAGTTAGGTCAATCGTTATTTCCTAGTTTTCAAACAGGATTTGTGGTCGCTCCAGAAAATTTGATTTCGGAAGCCAAAAACTATTTGCAAATGTTAGACAAACAAGGCGACTTGATTCAAGAACAAGTACTTTCGGAATTAATTTATGAAGGTGAAATTCATCGTTTACTGAAAAAAAATTCGATAATTTATAAACAAAGACGAGATTATACTTACGAATGTTTGAAACGATATTTCAATGAAACCATTCAATTTAAAAAGCCTTCAGGCGGATTAGCAATTTGGATTGAATTTCTTCCTTCCATATCATTGATTCAACTTGCTGAAGAAGTAAGTAAATTAGATGTACTTCTTCCAAAAACAATTCTTTATCAAGATAAAAACACTTGCGCTATTCGATTTGGATTTGGGCATTTGAGTGAGGAAGAAATTGAAATTGTAGTAAGTAAATTAAAACTAGCTTACGATACAATCACAAAGTCATAAAATAAAAAAAGTCCCGCAAATTGCAGGACTTTTTACTATAAATCTATTGTCTTAGTCGGCTAAAACAATAATCTTGTTTTCATTCATTTCGATGGTGCCTGAATTAATAGGTAACCAATACGTTTGCTCATTTACTTTATTGAATTTAGAAACGAATTCTTTTTCAATTTTAATGTTTTGAGCATTGATTTTCACGTTTCCTTTTGCCAATAATGAAACAATAGGCGCGTGATTATTTAGCATTTGAAACTCACCGTTGATTCCAGGAACTGCTACCGAAGTAACTTCTCCTTTAAACAATGTAGCTTCTGGTGATACTATTTCTAAAATCATATTACTTAGTGATTAGTGAATAGTGATTAGTGATTAGCTTAAGTAACTGAATACTGAAACTGAACACTGAACACTAAATTATGCTTCTGCTAACATTTTTTGTCCAGCTTCGATAGCTTCTTCGATAGTACCTTTAAGGTTGAACGCGGCTTCTGGTAAGTGATCTAATTCACCGTCCATAATCATGTTAAATCCTTTGATAGTTTCTTTAATATCAACCAATACTCCAGGGATACCTGTAAATTGCTCCGCTACGTGGAAAGGTTGAGATAAGAAACGTTGTACACGACGTGCACGAGATACTGCTAATTTATCTTCTTCAGATAACTCTTCCATACCTAAGATGGCGATGATATCTTGTAATTGTTTGTATTTTTGAAGAATCTCTTTTACTCTTTGAGCACAGTCATAATGCTCGTTTCCTAAGATTTCTGGAGTTAAGATACGAGAAGTAGAATCTAATGGATCTACCGCTGGATAAATACCTAACTCAGCAATTTTACGAGACAATACAGTTGTTGCATCTAAGTGAGCAAACGTTGTTGCTGGTGCAGGGTCAGTTAAGTCATCCGCAGGAACGTAAACCGCTTGTACAGATGTAATAGAACCTTTTTTAGTTGAAGTAATACGCTCTTGCATAGCACCCATCTCAGTTGCTAATGTAGGTTGGTAACCTACTGCAGATGGCATACGACCTAATAAAGCCGATACTTCAGAACCTGCTTGTGTAAAACGGAAGATATTATCAACGAAGAATAATACGTCTTTACCTTGGTCAGATCCAGCTCCATCACGGAAATATTCAGCGATAGATAATCCTGAAAGTGCTACACGAGCACGAGCTCCAGGTGGCTCATTCATTTGTCCGAAAACGAAAGTAGCTTTAGACTCTCTCATTCCTGGCATATCTACTTTAGATAAATCCCATCCTCCATTTTCCATAGAGTGCATGAATTCTTCACCGTATTTGATAATTCCTGACTCTAACATCTCACGAAGTAAGTCATTTCCTTCACGTGTTCTTTCCCCTACTCCTGCGAATACAGAAAGTCCACCGTGACCTTTTGCAATATTGTTAATCAACTCCTGAATCAATACTGTTTTACCTACTCCAGCACCACCAAATAATCCAATTTTACCTCCTTTTGCATAAGGCTCAATAAGGTCGATTACTTTAATACCTGTAAATAAAACTTCAGAAGAAGTTGATAAGTCTTCAAATTTTGGAGCTGGTCTGTGGATTGGTAAACCATTTGCACCTGATTTAGGTAAATCTCCTAAACCGTCGATTGCATCACCAATTACATTAAATAAACGACCAAAAACGTCTGCTCCAATTGGCATTTGAATTGCAGCACCAGTAGCAACTACTTCTGCTCCTCTTGCCAAACCATCTGTAGAGTCCATAGAAATGGTACGAACAGTGTTTTCACCAATGTGAGATTGAACTTCAAGTACTAATAAAGTACCATCTTTTTTAGTGATTTCTAATGAATCGTAAATTTTAGGTAATTCGTTATTTGAATCGTTGAAAACGACGTCAACAACTGGCCCGATAATTTGTGCAACTTTTCCTGTGATTCTAGACATTGCTTATGTATTTATTTAATAGCTAATTAATGTTGAAAAAATGATGTATTTTTCCGAGTGCAAAGATAGTTTTTTCTAAAACAATTTTGCAATTTATTTTTTGAATTTTTTGCAATAAAAAAGCGAAATCTTCCAATTTCGCTTTTAAAATGTTATTCTACAGTAACGGATTTTGCTAAATTCCTAGGTTGATCGACATTACAACCTCTTAAAACCGCAATATGATACGACAATAATTGTAACGGAATTGTAGTTAATAATGGTGTAAACGGTTCGTTTGTTTCTGGAATTTCGATAACGTGGTCTGCTAAAGCTTTTACTTGTGTATCTCCTTTAGTAACTACGGCAATAATTTTTCCGCTTCTTGATTTTATTTCTTGAATATTACTTACCACTTTATCATAATGCCCTTTGTTTGGAGCAATTACAATTACTGGCATAGATTCATCAATCAAAGCAATTGGTCCGTGCTTCATTTCTGCTGCAGGATACCCTTCTGCATGGATATATGAAATTTCTTTTAATTTTAATGCACCTTCTAAAGCTACTGGGAAGTTATAACCTCTACCCAAGTACAAACAATTGGTTGCATCTTTGTAAATTTCGGCAATTTGTTTAGCAACATCATTTGTTAATAAAGCTTCTTGCACTTTCTCAGGCATTAATTCTAATTCCAATAAATAACGTTGGTAATCCGAATTGCTCATTGTACCTTTTGCTTTTGCCAAACGTAATGCTAACAAAGTAAGAATAGTAATTTGCGTAGTAAATGCTTTTGTAGAAGCTACTCCAATTTCTGGACCTGCGTGTGTATAAGCACCTGCATGCGTTTCGCGAGAAATTGACGAACCTACCACATTACAAACTCCGAATACAAAAGCTCCATTTTCTTTTGCTAGTTTGATTGCTGCTAAAGTATCCGCCGTTTCACCTGATTGTGAAATTGCGATGACAACATCGTCTTTATTAATGATTGGATTTCTGTATCTAAATTCAGATGCGTATTCTACTTCTACTGGAATTCTTGAAAATTCTTCGATAATATATTCTGCAACTAATCCTGCGTGCCATGAAGTTCCACAAGCAACAATTAGGATTCGTTTTGCGTTTAAGAATTTTTCTAAATTATCTTCAACACCTGACATTTGGATAATTCCTTTGTTTGCCAAAAGTCTTCCTCTATAAGTATCTTTGATTACACTTGGTTGTTCATAGATTTCTTTCATCATGAAATGATCATAACCGCCTTTTTCAATTTGCTCCAAGTTTAATTGAAGTTCTTGAATGTAAGGATCAACCAATGAATCGTCTTTGATTTTTCTAACTTTTAATGGTTTGTGTAAACGCACAATTGCCATTTCTTCATCTTCTAAATAAATAGCGTTTGAAGTATATTCGATAAATGGAGTTGCATCAGATGCGATGAAAAACTCGTCTTCACCAATTCCAATTGCTAATGGACTTCCTAGACGAGCTACAATAATTTCGTCTGGCTTTTCAACATCAATTACCGCAATCGCATAAGCACCAATAACTTGGTTTAATGCAACTTGAACTGCTTTTCCTAGTTTACAGTTCTCTTTTTTCTTAACTTCTTCAATCAAGTTTACCAATACTTCTGTATCAGTATCCGATTTAAAAGTGTAACCTCTTTTGATTAATTCTTGTTTTAATGGCTCATAATTTTCAATGATTCCATTATGAATAATCACTAATTTCCCCGAATTAGAGAAATGTGGATGTGAATTTACATCATTAGGAACTCCGTGAGTTGCCCAACGTGTGTGTCCCATTCCTATTTTACCAACAGTCGTTTTCTCGCTTTCCGCTTTAGCTTCAAGGTCAGAAACTTTTCCTTTGGTTTTTGATAATTTTAAATCTTTTCCGTCATATAAAACAATACCGGCACTATCGTAACCTCTATATTCTAATCTGTGCAAACCCTTAATAATAACTGGATAAGCATCTCTATGACCAATATAACCTACAATTCCACACATATACTATTCGTTATTAGGTTTAGTGAAATAAATACTCAATTTAAGTTTTTTGTCTTCATCATCAGGCGCCACATTATTTCCGTATAAAACAGTTCCTAATGGATTTAATATTGAAGCTAAAGGCAACTTTCCTAAACGATTTTCAATTCTATTAATAAAATTACTGTAAGACGAAATACCAATTGATTCAGTCACCGAAATCCCAAGTTTTATATTGTTCAAATAATCTCCGTTTGCATCTAACTTTAAAACTCTTTTAATATGCTCTGTAATTCTTACCGTATACTTTATACCTTTTTTATCTCCTGTTGTTTCTCGTTCTATAATACCCCCAAAAACAAATTTATTGTTTTTTAAATTCGCCGCTGTAGAAGAATCAAAAGTATAATCTAAAAGTACAGAATTATTAGTTGCATCATAAATAAATATCCTCTCCGGTTCACTTGAACCAGGAACTCCTTGCATAGCAACCTTGTCAACATAAAATGTTAACTTTGCATCATTTATTAACCATTTATTATTAGAAATATTATTTCTCAAATCATCTAATTCACCATTAGCAAATAAGTCAACAAATGCAATTGAACCATTATCTCCACCTTTAATGTATAATTTCTCACTTCCAACAATCTCATTAGAATCATCTAATCCTGCTAAATAATCTGAAGAAGCCGTGTGATTTAGAAAATTTACACTATTATTTCTTAAAGTTGTAGACGCATTATACCCCATTTTCAAAGAAAACTCCTTTCTTGTTCTATCTGGATTTGGATTTCCTGTCGTGGGTGTAACAGAAGATTTATAAATAATCTTAAATTCTGCTTTTGAAAAATCTAAAATTGCTAGAGCTCCTTGATTAGGAGTAATTTCCTCCACTTCAAACAACAGACCTCTAAAATAATTTTTAAAAATATTATTATTAAACAAATTTCCCGAGGAAGTTGCGTCTAAAATTTTTTGTTGAAAAAAGGTGTTTTTCAAATCCAACCAAATTCCTGGAGTTTTTCGCTCCTTTATAACTCTTAAAGAAACATCATTTTGATTTGACAAGACTTCACCATTTGCATCTATATACAAGCCAGCACCATCTGTTTTATAAATATACAGTTCTTTTTTACTAAAATAAAACTCATCGTTTTGAGCTATATTTGTACTATTATTTAAAAGCTCTGTTCCTTTAAAGGGATCTATCAAATTTTTTTCATCACTGTAATACTTTTGAGCAGATTCCAAATTATCTGTCGGATCATAATCTCTTAAATAATAACCATTCTCTAAAACGCTTAATTTGAATTTTCCTGTTTCTGGATTTCCATAAATAGAATCCAATTCATAAATACGCTCTCCACTTGTTTCAGTTGATTTGAGTTGACTAAAATAAGGCACGTATAAATATACTGAATCAATAACCGGATTATAACCAAATGAAGGATTCTCAGTTCCTAGTTCAACCTGCGTAACAAAATGAGCTTTTGTAAGTCCAAATTTTGGATTATTATAAATACCAAGCGCATTTAATGGCAAATTATTTGTCTGTACTGCACCTGTTTCTATTGAATAAGCCACAAGTGAAACTTCTTCATTTACTAAATCAAAATGATCATTTCCAATTACATCTGAATCTAAGGAATTAAAATCCTTATCACATGAAATTAATACAATAAATAGAAATAATAGAGAGGATATCTTAAAAAAACTTTTTTTCATAACGGTAAAACCCTTTTATAATACGTGATTTTTAATAAACGAAGTATATACTTCTTTAATTGTGTCTTTAGAGGCGAAAGGTAAAAAAGGTTTGTTTGAACTTTCTATAAATTTTGTTAAAGTTGGAGACAACACTTCAGAACCCGCTACTACTGCATCTGAGTGAGCAATAGAAACTTTCATTAAGTTTTCGAAAGTTGGCGAAGCTAAATCTGAAACCGCTTCTTTTTCAATATTATCAAACAATACTTTATTGATAAATTCCTTGTCTAATTCTCCTTCAAATCCTTGCTCATAAACCGAAGAAATAATTTTTGTTTCTGCAAAAATACCTTCATCTTTATAATAATGCTTTAAGTAAACTGGCAACATAGCTGCCATCCAACCATGAACATGAATTACATCTGGAACCCAATTTAATTTCTTAACCGTTTCAACTACTCCTTTTGCGAAGAAAATAGCTCTTTCGTCATTATCTGGATATAAAACACCTTCTTCATCTGAAAAAGTTGCTTTTCTTTTGAAATATTCGTCGTTATCTATAAAATAAACCTGAATTCGCTCTTTAGGAATTGAAGCTACTTTAATAATTAGAGGCATATCCATATCATTTACCACCAAATTCATTCCTGATAAACGAATAACTTCGTGTAATTGATGTCTTCTTTCGTTAATATTACCGTATCTAGGCATAAAAATTCGTATCTGTCCGCCTAAATCATTAATCATTTTTGGCATTTCATACGATTGCAACGACACTTCATTTTCAGCTAAATAAGGCACCACTTCAGATGATACATACAATATCCTCTTGTCTTCCATAATGTATTCTAGTTAATTAATGTTTTAAAAAACCTTGCAAAATTACAAAATTTTATGGATTTATCTACTAAAATAGTAAGTTTGCACCTGAAATAACAAAGTAGAAAATGCTCATTTTTAACAAAAAGTCCGATTTAAGCGCTTTTTTAAGCCCATTAATCAAACAAAATAAATCCATTGGATTTGTTCCTACAATGGGAGCATTACATCAAGGACACTTATCATTACTGAAAAATTCACTTAATGAAAACAATGTAACAGTAATGAGTATTTTTGTAAATCCAACACAATTTAACAACGCTGAAGATTTAGATAAATATCCTAGAACATTAGAGCGCGATGTACAAATCATGCAAGATTTAAGCGATAACATCATCGTTTATGCCCCAGAAGTAGCCGATATTTATGAAGGAAATACGATTTCAGAAAATTTTGATTACGATGGTTTAGAAAATCAAATGGAAGGAAAACACCGACCAGGACATTTTGATGGCGTAGGAACTATTGTGAAACGTCTTTTCGAAATTGTTCAACCGAACAAAGCTTATTTTGGTGAGAAAGATTTTCAACAACTGCAAATTGTAAAAAAATTAGTTTTAAAACATAACATTCCAGTTGAAGTTATTGGTTGCCCAATACATAGAGAAGCAAATGGATTGGCTATGAGTTCACGAAACGAACGTCTTTCCGAATCTGCACGAGAAAAAGCGGCAATTATTTATCAAATATTAAATTTGGCAAAAGAAATTTTCAAAACGAATTCAGCCGAAGAAACGATAAAATTTGTAGAAAACGAATTCAAAAAATATCCCGAATTTGAATTAGAATATTTTGAAATCGCCGATGAAGCAACACTTTTACCAGTTTCTGAAAAAGAATCCAACAAAAAATATCGCGGATTTATTGCCATTTTCATTGAGAATATCAGATTAATTGATAATATTTCACTAAATTAATTACCTTTGCATCATGCAAATTCAAGTAGTAAAATCGAAAATTCATAGAGTAACCGTAACGGGTGCCGATTTGAATTATATAGGAAGTATCACCATCGACGAAGCACTAATGGAAGCTTCTAACATTATTGAAGGTGAAAAAGTACAAATCGTTAACATTAACAATGGAGAACGATTAGAAACGTATGCCATCAAAGGACCAAGAAATACAGGCGAAATCACATTAAACGGACCTGCAGCTCGTAAAGTGCACCGTGGTGATATCGTTATCATCATTTCTTACGGAATTATGGACTTTGAAGAGGCTAAAAAGTTCAAACCTACTTTAGTTTTTCCTAACGAGAAAGATAATTCTTTAACCTAGTTTGAAAGCTAGTATTCGAAAATTTTTAAGTCTAACTATCCCACTTTTTATTGGGTTAGGCATAATTTATTATCAATACTCCACACTTACACCCGAAGAATTAGAAAAAATTAAAATCAGTTTTATAAAAGCTGATTATTTCTACATTTATTTATCCCTTTTTATAGCGCTTTTCGGATTTTGGTCAAGAGCCTACCGCTGGAAATTTGCTTTACAACACTTAGGATATCATACTAAATTTCACAACGATTTTTTTACAGTTTGTGTTTCCTATTTGGTCAATTTAACCATTCCTCGCTCTGGTGAAGTATCAAGAGCCGCTTTGTTGAAAAAATATGAAGATGTCCCTTTCGATAAAGCATTTGGAACAATAGTAGCCGAACGAATTGTAGACATGTTGATTTTTTTACTTTTTGTAACTATTGGTTTTGTTTTGCAATTTGACACCATTTACCAATACC